>NZ_CP151099.1:4685500-4996500 GCF_038096175.1 Nostoc sp. UHCC 0302
GTTGAGCAAGTAGCTGCCGAAGAAAAATTAACTGTACTGGGTTGGCGAGTAGTGCCAGTGCAGCCACATTTGCTAGGGGTACAAGCTAGAGAAAATCAACCCCAGATAGAACAAGTTTTTCTAGCTTCTGAAAATAAAAGCGGTGATGAACTAGAAAGGCAGTTGTATCTTACCCGCCGCCGCATTAGTAAAGCTGCATACGATATTTCAGAAGAATTTTATATCTGCTCTTTGTCAAGCCGCACAATTGTCTACAAAGGCATGGTGCGTTCCGCTGTGTTAGGCGAGTTTTACGACGATTTAAAAAACCCAGCTTATAAGAGCGCTTTTGTCGTCTATCACCGACGTTTTAGTACCAACACGATGCCCAAGTGGCCTTTGGCGCAACCGATGCGGCTTTTGGGACACAATGGCGAAATCAATACTTTGTTAGGTAACATCAACTGGATGATGGCCAGAGAAGCCAGCTTGAATCATCCAGTCTGGGGCGATCGCATTAATGACCTCAAGCCATTAGTCCATATCGACAACAGCGACTCAGCCACCTTAGATAATGTCTTGGAATTACTGGTGCGTTCTGGACGCAGCCCCTTGGAAGCCTTGATGATTATGGTTCCAGAGGCTTACCAAAATCAGCCGTCTTTGCGTGATCATCCAGAAATTGTTGATTTTTACGAATATTACAGTGGTCTGCAAGAAGCGTGGGATGGGCCAGCACTGTTGGTATTCAGCGATGGGAAAAAAGTCGGTGCAACACTAGACCGTAATGGCTTAAGACCAGCTCGCTACTTTATCACCAAAGATGATTACATTGTGGTAGCTTCCGAAGCTGGTGTAGTGGAATTCCCAGAAGCCAATATCATTGAGAAAGGCAGACTTGGGCCGGGGCAAATGATTGCTGTGGATTTGCAAAGCCATGAAGTGCTGAAAAATTGGGAAATTAAGCAGCGGATAGCCAAAGAACAACCTTATGGTACATGGTTGCAACAAAACCGCCAAGAATTAAAGTCATTGATTGGTCATTCATCATCCGTAAATGGCAATGGTAATGGCAATGGCAATGGTAAAGGACAAATAACTGATTACACCGAACAAGCAACAATCGACAAACCAACCTTACTTCGTCATCAAATTGCCTCTGGCTACACCTCAGAAGATGTAGAAATGGTGATTGAAAAAATGGCAGAGCAAGGCACAGAGCCAACTTTCTGCATGGGAGATGATATTCCCTTAGCTGTGCTGTCAGAAAAGACCCACCTGCTCTATGACTACTTCAAACAGCGCTTTGCTCAGGTGACAAACCCAGCTATTGATCCCTTGCGGGAAAAGCTAGTGATGTCGTTGAAAGTCGAACTGGGTGAACGGGGTAACTTATTGGAACCAAAGCCAGAATATGCCCGGAGATTGAAACTAGAATCGCCAGTGTTGACCGAGGCAGAATTGGACGCTATCAAGCTGTCAGGATTTGCCACAGCTGAGTTGCCAACTCTCTTTGCAATTGCTGACGGGCCAGAAGGGTTGAAAGCAGCTGTGCAGTCATTGCAAGCACAAGCAGCGGAGTCAGTGCGGGCAGGTGCAAAGATTTTAATATTAAGCGATCGCTCTTCACTCAGCCCTGAGTATACTTACATTCCTCCTATGTTAGCGGTGGGTGCTGTGCATCATCACCTGATTCGCGAAGGGTTGCGAATGAAAACATCCCTGATTGTCGATACGGCCCAGTGCTGGAGTACCCATCACTTTGCTTGTCTGATTGGCTATGGTGCTGGTGCAGTTTGTCCATATATGGCTTTGGACACGGTACGTGATTGGTGGTTAGACCCCAAAACAAAAGATTTTATGCAGCGGGGCAAAATTAAACCCCTCACCCTAGAGCAATCTTTAGGCAACTATCGCAAATCCATCGAGTCAGGGTTGTTAAAAATTCTCTCCAAAATGGGAATTTCTTTACTCTCCAGCTATCAAGCAGCGCAAATTTTTGAAGCGATTGGCATCGGTGGAGATTTATTAGAACTGGGATTCCGTGGTACAACTTCCCGGATTGGTGGTTTGAGTATCAAAGAACTTGCAGGTGAAGTACTTACCTTCCATAACAAGGCTTTCCCGGATCTGACTGCCAAAAAGTTAGAAAACTTGGGCTTTGTCAATTACTTTCCCAAGGGTGAGTATCACATGAACAACCCGCAATTGGCGAAGGCATTGCATAAAGCTGTAGAAAGCAAGAACTACGACCACTACGAAGTTTACAAAAAATATCTCCAAGGTAGACCTGTTACAGCCTTGCGTGACTTGTTGGACTTTCAAGGCGATCGCTCACCAATTCCTGTAGAAGAAGTGGAGTCGGTAACGGAGATTGTCAAACGCTTCTGCACTGGTGGAATGTCTTTGGGCGCTTTGTCACGAGAAGCCCATGAAGTACTAGCGATCGCCATGAACCGGATTGGCGGTAAATCCAACTCTGGGGAAGGTGGTGAAGATCCAGTGCGTTATACAGTGCTGGATGACGTTGATGAGTCTGGCCACTCAGCCACATTACCGCATTTAAACGGATTGCGGAATGGTGACACTGCTTCTAGCGCTATCAAGCAAGTTGCGTCAGGGCGCTTTGGTGTGACACCAGGGTATTTGAGCAGCGCCAGACAAATTGAAATCAAAATCGCCCAAGGTGCTAAGCCTGGAGAAGGCGGACAGCTACCAGGGCCAAAGGTGAGCAATTACATTGCAATGTTAAGACGCTCCAAGCCAGGTGTAACGCTGATTTCACCGCCACCGCACCACGATATCTATTCGATTGAAGACTTAGCACAGCTGATTTTTGACCTGCACCAAATTAACCCGAAAGCGCAAGTCTCAGTGAAGCTAGTTGCAGAAGTCGGCATCGGTACAATTGCCGCTGGTGTAGCCAAAGCCAACGCTGATATCATCCAGATTTCTGGGCATGATGGTGGCACAGGAGCATCACCACTCAGTTCAATTAAGCACGCTGGTTCACCTTGGGAACTCGGTTTAAGCGAAGTCCATCGCGTTTTGATGGAAAACAGCCTACGCGATCGCGTGGTTTTGCGCGTAGATGGCGGCTTTAAGAGTGGCTGGGATGTAGTAATGGGTGCATTGATGGGTGGTGAAGAATTCGGTTTCGGCTCCATCGCCATGATTGCTGAGGGTTGTATCATGGCACGGATATGCCACACTAATAACTGTCCCGTCGGTGTCGCTTCCCAAAAAGAAGAACTCCGCAAGCGTTTCACAGGCATACCAGAACACGTCGTTAACTTTTTCTATTTCATTGCGGAAGAAGTGCGGAGTTTATTAGCAAAACTCGGCTACCGTTCTTTGACTGAAATCATTGGACGCGCAGATTTGTTGAAAGTATCCCCAGAGGCAAAGGCGAAAGTTAGCAAAACGCAAGCCTTGAACCTTAACTGTTTACTTCAACTACCAGATACTAGAGAAAACCGTAGCTGGTTGGTACATGAACAAGTCCATAGCAACGGTGCAGTTTTGGATGACCAATTGCTTGCAGATCCAGATATCCAAGCTGCTATTAGCAAACAATCTACCGTCACCAAGTCTTTACGGATAGTCAACACCGATAGAACAGTAGGTGCAAGGTTAGCAGGAGCGATCGCATCCCAGTATGGTGATAGCGGCTTTAAAGGACAAATTAATCTCAAGTTTCAAGGCAGTGTTGGACAAAGCTTTGGTGCATTCAACCTCCCTGGCATAATTCTGACGCTGGAGGGAGAAGCAAACGACTACGTAGGTAAAGGGATGCACGGTGGTGAAATCATCATTAAACCCCCGTCTGAGGCTACCTATGATCCTGCACAAAATGTAATTGTTGGCAATACCTGTCTTTATGGTGCTACTGGCGGCGTCTTGTTTGCCAATGGTCTAGCGGGAGAACGCTTCGCTGTGCGTAACTCTAAAGGCATTGCAGTGATTGAAGGCGCAGGCGACCACTGCTGCGAGTACATGACTGGTGGTGTGATTGTCGTACTAGGCAAAGTTGGACGTAACGTAGCCGCTGGGATGACTGGAGGACTGGCATACTTCTTAGATGAAGACGGCTTTTTCCCTGAATTAGTCAATCAGGAAATCGTCAAACTCCAGCGGGTAATTACCGAAGCTGGCGAAAGACAGCTGCAAGAGTTAATCGAAACTCACCTAGAACGCACTGGTTCACCAAAAGCGAAGAAGATTCTGCAAAATTGGCAAGAATTTTTGCCAAAGTTCTGGCAGTTAGTACCGCCTTCGGAGGCTGATGGGCCAGAAGCAAGTCCCCCAGATGTCACACAAAGACAGCTAAGTCCTGTTTAGTTCTTTAGGTCATTAGTCAATTTATAAAGTTAATAGTGACTAATGACTAATTGAGAGCTAACTTCTAATGAACTACACCCTGCTAGCTTTGGCTGATACCAATTCTCCAAAAACTTGCCTTAACGATTATTCCTTCCCAATGGGCGGTTCGTTGAATCAATATTAAGTGCAGCTTTTATGGAGAATTAGTATGAGCAGGATGTAGTTACAAAATCGAAAAGCTTATGGGTTGCACGGCTTTGATTTCAGGATCACATTTGCTGCCATTGATGCGAATTTTGCTATATAGCCTACAAAAGCATCAAAATATTGCCTAAATGGCAACACCGCTAACCAAAATTTGGTTATTCTCTATTTTAAGTCTATCTTCTTTTCACTTTACATTTATCCTTGGTTCTTTAAGTAAGGATTTTTGTATAAAAAACTACATTAGTTAGCTAATACTCAATAGCTTAAATCTCAAATTTGTACAGTTATCTAGACAACTCGGTATTTTCCGAGAAAGACTTGGTATGTCCAATCATTAGCAAATACCAAATCTATATTAAAGTACACACAATTTAATCACCTAAAGAATCAGTACTAAAACGACGAAAAAAGGTGATAGAGCCTGCAATAGCAACGAGTTTGCCTGCTGATTAACTGTAAAAACTTAATCTGTAGCTTTTCTGCACTTGACTAGTGCTAGATTTAAGTTACTCTTAAAACGGATTGCTGCCAGTAAAAATCTACTTCTGACAGAACTGTATAAAGAAATTATTAAACTTAGTGATTCTGTCTGAGATTTTGAATCAGCAAAGTGAATAGTTTGATACGGCAGACAGGATAGTTATCAACTACCCTAAGCAAGGTAGTCTATTTAATGACTCCTTAAGCATCCGGTAATTGTAATGAATAGTTTACAATACCAATGGATGGGAAAATCTAAAGAAAATATAAAAGAGACTTAACTCAAATCACAGTGGTGTCTGGAGGACTAACGTGTTTCTGAGACTAGCACATCAACACAGACAATTTGTCCAAGACTTGGTAATGAATCTACAAGCCTTGGCAATCGTACTAGAACGGCGTGGATATCCTGCTTCCTGCTATACCTGTGGCGACCAGATGAATAGTGCATCATTTATGGTTAGCTTGGGTGATAACCACCTAATTCGGTTTCTAGTATCCGATTATGGGATTACTTGGACGGAAATGCGGGATGACCGCGAATTAATGAAGCTAGAAGGAGCTGAGGCAATTAACCAACTTCAGGAACTGGCCAACCTTGTCAAGCAATCTATGCAACCTGGTACAGGCTCCAAAACCCTTGCTAAGAAGTGTTAAGGTTCCGAAGGTCAACGCTAAGTTGCGAATTAATCATCGGTAATTGGTGAGCCAGTGCGTTGCGGTGAATCAGCGCTGCTGGAGGGTTTCCCTCCGCAGGGGACTGTGTTAGCGCAGCGTAAAGCCTTTGGCATAGCTTCTCTACGAGACCGAAGGCGAACGCTTAGAGTGACGCAGGAGCGTCACCTGAAGGAAGGTTCGCCTCCGTTGTAGCAACTGGGGTGACTCCTACGGAGAAGCTCTCGCTTAATGCCTGGTATGTGCTTTGCGCTCACCCAGAGGCTAATTTGTAATACTGGCTTTGTAAAAGATCGCCCATTACCGTTAAGAGATTGGCTCATGCAGAGGCTGTCACATTTTTGTGTGTGCCAAAACCTCACCGGAAAAATTTTGAGCTTTAAGTAGTAAAGATATTAAAACGCATTGCTAATCAAAGACAAAAGTGCCAAATAGCACAGATGACTGAGGTTAAATTTGCGAGTCATCAGAGTGATATACGCTTTGGTCAGGGCTTCTACTTTGTGAACTTGCCAGTTGAGTGTGTAGTAAAAAATAATTTATACAAGCTATTAGCTATTTATTTATAGGCAATAGCTAGCTTTGCTTCAGCCTTTTAAACTAATATGGCAGGCGATCGCTCTTGCCAAGCAAATCATACAGTCTTCCAGCTTACCCACCACACATCAGCATTGACTAGGAACCTTGGGAAGGTTCACCTAAAGTCCATTGCCAATCTAAATGAATGATCCCCAATATTATAGGTGATTAAAGTTAGTAGTGCTTACTACAGGTAACTTTTGATTTTTCGCCTTTAGGTTTCCAGTAATCAAAGCAATTTGTCTTTGCTCTAAGGCTTCAGCTTTTGTTAAAATCCCTAAGTGTAGCGTAGCACAAAAAGCACTAATCAATGCTTGTGTACCACCAGTATCTACAGCCTACAAGGAAATTATCGCTGACCCAGGGCCCGTTTATTTACATTTGGTAGCTAAAGCCATAAAATTTCTCGTTGCTCAACCTGCTCACCAAACAGGTTTCGTAGGTACTTAGAACTACCAAATCCACAACAGGGAATGTTTAGCTCACCTTTAAGATCAACGCGATCGCCATTGTCAAATAAAATAGATGAGTCTTCGGCTTACCCACTACAAACAAGGCTTGTTGATAGAATTAAAGTGCTTGCGAATACTGTCACTGATTTTGGTATAGTTGCTTGATGTTATTAATGTTACAACTTTTTAAGAACTATCTCTTAGTTCTGTGCTAATAGCTAATGCTGTTGCTAATCTTTGTAATGCTTCGAAAAACCCACCTTGCTGAGATTGTTTAATAGCTGATTGCTTGAGCTTTTGAATCTCAGATTAGCTATTGTTTTTGGGTAAAGTCTGAGCTTTTTCTCCAGAGACATATGCAAGTTTTGATTTGAGATTACTTACTTATTTACTAGTGAGAGTATCCAAAAACCTAGTAGACTAAGTACATGTAAAGTTACAACAGTAATACCACGAAGATTAGGCTGCATAACAAAACACTCCATGTATACAGAAGTGTAAATCTTAAATCAATAAGTTATGCAATGCAATTAATTTTTTAGCTGCTCCAGATGTAAAAAATTCATAGCTGTTTAGGACTTGAAGATGTCAGAAGAAAAATCAAGCCAACCAAAACTACCAACAAGCGCCCTTGACACTCCATCGAGTTATGAATTTGAGAATTGGTTTGAATATCCTGTAAGAGTGCAACCCCATCACACTGATTATGCAGGTATTGTCTGGCACGGTTCTTATCTAGCTTGGATGGAAGAAGCGCGGATAGAATGCTTGCGATCAATAGGTATTGAATTTGCTGATTTAGTAGCTTTAGGCTGTGATTTACCAGTTGTGGAATTGTCGGTGCGTTATCACCGTTCAATTCAATTAGGAATGGCAGTGGTGGTAAAAACACGGATGGCTGAAGTTACTGGTGTTCGCCTTAATTGGGATTATGCGATCGCTTCAACTGATGGACAAGAATTATATGTTACTGCCAAGGTGACTTTAGTGGCATTAGATCGCGAAAGAGGCAAAATTATGCGTCAATTGCCTGCAAGCGTTAAAGACGCACTGGCAAAGGTTTCAGCATTACATCAAGGATGAAATTTTTACACAAAATGTACTGAGTCAAGAGTCCAAAGTCAAAGTTATTAGTTATTCTTCCCCTACTTCTCTTCTAATACCATTTCACTTTAAGAATGATACAAATACTTTGGTAGGGATACGGCAATGCCGTGTCCCTACGAGAAATCTATATGTATCAAGATTTTCGTGAATTGGTATAACTCCTGTACAGATGCGTAGACGCTCGAAGAGCGGCTTCTCGTAAGAGTATAATCGCGTCTCTACTACTCCTGAATTCTAATTCTCTTACTTACTCCCACGAATTTGTGACAGAGTGTTACCAAACTGAATTATTTGATGCCAAATATCTTGGGGAGTAATACCAAAACCAATATTTAACAAGACGAGGATTGCAGCAATAGTCAATGCATTGCTCACAGTAGTTTTTAATACTTTCCATAATATTGTGAAGATGATCCAAGCCACAATCAAGGTAACAATCATATATCAATTCCTTGAGAATTGCTTTTAGTAAAAAGCCTATTTATTCAAAAATGGTAAATCTTTCTCTTGGTAATAACTAATGCTACAAAAGCTTTTGCACGTAGGTTTTAGTAGTTACTAGAGTTAGGACTTAAATGTTAAAATTTTTTGGTAGCACCCGTCTCAATAATTATACCAAAAAGTGGCACAAAAATTTGTGTGTGATGCAGCTTTTTTATGAATTTTCTAACCGACATTCCGCGCCCAGAAGTGGCACAAAACAAAGTAGTAAGTAAATCAAGGTAAGTAGTAAAAATCGGGCGTGTAACCGTTTTCCGAAAGTGTAAATTTGATTATAAGCTTACCTTTACCTGTCCTAATTTTGGATGGTTTACTTTAATGTCACCATGTTTACTAAATAGCCCTTGCCAGAATATGGTAGCAGTGCGCCCCATTAATACAAGTTTGAACGCAAACTTACTAGAATATCTGCTTTGAGTTGGCTGTCTTCAAAACGAAAGGAGCGCACCCATACTCACTATCCCAAATTGAAATTGGTCTAGTTGATCATCTCCTATTTTTTCTTTGAAATTGTCTATCTAGTCTGAACTCTAATAAAACGGGGTTCATAATGAAAATATTTATGTCCAAAATATTTTCATTATGCCGTTTAAGCTTAAACTTTGGTACAAATCGTTGAAACTAATTTGTTGCAGGCAGCGGTAGAGACTCCACTGCGCCGCCTATTTGTTAAGAGTTGCTGAGTTACTGTTGGGATGTATAAAAGCTGATAAGTTTAACGGTGTTGAGGCTAAATCTGTAGTAAGAGATTTAAAAAAATTTCTTAACGCTTAGTTTATAACGCTTTCAATCAGTTGCTTAAGCAAGGAGCTGTTTATGATATCACTTTTAACACGATGTCTTGCGGAATTCGTTGGGACATTTGTGCTAGTTCTTGGTGGATGTGGAAGTGCTGTTTTTGCAGCAGCATTTCCAGATGCAAAAGCCAATGAATTAGGAATTGGCTTTGTAGGTGTTTCTCTGGCTTTTGGTTTAACAGTGCTAATTATGGCCTATGCAGTTGGTCATATTTCCGGCGCTCATTTTAACCCAGCTGTATCATTTGGTCTTTGGTCAGGAAAGCGTTTTCCAGCCTCAGAATTGCTTCCGTACATTATTGCTCAGGTATTGGGAGCAATACTAGCCGCAGGTCTAGTTTATTTAATTGCCACTGGTAAACCAGGATTTACGCTTTCTGGTTCCAATCCATTAGCGACAAATGGTTTTGGAGAACATTCTCCTGGAGGCTATTCGCTGGCTGCTAGTTTCATTACAGAGGTCGTACTTACCTTCATTTTTTTAATTGTGATCTTAGGTGCAACAGATGGTCGTGCGCCAAAGGGCTTTGCACCAATTGCTATTGGTTTAGCATTAACACTAATTCATTTGATCAGCATACCTATAACGAATACATCGGTTAATCCTGCTCGTAGTACTGGCCCAGCACTTTTTGCTGGTGTAGAACTGTTTAAGCAAGTATGGCTATTTTGGGTAGCTCCAATTTTAGGTGCGATATTGGCAGGTCTATTCTATTCAAAGGCTTTAGGTGAATCAGGCGCACCAGTTGTAGGTGAGGCAGAACGTGAAGTTTCGCCCGGTGCGGATGATTTTTCGCGACGATAGTAAAGAAAAAGCAGCCCAAGAAATAATTAAGACAGTCAGTTGAATATAGTAGCGCGATCGCAAAAATTACTGTTGCGATCGCATACAGGCAATTGCTTTACCTTCCATTATCCCGGTGATGAGTTAATGGCTGTTTGCTAGTCTGTTGAAAGTTGGCTTTTAGGAAAAGTTTATAAAAATATCTTGATTTATTCGTAAATATATAAACTATGAATCGATAGAAGATGACAGTGCTGAGGGTGGTTTATTTAAATCACCATCCTCACCAGTGTCTTCCTATTTTCAAGCTGTTCAACGTAAAGAAATTATTGGCGTATGAGTTGCCAATTTTTCAGTTGCAGTTAAAACTTCTTGTCTTGCCCATGTATCTGCTGCCAAAATGTCATTTAAAGAAGGATTTACACAGTTATTATTTTGATGGCGATCGCAAACCCATTCAATACATCGAGGAATATCTAAAAATCGAATTTTCTCTTCTAAAAATAACGCTACAGCTTGTTCATTTGCGGCATTTAATACAGCCGGCATCGAACCACCAGCTTTACCAGCAGCATAAGCTAACTGCATACAAGGATACTTCTGATGATCTGGTTCCCGGAAGGTTAAATTTCCAGCTTTCACCAAATCTAGTCGTTCCCAGTTGGTATAGATGCGCTCAGGCCAAGATAACGCATACAGCAGAGGTAGACGCATATCCGGCCAACCGAGTTGCGCTAAAACTGAGGTATCTTGCAGTTCAATCAACGAGTGAATAATACTTTGGGGATGAATGACAATTTCGATATCTTTATAATCCAAGCCAAACAAGAAGTGAGCCTCAATCACTTCCAGTCCCTTATTCATCAAAGTAGCTGAGTCTACTGTGATTTTACGCCCCATCGACCAATTAGGATGTTTCAGGGCATCAGCAACCGTCACTTCTGCTAACTTTTCTACATCCCAATCTCGAAAAGCCCCACCAGATGCAGTGAGCAAAATCCGCCGCAAGCCTCCCTTTGGTACACCTTGGAGGCATTGAAATATTGCAGAATGCTCGGAATCAGCTGGTAATAATTTGACACCGTGTTTTTCGACTAGGGGTAAAACCACAGGGCCGCCGGCAATCAGGGTTTCTTTATTGGCTAAGGCAATATCTTTACCCGCTTCTATAGCTGCGATGGTGGGTAGCAAGCCAGCACAACCAACGATACCCGTAACAACCGTTTGGGCATCACCATAGCGGGCAACTTCTATGACTCCGGCTTCGCCAGCCAGAAGAATCGGTTGGGGATCAAGGTCTTTGATGGCTTCTTTGAGTGCTGGCAATTGCTCTTCTGAACAAATCGCTGCTATTTTTGGTCGAAACTGCCGAATCTGAGCCGCTAACATTTCCATATTGCGCCCAGCTGCCAATCCCACAATCCGAAACTGATCTGGGTACTGAGTGACAATATCTAAAGTCTGAGTACCAATAGAACCAGTGGAACCAACAAGAGTAATCGCTTTCACAATTGTTTCAGGATTTACAGACAACTCTCACTATAAATTGCTTAGGACTCATTATTATAAGAAGAATTCAGAGAGAACTCTGTAGACGCTTCTGCGACTTTTGCCGCTCAGAAGTTCAAAGAGGCAGAATTCAGGAGCCCGAAGAAAAGCTGGGGAGCAAGGGTGCAGAGGAAGGAGATAGCCGAAGTGTGACGCAAAAAAACGAAAATTTCTGTAAAGTCCTTAAATCAGGCAATTTTTATATAAATAGACAAAATATGTGTTCCTAAATACTATAAATATAATTGCTGAAAATTTAAGCAAGGATAATCAAATAAGAAATACTCGCAATTAATTGTCAGTATATTCAGTTTGTAATTTAGGTGTAGAGGATTGAAAGTGCAAAATGTTACTCATAAATTGCTGTGTTACAGCCATAGGTAAAAGCATGCATAAAGGAGTCTGTTGAAACACTCAAACCTATGGCAAAAGTTCAGATAGTTATAAGTAAAATTTTGTGGAAAAACGATTTCCTCTTTCCCGCAACAATGTGGTTTGTCAGCCGGATGTTTATTTGGACAACCATGTTGCTGATTGCGCCAAATATGCCATCACCAGCAGAAGGAACTACATCTCATTTTGGTTGGGGGGTTTTTGACGCTTGGGATAGTATACATTACCGGGCGATCGCCACTACTGGATATGAATTCGTCAATGACGGTAAACAGCATAATCTAGCTTTTTTTCCCCTGTTTCCCTTAAGCATTTGGGGTTTGATGAAACTGGGGTTGCCGTTTGAACTAGCTGGGACGCTGGTGAATAACTTGGCATTTTTGGCAGCCCTTTACTGTTTGTTTTTCTGGGTAAAGGAGCATTATGGCCTTAATGCAGCACAGTGGTCTACTGCTGTGGTTTCTTGGTATCCATCTGCGATGTTTACGGGGGTGATTTACACAGAGGGGCTGTATTTGTTTTTGAGTACAGCTGCTTTGCGGGCGTTTGATCAAAAGCAGTATGGCTGGACTGCCCTTTGGGGTGCGATCGCTACAGCAACGCGTCCTACAGGTATGGCACTAATTCCAGCATTGGCGATCGCTGCTTGGAAAGAACGCAGACCACCCGTAGCCTATATTGCTGGTATAACTACCGCGATCGGAATACTTCTGTTCAGTCTGTACTGCGCGATTTCTTTTGGTGACCCTCTAGCATTTATCGAAGCACAACGGGGATGGCGGCCTTCTCTGGGATTTGACTGGCAGGGTTGGTTAAATATGGTCATGCAGATTGTAGTTGGCACAAATAATTGGCAATATGGTTGGATTCAAGGCCCATCTGGCGGAATTAAAAACCCTTGGTATCCTCTGTTGTTTGCCACGATTGTTAATAGTGGCTATTTTTTGTGGCGCTTCCGAAAACATTTCAATTCTGTGAAATTAATTTATAGCTTTTACGCTTTAGTCTTGTTTTTGTTAATCGTAGCCAACGAACAATTGATTAATAACTTGCTCAACGCTTTTATGGTCTTGGGTGGCAGCTACGTGTTGTGGCATTTACGCACGCAACTAACCCCAGTGACTTTTATTTACGGCTTTTGTGGTATAGGTTTGCTGCTTGCCTCTGGAGGTACGATTTCCTTAAGTCGTCTTGCTTATGGCATTGTGCCTCTGAGCGTAGCCATAGGTATAGTACTATCTCGCCATCCTCGTCAGGGATATTTAATATTGGGTTTGTTTGTCACATTACTTGCCAAGATAGCTGTAGGATTTGCCCAAGAACATTGGGTAGGCTAAAAAGACACAAAAGATTTTGAATGGACATCATTGTTTGTTTCCATATAATCTTTCTCGTCTACTTTTTTGGGTAATATATCCGTTTTTATTTTCATAATATCTCAGGCATTTAATTAGATGTTTAAACACAGAGATGTATGGGTAAATGGTTTATTTTTTGCTTTAGCGATGTGGCTGTGTAGCAGATTGATTATCGCTGCTGCAATGTTTTTAATTACGCCTTTGCTTCCGACCCCATCAAATGGTGTACCTGCAACATTAAGCTGGGATACCTTCTTTGCTTGGGATAGCCTTTTATATAAAAAAATTGCAACTTCTGGTTACGATTATTCACTAGAAAGAAAAGAATATTTAGTTGCTTTTTTCCCTTTATTTCCCTTGTTAAGCCGTGCAGTCATGAGCATCGGATTGCCCTTTGAAGTGGCAGGCACGCTAGTCAATAATCTAGCATTTTTAGCAGCGCTGATTGTCTTGTACGCTTGGATAAATGAGCGTCATGGAATGATTACAGCCCGCTGGGTAACGGCTGTATTGGCGTGGTTTCCGCAGTCTTTATTTGGTACAGTTATTTACTCAGAAGGAGTATATCTCTTATTCAGTACAGCAGCTTTACGGGCTTTTGATCACAAACAAAATGGCTGGACAGCTCTTTGGGGTGCTATGGCTACTGCAACGCGTCCCACCGGCATAGCAATGATCCCCGCATTTTTACTTGTATCTTGGAAAGAACGCAGAGGCATAAAAGCTTACTTAGCGAGTTTAGCTACCGCTGGTGGTTTATTTCTCTACAGTTTGTATTGCAAAATTCAATTTGGCGATGCTTTGGCATTCATTAATGCACAAAAAGCATGGCGTCCCTCATTGGGTTTTGATTGGCAGGGGTGGTGGAAAATGCTCATGCAAATTACAATTGGCGCAGCAAATTGGAAATATGGCTGGATTAAAGACCCCTTGCATCCAGTGTTGTTTGGCATTATTTTAAGTTGTGGTTATATTTTATGGCGCTGCCATCAACGGTTAGGTACTGTTGCGGTGGGTTACGGCTTTGCTAGTTTAATTTTACTTCTATGGCTACTGGCAGGAGATCCATTAATTAATACAGTGACAGTTTTCGGTGGTGCTTATTTGTTATGGCATTTCCGCACACAATTAACTTCAATCACTGTGATTTATGGTTTTTGCGGTTTGGCGTTAATTTTCGCCTCTGGAGGAACTTGGTCACTTAGCCGTATCGCTTACGGTATTGTTTCACTAAGCGTAGCCTTGGGGATGTTATTTTCTCGTCACCCTCGTTGGGGATACCTAACGCTGCCGTTTTTTGCCATCTTACTTGCTAGCTTTACTATACGATTTTCCCAAAAACTCTGGGTAGGGTAGAGCATGAAATCAACAGATGAGAAGATATAGAGAAATTAGAAATAAGTGTTGTTATTTAGCGTGAGAAAACAACTTATTGAGCTAAACGCCGTTGGTTGGATGACTGGTGTGAGTGCCTTAATTTTGTTTGGTTGTAGTAGTTTCCGACATACGGTGTTTCAGTCGGGAGTTTTCGATTTAGGAATTTATGACCAAGTTATTTACTTAATCAGCCAAGGACAACCGCCTATTTCCTCTTTTTTAGGCTTTCATCACATGGGTAATCATGCAGCTTGGGCAGTATACCCATTGGCTTTACTGTACAAAATTTACCCAAGCCCTTACTGGTTGTTAGCTGTGCAAGCAGGGGTATTGGCTTTGGGTGCTGTCCCTACTTGGTATCTCGCCCTACAAGCAGGGTTAAAAGAATCCCAAGCATTAATAATTGCAGCAGTTTACTTGCTAAACCCGCTAGTCTTTAATGTCAATTTGTTTGAATTTCACCCAGAAGTGATGGCTGTTCCTGTGCTGCTAGGGGTGGTTTTGGCGGCGCGGCGAAATCAGATAGGGTGGTTTTGTCTAGGCATTATTTTTATTTTGGGCTGTAAAGCTGTATTATCGCTAACAGTTGCGATGATGGGCATCTGGCTGCTCGTGTTTGAAAAGCGGCGCATATGTGGTGTATTTGCCTTAATTGCTGGTATTAGCTGGTTTTTAATTGCTAGCCAGGTAATTATTCCGTTATTTAGCAATAATGAAGTAGCAGCAGTAGCACGTTACAGCTATCTGGGTAGCTCAGTATTAGAGATTGTTAGGAATTTGTTTTTGAAACCCTATTTGATATTGGGTAGGGTATTTTCACTAGAGACTTTAGAATATTTGCTACTGCTAGTTGCGCCCTTGATTTGGGGACTTGCACCAAGACATTTAACTCCTCTAGTAAGTGCTATACCAGCTCTGGTTTTGAATATTCTTTCCGATGAGCAAATGCAAAGAGACTTAATTCATCAGTACTCTTTGCCAATATTACCTTTTTTGATACTGGCTGTAATTTCTAGGGTAGCTACTGGTAGAGGATGGCTACGAACTAGACGGGTAATGAGCTTGTGGGCGTTAGTGGCATTTATAGTACTAGCAAAGTATGGCTTTTTTTGGTCACGATATCTGAGAACAATCGATACTTGGCAAGCAACAAGAGAAGCGATCGCCCAAATTCACACTAAAGGTGCTGTTTTAACTACCCACAGTATTGCACCTCATGTAACCCACCGACGCACAGTCCAATTTGTCGATGATATCAGTGGCGCTCCATCTGATTTTGTCCCATTTGAGTATATATTGCTGAATGTGCGCCACCCAGATGGTACTCGTAATCCAGAGTTTGCTGCCAACTTAGTAAATCAACTTAAAAAGAATCAATTGTTTCAACTGGGCTATCAGCGTGATGATGTTTACTTGTTTGTGAAACAGTCTCCATAAACTGATACTATTTTTGGCTGAAAAATGCTTGGAATATAGGCAGTTGCTTACATTTGTTATTGCCTAAATCCCAAATCCAAAACTGTACAGGTATGCCCAAACTTAAAAATATCTTTTTTAACCTGTTAATCATAGCTTTCTTGGTTTGCTTTGTATTAGCTATCAGGTTCAAACCAATCACGCAAGCTTTTGAACTAGATTATGATGAAGGGCTGAACTTAATTAAAGCACTTCTCTATTCGCAAGGTTTTTCTCTTTACACCGAAATTTGGAGCGATCAACCACCTCTTTTCACTGTCCTTTTATCATTATGGTTAAGTTTGTTTGGACAGTCTGTTGTTGCTGCACGCCTTTTAGTACTAATATTTTCAGCACTGTTGATGTGGTGCTTCTATCAAATCATTCGCCGCGAACTCGGAATTATACCAGCTCTTGTAGCAACAGTTTTTCTATTAACTTCCTGGCTATTTATTCGGATTAGTATTTCTGTAATGATTGGCATTCCATCAATATCACTGGCAATGCTTTCTATTTACCTTATCACTCTCTATAAACAGCATGATCAAAAGCGTTTCTTGATTTTATCTGGAATTTCACTAGCAATATCATTACAAACTAAGTTATTTACTATTTTTTTGATTCCTTTAATCTTATTTTATATCACCGATTTTAAATTTAACTTGGTTCAAGAAAATAAACACAAAAGACTATTATTTAATACCTTTGTTTTTTGGTTAACCCCTCTTCTGCTTCTTTATACTGTTATTTTATGTGCGTTTCAACAATTTTATAATTATAAACAGATATTTCAATCTCATTTAAATCAACCAACAGAACTAGGATTAGCAAATTTTAATAATTTGAATTTTATACTTGATATGATTAGTCAAGATTATGACTACATATTTTTATCTTCTATCGGTATATTAGCAATTTTTTGGAAAAAAAAAATAAATGGTCTTTTCCCTCTAACTTGGTTAGGAACGGCAATATTAATTTTATTTAACTATAAACCAATTTGGTATCATCACTACCCCTTACTTGCTATTCCTATTTGCTGGCTAGCTGCTTATGGAGTTGCTTTATTAATTGATTGCTTTTCTCAAAGCTGGAATCGAAATCTCAAGTTATGGAATATTAAAAAGCTAATATTCCCAAGTTTGGTAGTAGGATTATTAGTTGTTTTAATAATTGCAACTCCTCCTAATACTAAAGGAACTCCTGCGAAAAATTTAGAATTAATGCAACTTGTATTAAAACACAAGAGTTCTACCCAATGGCTGTTTACAGACCGTCCAATTTACGCTTTTTATGCTGGTTTGCGTGTTCCTCCAGAAATCGCAGTAATCTCATATAAACGACTAAACTCAGGTAGCTTAACAACTAAAGATATACTGGCTGTTTTACAGAATTATCGCCCTGAACAAATCGTCCTTGCCCGATGGAATTCTATAATCAAGGGTGATAATAAAATTATGGATTATATTCATGAAAATTACTCCAGAACTTATATTAATAAAGAAGGGACGGAGGAGCATTACATACTATCAATTAATAATAAAAATAGTAAAAAGTTGAAACTGAGAAATTAAATAGGTAGAGAGAGTAATTTGGCAGTTATTTACCCAAAATTAATATTTAATTACGTTACGGCGAAATTAGAGTGAAATCTTCAGCAGTACCAAGTATTTTACTGCTGGATAAATTTATTGTTTGTAAGCTGGCACTATCTAATAACAAATAAGCTTTGTTTAACGACATTTTTTGTAAAACTGGTACGCTGGCAGGAATGACTTTGCAATCACAATAAAAATTCAAACTAGGACGACCATAAGCAAAAGATGTGTAAATTGTTGTTCCTGATAAACCATGCTTGTGAATCAATGCCGCGACTGGTTTGACTGCAAAGGCTTCATTTAACTCCCAAATCCATGAGTGTGAACTCATCAACAGTATTAAAACTAAGTACATACCAGAAAATAAAACTGGAATAAATCGGCGATCGCGCTGTTTAATCAGCCATGCAGCGATGCCCATACTGATTGCCAACACAATGCTCATAACAATTAAGATAGGTTCTTCGTTTGCAGTAACAAAATAAACAACCCCTCCAAAACCAGCAATAGATATAACAGCCAAGAAGAATATCCAAATACGCGTTTTAAAATAATGTTGCTGCCAAACTTCATTCAGTTCAGCACCAACTGTCAGGGCAAAAAATGGATATATAGGCATGACATACCAGGGGAGTTTTGTTCTCATTAAAGAGATAGTGACTATGTAAACAATTGTGCCAATAATAATCAGGCAACTCCAGGTAGTATGACGTTTTTTCCAAGCTAGATAAAACCCTCCTGGGATAAACAACAGCCAGGGAAAACTATATTTGACTAACTCAATTAAATAGTACCAAGGAGGGCCACTATGATCTTCAACAGGTTGTGCAAGGCGATCAAAAGTTTGTGCGTAAAAATTAACTTGCAAGAAGTTGGCCCCATAATGTTGCCATTGGGCAATAAACCAAGCGATCGCCGGAGCATTTCCTAAAAAAATTCCCGCCCACAAATAAGGACTTTTCAGCAAAGCGAACTGTCTATCTGCAAGTAAGAATAAAAAAGCGATCGCTCCCAGCAATAAAACGATCATTCCCTTGGTTAGAGTAATTAGCCCTAAACAAAATCCCACACCCAAAGCATATCGCTGATTCTGACGTGCTTTGAGCAAGCAAAACAACAGCAGCAGAAAAAAAGTAATAATTGCACCATCTAGCATTGCTAGTCGTCCGTGACGCACCACAGGCAACATTGTCAAGTACACCAAAGCTGCAAATAAAGATGGTAAAATTTGGTTAAAAAGCGAACGGCCTACTAAGTAAAGTAAAGGTACTCCCAAAGCTGTTAACACAGCACTAGGTAACCGTGTTGTCCACTCATTCACGCCTCCGAGGGAGTAAGTCCAAGCTATTAGCAAGTGTATTAAAGGCGGCTTATTATGGTAAGGCTCACCTGCCAAAGTGGGGAAAAGCCAACGCATTGAACCGATTGGGGCCCGCCAAATTTCACGAGCAACCTGTGCCACAGTACCTTCATCCCAGTCTCGTAAGGGCGAGTTTCCCAAAAATATCAACCACAGAACCAGGGATGCCGCGAGTAAGCATAACAGCCATTCTTTTTCTCGGAATGGGCGCATATTTAACAAATTATAATAATTATCGACAATGAGATGATTCATTCCCATAAATATATAATTTTCTCTACTTAGATACGAAAAAATTATACTTGTATGAAAAATGCCAGCAATAATCTTACAGAAAAGACAGCAGAATTTCCGAAGTTCAGTAGCCCGCACAAAGCTAGAAGTAAAGCTGTGTTGTTCTTGGGGGCCTGTGGAATTACTTTACATTGGTATTTTAGATGAGTATATTGGTTCCATATATGAAGAGGTTAAAGCCCATCCTGTATATACTTTGAAGGAAACTGGAGATTTCACTAAAACATCAGAAACGCCAGCTAAATAAAGTCCTATTTTTATAGGGTATTTGTTGGTCTTGAAATCTGCCGTTAGAAAACTGTAAATGTGTTCGATTAAAGTTTGATATATTTTTAAGTGATCTTATGAAAAACTCAAGAAACTATTAACGGATTTTTAAATGTAAAACTAAACTGAAAGCAGTATATCTAGTTAAAAATATTACCTTACACAAGGTATCTTGATTAAAGAGATATCAAAGATATTACTAGACCTTTAGTATTTTGCTGATCAAGCTGTTGTTAAATACCGTATTTATACGGTAATAGTATACATAAAATTGTAATACTGTAAGGTTAATAATGTATAACCTGATTAACTTAAAGCGAATATCAGCGTACAAAAAGCTACTAACAACTTAGGCTGAGATATCAGCATCAAAAACAGAGTAAAACTGTAATCAAATTATTTTTCCTGAATGACTGAATAGTATCTAAGTTAGCCGCTAACTGCTTGTTAGCAATGCGAAACTATATTCAGTTGATTTGCGTCTATGTGTTTCTTAGCCTAAAAAGCAACATCCAATCAGTGAAAAATTTAACTTTTTCTTAAAAAGGAAGCAATGGCTGTAGGCAGTAAAATATACCTAATTAACAGTAAATTTAATAGTTCATGAGGCTCTTTCTGGGTAGATACTCCATTCTTCCTCAGTAATTCTTTATGAGAATCAAATAATTTACGAGTTTACCTTATTTACAAGGACATAAAACTCTAAAGGGTACTTTCTGCCGAATAAACTGTGTGCAAGCAATTAGCGATTACTGACTTTTTGTTAATCCCTGTTTTGATTTTCAGGATTATCAGAAAGCATTTAGCTATCTAATAACTATCAATAATCTGCTATGACGTACTGTCAGAACTATGACTGATAGTTCGACTTTTGAAGGAGCTATGAAGTGGAAAATAATAAGTCGTTTCTTTGGCCCGAAGGAATATTAATTGTACTGCTTGCCTTGGGCGGCACTTTGAGCCTTGGCTTGATGATGCTTATCAAACCAATTTCTTCGGAGGCTCAGAGTAGACAGAGCATAAATGTAAAAGATACTGGTGCAAATGCAGGAACTCAACAGCGCGTTGAAGCATTAAAGACGTTGATGCTTACAAGTTGGCAGCAAGAGGCACAAGCAAAGGGTCTTTCTGACGCTGTACCATCAAGCTTTCAAGGAGCAATAATTAGTACAGCAAAACTTACTCAAGGTCAGAAAGTTATTGCTCTAACATTTGATGATGGGCCTTGGCCTGAAACCACAGGGCAAGTATTAGATATCTTAAAAGCAAATAATATTAAAGGTACATTTTTTGTTGTTGGGCAGAATCTCAAAAATTATCCAGAATTAGGTAAACGGATTGTCAGCGATGGTCATGTTATTGCCAACCATACTTGGCATCACTGGTATCATTTCTTTAATCCACAGGCAGCTGCTTTTGAAATCGACAGCACAACAAACCTAATTTATCAAGTTACAGGTGCGAAAACAACTTTGTTTCGTCCCCCTGGTGGTATTCTGCACAATGGATTGGTTGCTTATGCTAAAAACCAAAAATACACTGTGGTAATGTGGTCATCTGACTCTACAGACTACAAACTACCACCTGTACCAAGGTTAATTAATAATGTGATTAAAGATTCAAAGCCTGGTGGTATCGTACTAATGCATGATGGTGGTGGTAATCGTTCTAGAACTGTCCAAGCTTTACCAGAAATTATCAGCAATTTTAGAAAGAAAGGTTATCGCTTTGTAACTATTCCAGAACTTTTACAGATACAAGATTCAGACCAAAGGTTGGCCACTCATAAAAAGTAATAATTATCAATAGTGAATAATAAATAAGTAAATAAAACTGTAATTAAGAGATAGTTATATGAATAATAAAAGTTTTTCTAGTATATACACTTGGTTACGCTTATTTAGTGTAACCGTTCATGGATTCATAATATAGCAGTTTTCAATTGGGTGAAGTATAGATATTCTTAGAGGCGCACCGCTGTGCGCCCCTACCCGTGTACCTCATTGAAATCAGAATTGCTATAAAAAAGGACGAAAACTATTAGGTTTTATGAGGCTACTTCCCACCAACCAAAAGCTGGCCCGATGAAACGGATGGTAACCCACCCAACAACCATAATGCCGATGCCTATCCAAGCACCACGAGTAGTCCAAGTAACAAATTGTTCACCTTGATTTTTGGTGATGGGAACCCAAGGCAAAACCCGAGTTTCTTGACCGTATTTTTCTCCGAGTTTAGTTTTCCGACGTTTTGCTTCACCCATAATCAGAAATTCAAAATTTAAAATTCAACTAAGGTTCTAAGTTAATACTGGCAGGCATATTACTTGCACAGAGCCGCTATTAATCGCATTACTAGTGCAAATTAAAAGTGTGGGCTTATGAAGTTTAGAATGTCTGAATAAGCTGATAATAGCGCTTGCTGTGAGCCGATCGCACTTGGGTTGACAAAACGTAAATTGTCATTGGTCATGGGCATGAGGCATTAGACTAAGCAGAATTTTCCTCACCAGTATTAGAAAACAGACCGGGATCAAGATAGTTAATGCGTGCTAAAGGACTCAGCGCAGCAAGAATTTGCGCTCCGTAGCTACGGTTGACTACACGACTGTCAAGCAAAGCAACGATACCTTGATTTTCTCTCAAGGGAGCGATCGCCCGCTGCAATTCATTCAAAGCAGCTGGTAATAAGAATAAACGAAACCAATCTTGATGCGATCGCTTATAGTGAGCTACTCTCCCAGCTACAAGGGGATTTTCTAAAGATGGTAAGGGCAAAGTAGCAATAATTAACAAATGAGGTGCAGGCAAGACTGTTTGATGTTCTCGCCAAAATTCCCAACCACTAATCAAAATACCATTATCATCCAAACAAGTTTTTTCTACCTGCACCCGCGAACCAAACTCTGAGGCTAAAATTGTCCCCACTTGAGCCTTGAGTGGCACATCTCCTACTAACACAACTGTCAATCCTGGTGCTGTGGCACTTAGACAAACAAGTGTCCGAACTTTGTGAATAAATGCCGCTTGAAATTCTGGGGTGTTGGGTAAGGGTAACTTATAAGGTACATACAATTGAATTGCTTCTGCTTGGCTATCAGAAGAGAACTTTAAACAAGTTACATCTTCCAAACCCAGACGCTGGCGGAACAGGGGAGCCTCTGTTTCCGATTCTAAAGCGCTGCCAATTAATACCACCGGTTGACGTTGCCAAATAGGTGAAAGTATTTTACCTAATTCAATTGGGGCATGGTGCAAAGAAAATAAACCCTGACGACGGGCAATAGTCGCCCAAAAAAGCGGAGGGGGGGAGGGGGGGAGAGGGAGAGCTGAATTATCGTCTATGTTTTGAAAGTTATGCCAGAAAAGTTTCCAAATCTCAGGTATGCTGGCTGATTCCAAAGCTGAATAAAGATCGCTTAAAATGTCTGCTTCTGGTTGAGAAATGAGGTAGCACTCATAAGGATTAGCAGGATGCTGGAATAGTTCGTGTGTTAATTGCGCTCGTGCTGAGCGAATTACCTCTGCTTGATTTGGACAAGCCAGCATCAGTTGATCCCAATCGTGGGGTTGAATAGTTTGGGTGAGCTGATGACGCACCCAATCTTCCAAATCATCTACCCCATCAATAATTGTCGGAATACCGTGAGGAAAGCGATCGCTTTGGGCTAACTGCCCTCTTAGCCAAGCTTCTGGGGAAGTTAACAGTAGCCCTTGGAACTCACTACCTGGCCAAGCGTCACCTGTCCTAATCGATTTGTTAGCTGGTAACCACTGCTGTAGCCGAGGAATTTCTACTTGCAACAGGCGCTGCTGTACTGTTTCTGGGGCAACAATAATTACAGGGCTATGCCACATCAATGCTGATGCGACAAAACTAGTGCGGTAGCGTCCTTGATACCCGCTAACCGCCCCCACCTGAATTAAGGCGCTACGTCCTAAGCGCAAGGCGCGTGCTACCAACCTTGCCATCGTCAAATGATGGGGCCAGGAAGGGAAACCCGCCTGCGATCGCAAAAAGTTATGTAGTGACAAATGAACTTCTGCCTCAATCACACGCTTTTAATCCCAAATACAAAGTGATTTTTACTTCCAATTGCCCCATTTCTATTATGTTGTCATTTGTCATTTGTCATTTGTCACTTGTCCTTTGTCCAAAACTAATGACCAATGACTAATGGCCAATCACCAATCACCAATCACCCTGAATTATGCCGACTTACACAGGAATTTCCAGCGAAGCCTTTAGACATCCACTGGATCGCCAAGCCGAGCAAAGTTTACGAAACTTACCAGGATTTGATTTAATCGCTCGTAAATTTGTGGAATTTGTCTACGAACGCCCGCAGTTAGTTTATCTAATGGGTAACACCATCCAAGTAGGGCCGCGTCAATATTCCACTATTTACCAGATATTTCGGGAATGTGTCCGAGATTTGGACATTTACCCAGAACCTGCACTGTTTGTCTCACAAAATCCCCAAGCTAATAGCTATGCATTGGGGCAAGAGAATCGTTACATAGTCATAAATACAGGGACACTAGACTTACTGGACGAAGCCGAGATTCGGGCAGTGCTAGCCCATGAACTGGGGCATATTAAATGTGGTCATACTATTTTAATTCAAATGGCGATGTGGGCGATGAGTGCTGCTTCTGCCTTGGGTGAATTGACCTTTGGCATAGGAAATTTTTTAAGTCAAGCCCTAATTTATGCCTTTTTTGAATGGCGGCGGAAAGCTGAGTTATCTGCTGATCGCGCTGCGCTGTTGGTGATGGATGACTTAAACCCAGTTATGTCTTCAATGATGAAAGTCTCTGGTGGTAGTATCAAATATGCTAATGAATGTAGTTTACAGGAGTTTATTCGGCAGTCAGAAAGTTATCAGGCATTAGATGAAGATGGGCTAAATCAAGTGTATAAATTCTTGATGTACAATGGCGCTCAAGGTACAATGCTCAGCCATCCTTTTCCTGTGGAACGCTTGCACTATTTACGGTCATGGGCAGTATCAGAAGAATACCAGGAAATTCGCCGAGGAAATTATCAGCGATCGCCCGCTTCAGGCTCAGTAAATGTCACAGCGGAATCTGCTGAAAATGAAGCTGAAACTTTGCGTCGTCAAATTGAAGAATTACGGCAGGAAATTAACAGAATGAAAAGGTCTGAATAATATTGATTCCTCAGTAAATTTTGGTAAGATGCATTAGGCTTATTTAACATACCCTTTAGAGTTAAAGAGTGTAAGGGTGTAAGAAAATTTTTACTATAATCCTACACTCATATACTCCTTCCAATACTTGTTCAGTTATATTTATCACTCCTAGTAATTACTTTGATGATAGCTACGAGTGATAAATGTAAAATAATACTATTTTAATTTAATCGATATATTTTTATTTATTATCGATAATCAAAGGTTGGCATAGAGAAAACATTATGTTGTTGAGCTTACTCCCGAGAGAAAATTTTTGTACAGCAGGGAACTCATTTGTTGACGCTAACTGTAGCATAATTTATCTTTTAGGATTGCTTAAAAACGGATAATACTTTCTAGTTGGACTACCACACCCTTAACGTTGTGATTTAAATGTTTATCAATATGGCAAACTTGACAAAACGGCTGTTTGTATTCATTAATGTTGTTGCCCTTGTCATCTTTCTACCTGGAATTGCCATTGCAGCACCTGTACAACTTAATGTTACTTCTAGTGTGATAGTTGCCCAACCGATTCAGACTGCTACTGATTCATTTTCAGATAATAGCCTGACTCCCCAACAAAGCCAGCAACTTCAAGCTGTCCGTCAAAGAAGAAATAGAGAAATTAATGCTGTTTTAAATACATCCCAGCGTACACAACTATCTAATAAATTACGTGCTGGTAAGAATATCAATGAAGCGCTAGAAACATTGAATTTACAACCAGAACAACAAGAACTAGTAGAAGCTATTCTAAAATTTACTAACTTGAAGATGAAAGCAATTTCATCTCGATATTCCCTAACAATAAGGTAGAAATGAAGGTATCTATACCTTTATCAAAACAGAATAAAGGCGTCAGTCGCCAGAATGGGCTGCGCCCCGCTACGCTAACAGAATTGAAGCTTCGACACTTAAGAGCGGGACGCTCCACGTAGCTTGCTTCCCCGGAGGTAAGGGCGCACTTGTGCTGAGCATAGTCGAAGTAGCCGAAGTAGTCGAAACTCAGGGCATCGCTTCTGAATTCTTCTTCAATTTTCTGCCACTAGTCTAAGATTCAGGGTGGTAGAGTCCATTTAGATAGAGAATTTTCGAGACTTGTGTACACCGTAGCCTTGGCAAGGGGGGACTACAGGGAAATTGCAACTAGCGATCGCACATCACTTTAGGCGATATCATCATCTGCAAAGCCCAAATATCTCTTACTCTCAACTTTTGCAGCATCTATAATTAATCTTGCCCTATTTAGTTCGTTACCATGTCGGAAGAAGATATCCGGGCCGCCAGGCTGGAGAAAGTAGAACAACTCAAGCAGCTAGGGACTAATCCCTATGCCTATCGTTGGGAATCTACCCATCATGCAGCGCAGTTGCAAGAAAAGTTTGCCGATTTACCCAGCGGTGAAGAAGTTGATTTAGAAGTTGCTATAGCCGGACGCATTATGGCGCGTCGCGTTTTCGGTAAACTGGCTTTCTTCACTTTGCAAGATGAAACCGGCACAATTCAGCTTTATCTAGATAAAAATCGCATCCAAGAAGGGATGGCAGATATTGATGCCGATGCCTTCAATCACCTGAAGCAACTTACAGATGCAGGTGACATCCTGGGAGCAAAAGGTACTATTAAACGGACTGAAAAGGGCGAGTTATCTGTCTACGTTAAACAATATACTATCCTGACTAAATCCCTGTTGCCCCTACCCGACAAGTGGCATGGATTAACGGATGTTGCCAAGCGCTACCGTCAGCGCTACGTTGACTTGATTGTAAACCCCGAAGTGCGGCAAACTTTCCGCCGTCGCGCCCAAATTACTGCTGGTATTCGTCGCTATTTAGAAGAACGAGATTTTCTAGAAATTGAAACACCAGTTTTGCAAAGTGAGACTGGGGGTGCAGATGCACGTCCATTTATCACCTACCACAACACTTTAGAAATGGAGTTGTATTTGCGAATTGCCACAGAACTTCATCTCAAACGGTTGATTGTGGGTGGTTTTGAAAAGGTGTTTGAATTGGGGCGGGTTTTCCGCAATGAGGGAATTTCGACTCGACACAATCCCGAATTTACGACAATTGAAATTTACCAAGCCTACGCCGACTACAACGATATGATGGCGTTGACTGAAGGGATTATTACTACTGTCGCCCAAGATGTACTCGGCACATTGCAAATCACCTACCAAGGGGAACCTATAGATTTAACACCACCTTGGCGGCGAGTGACAATGCATGATTTAGTCAAAGAATTTACTGGCTTAGATTTCAACTCTTTTCAAACTTTAGAAGAAGCAAAAACAGCAAGTAAAAATGCTGGGATACCTGATGTAGATGAAGCCAAATCAATTGGCAAGTTACTGAATTTAGCTTTTGAAGAGAAAGTAGAAGCCAGTTTAATTCAACCTACCTTTGTAATTGATTATCCAGTAGAAATCTCGCCCCTAGCAAAACCCCACCGTTCTCAACCTGGTTTGGTGGAAAGATTTGAGTTATTTATCGTAGGGCGAGAAACTGGGAACAGCTTCTCAGAACTTACAGATCCCATCGATCAAAGAGAACGCCTAGAAGCCCAAGCTGAAAGAAAAGCTGCTGGTGACTTAGAAGCCCAAGGTGTAGATGAAGACTTTCTGACAGCCCTTGAATACGGGATGCCGCCTACGGGTGGTTTGGGGATTGGGATTGATCGGTTGGTAATGTTATTAACTGATTGTGCCAGTATTCGGGATGCGATCGCCTTCCCATTACTCAAACCTGAAGGCAGCGTTATTAAGCAATTTACCTATGAGCCAAAAACTCAAACACTGACTATTGAATTTGATAGTGGTAGTGTTTACGAGTATTTCAAAGTACCTCCCAGTGTCAAAGAAGACTTAGACAATGCCCCGTCTAAAGGTCAATACTTTAACAAGTTCATTAAAGGGAAATTTAAGTTTGAACAGTTGAGTTGAGCTAGTAAGTACCATTCAACAGTCGGGTGCGTTATGGCTTTGCCTAACGCACCATTTTTATTACCTAAGTTGCACTCACTTATTCTATATGATATTCCTTTAAAAGAATAATACTATTGACATTCCTTATAAAGAATACTAGACTTTGAGGTAGGAAGTGGGCTAGACGTGGGAACTTTATCTAGATGTCAATGGGGAAATCCCCAAAGATTTGCTTGCTTTATGTATCAGGATGATTCCTGAAGAAGAGCAACCAGAAAATCTACCAAAACCATTACTAAGTGCTTCCGAAACCAAGCGTCTGCAAGTTAATCTTGGCTACTTGTGCAACAAAGGACTTGCATCACTCCCCAGCGGCATCTTTGAGAATTTAGAAGATGACCTGTATGAGTTACGTCTGACCAAAAACGAACATAATCCAAGATTTATCTTAACGACTACTACCCCTCAGCGGTTTGTGATGCTACACGCCTTTATGAAAATATACGACCACGCTATTAAAGATAGAGACAAAGAACCTGCAAAAGTTAGATTGCGTGAATTGCAGCAGAGGGAACAGTAATGAAAAAGCCTAATTTTCAAGCTTGGTTGCAGCAAAAGGTAAGCGACGACCCAGAGGTGATTTTGGCAGGCAAGCTAGAGTACCTGCGTCTCTATCTTACCGATGCTATGCGGGAAATACGTAACAAAGCAGGATTGACTCAGGCGCAGCTAGCGGAAAAACTGGGAGTGCAGCAAGCGGCGGTGTCAAAATTGGAGTCGGCGCTAAAGGAGCATGAGTTGGAATCAGTGTTGCACTATTTACATACATTGGGTGCAGACTTACTAGTAGCCGTCAAACAAGGGGATGACTTATATCAAGCCAGCGATAACGAAGGTCTATTGCTGGTAGATGTACCAGATGTAGTTTTTCAAAAGGCATTGGCGGCAAATATGAGCGTGCGGGAATATGTCCGCGTAGCGATTGAGAAGTTTTCCAGCGAGGATGATGGACTAAAAACAGCTTTGGTAAAACTGCTGGAAAGTGACGATTTAGTAGCGGTGAAAGTGAGAGAGCATTTGAGTTCAAGGACAATTGAAGAAATCGCTGTAGAGTTGGAAAAATGTTTGAGTCTTACAGAGGAAGAAGAGCGGATTTTTGCTGTAAAAAATGTGTTGGCCGCTAATGTGGCAGTTGGAGAAAATAATCGCGAATCCAGTAATGAAATCGATGAGATTGAGTTGTTGGATTTAGCAGAAGAATTAGTGGATAAGTTGGCAGATTTTTTTGATAAGTATAAGTAAATATTAGTTTAATTAATATGGTGAAAGGTTTTGGTGTTGAAAAGCAAAAAAATAAGGAACAAGATGATAAAGGCTATATTGATTTGCTACATAAATTATTAAAAGCAACTTCAGATAGCCAAGGTAAGTCAGAAGTTTTGTATCGGCTGCTACGTGCTAATTTAGATGAATTGAATGATAAGTTTGCTCAAATATTGTGCGAATGGGCTACCAAGAACTTATCCGACAAGAAGTCAGAAGAGGCACTTATTATTGCGTTCGCTCTTCACGAATTCAGTTATTCACTTTCGCGTTTTCCATTATGTAATCAAGCTAGTCATCTGGAGATAGTTATTACTGGGTATGAAGCTGCATTAACAGTTTTGAGCCGTGATCGCATTCCTTTAATGTGGGCAACTGCCCAAAATAATCTCGGCAATGCCTACCGCGATCGCATTCGAGGAGAGCGATCTGAAAACCAGGAAAAAGCTATCCTCTGCTGGACAGAAGTTTTACAAGAACCTACCCGTTCCCGTTTTCTAGATTACTGGGGCAATACCCTAATTAATCTTGGCGCTGTCTTGTGCGATCGCATTCTCGGTGATCGCTCAGAAAATTTAGAACAAGCAATCCACTGTTTAACAGAAGTTATAAAAAAATGCACTTCTAGGAACTTTCCCGAACAATGGGCAACGGCTCAATATAATCTTGGGAAAGCCTATAGTGAGCGTATCCAAGGTGACAAATCCGACAACATTGAACAAGCTATCAATAGTTGGCAACAAGCCTTACAGGTCAGAACTCGTGAAAGTTTTCCCAAAGATTGGGCAAGCATCCAATATAATCTTGGCGGTGTTTATTTAGAGCGCTTTCCAGGAGAAAAGTCTGACAACATCGAACAAGCCATAGAGTGCTATACAAAAGCTCTAAAAATCTACAGATGCTCAGGCTTAACTGAAAAATGGGCAAAAACTCAATACAATCTTGGTATGGCCTACGAGAAACGCATCCAAGGAAAAAAATCTGACAACATTGAACAAGCTATCAACTTTTACAGGCAGGCATTGCAAGAATGTACCCCAAATAGATTTCCTGAAGTCTGGGCCAGAACTCAACATCAACTTGGCCAAATCTACATGGAACGCATCCAAGGGGAAAAAGCCGAAAACATCGAGCAAGCTATTCACTGTTTCCAAGAAAAGCTAAAGGTAAGAACCCGCGATCGCTTTCCTCTAGAATGGTTAAACACGCATTTTGACCTCGGTATCGCATATGAAAGACGCATCCGAGGGGAACGAGCAGAAAATATTGAACAAGCTATCTTTTGTTGCACAAATACACTACAAGAATGTAGCCCCTCACGCTTTCCAGACAATTGGGCGCTGACTCAATTCAATCTTGGCATAAGCTACAGAGAACGCATCCGAGGGAAACGAGTCGAAAATCTCGAAAAAGCTATTCATTGTTTAACACAAGCGCAACAAATATTCTCCCGTGAACGTATCCCTAAAATGTGGGCAAACACCCAAAACATTCTCGGAGTAGTTTATTGGGAGCGCATTCGAGGGGAAAAAGCCGAGAACATAGAAAAAGCTATCCATTGTTTCACTGAGGCGTTACAGTTTATAACTCGCGAAGACTCTCCCCAAGACTGGGCAAAAACTCAAAATGTCCTCGGCAATGCTTACGGTGACCGTATTTTAGAGAATAGAGCAGAAAACTTAGAACAGTCTATCCATTGTTTTCAACAAGCCTTGCAAGTATATACCCGTGAAGACTTTCCCCAAGAATGGGCATTAGTTAAATGTAATCTTGGCATTACCTATGAAGACCGCATAATTGGGGAAAGAGCGGAAAACCTCGAACTTGCTATTTGCTGTTTCCAAGAGTCACTGCAAGTCAGAACTCGCGATCGGTTTCCTCAAGAATGGGCACAAACCATGCACAATCTTGGCTTTGCCTACAGTGACCGCATAATAGGAGAACAAGCAGAAAACCTTGAACTTGCTATTAACTGTAATGAAGAATTGCTAATAGTAAGAACTCGTGAAAGCTTTCCTGAAGAATGGGCAAATACCCAGTGGAGTTTTGGTAATTACTATACAAAACGTCTTCGAGGCGAAAGAGCAGAGAATATCAAACAAGCTATCCACCATTACACGCAAGCTCTACAAGAATTTACCTCCAGCGCTTTTCCTCAAAAATGCCTCTCAGTTGGTAGAAGCCTCGGGAATGTAGCTTTCATCAATCAAATCTGGGATAAAGCTATCTTTGGCTATGCTGCTGCGATTGAGGCTGTAGAAACTAGCCGCATTTGGGCAACGTCTGAAACTCGTCGCCAAAAAATTCTCGAAGAAGCCATCGACATTTACCAAGAGATGGTGCAAGCTTGCATCAACGCCGGACAACTAGAAAAAGCATTTGAATATTCAGAGCGATCGCGTTCCAAACGCTTGGTAGACTTAATGGCAAGCTACAGCCTATATCAAGGCGAAGAAATCCCCCCAAAAGTTCAAAAATTATTACAGCAATACGAAGAACTACAACGGCAAATTGATCAAGAATGGACGCGCCATCAATCTGAAAAGAACCCTATTGAAACACGCGCTAAATTCCAAGCTTATAATGAAGCGATCGCATCTTTAGAAACCCAAAAACAACAAGTTTGGGAAAGTCTCAGACGCGAAGATCCCGTACTAGCTGGAGAAATTCAAGTTAACCCCCTCAGCTTGTCAGAAATTCAAAAGCTAATTGACCAAACCAATACAGCTATCCTCAGTTTCTACACTACCAACAGCGACACCCATATTTTTGTTGTCAAGCAAAACCAAATTACTCTCCACACTTGTACTGGACAGGGATTAGAGACGTTGCAAGACTGGATTAAGCAGAGTTGGTTATTGCCTTATATAAATGATTCCAACAAATGGAAAACTCAAACTAACAGTATTCTCCGCGAACTAGCTGAACGCCTACAAATATCTGAACTCATTTTTCAACATCTTCAAGGAATAGAAGAACTAATTTTAGTCCCTCATCTATTACTGCATCAAATTCCCTTGGCTGCTTTGCCTACAGGAGAATATCAGGAATACTTAGGAGATAAATTTCTGATTCGTTACACCCCAAGCTGCCAAATTTTAGAATTTTGTCAACAACGTGACAATGTAGAGACGTTGCATACAAGGTCTCTACAATATGGCACTGTGGAAGATGCTCAAGATAACCTTCCTTGTGCCAGTTTTGAAGGTGAGAAAATAGCTCAGTTACATAACATTCCCAGAGAAAAAAGATTAATCGGCAGTAGTCAAGCCACCTGTAAAAACTATCGCCAGTTAGTACAACAAGTTCAAGTACTCCACTCTTGCCATCACGCCCAATCTCGTCTAGATAATCCTTTAGAGTCCCAGTTAAAATTAGCGGACGGTAGTATCACATTGGGACAGTTGATGACACCAAGTTGGCGCTTTCCGCAACTTTTTGATGTTTTTTTGTCCTGCTGTGAGACAAATTTAGGTAATCCCTCCCTCACTGATGATATTCTTACTCTCTCTACTGGCTTTTTATGTGCTGGAGCTAGAAGTGTTGTGAGTACTTTGTGGGCAGTAAATGACCTAGCAACAGCATTATTTTCTATTTTCTATTATCAGCAACGACAACAAGGTAAAACCCGTCCTGAATCGCTACAGCAAGCGCAGATTCAGCTGCGTCAAGTGAAAAAAGAAGATTTGACAGAAATATCTCAGCAGGCAGAACTGGGACGCAAAGAAGCTAGAAATAAGCGACAACAATACTTACCTGGTTCTACTGAATATTTGGAGTGCGATCGCGAGTATAGGAAGTATGCTGGCGTTACACTGGAGATTTCTAAAGTAAAAAATTCTCCTGAGAAATTTCCCTTTTCACATTCTCGTTACTGGGCTGCATTTATTTGCCAAGGTTTACGGTAATAACAACTCTATCTACTCATCAACCTGATTTAGATTTGGTAAGAATTCAGAATTTAGTGTTTGAGCTACAGTGTAAGGACATATTTCTGGAAAAACTTGTTCACCCAGTTGAGTCTCTCGAATCGCCAAAGCCAAACCTAGTTCATAAACAACGGGGAAAATTTCATCTAGATAGGGTTTCAAACTAGGACTATCTTGCAGAAGCAGCTTAATTTGGACACGTTGCTCCCGAATTGTACCTAACCAACTATTGCTGCGTTTGTCTGATTGAAACTGCCATTTCAGCAGATGTCCTAGCAATACTCCTAGCCGATTTCTCAATTCTTGCCGTTCTCTTCTGCCCAAAGTTTCAATTTCTTCAATTAGGTTAACCGTATCTAACTGCTCCCATTGTTGATTTTTGAGCAAGCTGACCTGTTCTTGAGTCCAGGCATAGAAATCTGTTTCATAGAGATGATATGTGTACATCTTTTCAACAGCCATACGCTTCTATTTAGGAAAACCTGATAATCACTCTTATATAAAAATAAATAATGGGTGGAGCGATGCCTACGGCAGCAAGCTACGCCCCACCCAACTTAAAATCTTAATAACTAATAACTAATTTGCTACTTCAGCTATCTCAATAACCCGCCCTTCATAATCCTTGACCAAAAAATTCAGGGGCTTTTGGTTACGAATTTTAAACTTTAAACCGCGCATTTCAACTCGCATTAAAATCAGTTCCAGGCAGTCGTGATCAAAGCAAACGTGACGTTGCTGATTTTTTGTACCTAAACTCGCGCCATTAATGACGTGTAACTGGGTATTTTTCTTCAGTTGATACCACAGCCCATCATTAGCATTGTTCATCATTCTGCTGGACATGGTGGGGCTGGCTGACATATAAAGCGGATCAATCCCAGTAGCCCCTATGGTTTGTTCGTAGTTGTAGTAGTAGTGCAAAGGCACTTCAGCTGCTGGCAAATCTAGCAGCCCTTCATACAACTGTCGTGCTACCTCTAAGTCTGACACCATAACTGTGTGGACTTTCGGGGCGCTAGTGAGGAACATCCACATAGCACCAGCATAGGCTGCTAGCAACATCACCATGATGCCTTGGGTAGAGAATAAGCTATCCAAGGGCAGGGAAGGCAAAAAAGAGCCTAAAGTCACAGGATTGAATAAGAACGATATGACACTAACTGCTATAACCATGAACAAATTTAAGGATTGTATAAAGAGAGGCGCTTTTATGATGGGCGATTAAGACTAAAATTAAGTCTTTGTTTCTAGTTTATCAATAGTCAACTAATCTGAGTCTCAGCTACAAACTGAGCAACACGCTAGATATTATGCGAATAACTATGAGACTATGAGTCTCAAAAATATTTTAACAACTATCAACTGCAAGGCTCGTGCAAATTCCACATTTTCCCGAAGCTAATCATCCCCTAGTTAAGTCGCTGTTTCATGAAACTGACAATGAACTACTGACTCTATTTCAGCGCCATCCAGAGGTCGGTAAGTATTTTACGGTGATTTTTTGCCGCTATAGCCCGATAGTGTACACTTTGATTCGGCATTCGGCGCGATCGCCTGTGCAAGCAGATTATCTGTTTGCCCTCACTTGGCGGCATATCTACTACGAACTTGGTGGACTAAATTTAACTAGCCCTCAATCAGGGGAAGAAACCCTAACCCTGCAAAATTGGTTAATCAACGTGACAGCTTTCTGTATTAACGAAATTCAACTACCACCCACAGAAGCAATTCATTATTCTCTGCAAGCGACTTCGCCGCCGCTATGGTGTTATGTAGAACAAGCATTAGACCAATTTCCAGCAGTTTTACGCTTGATAGTGTTGATGGCTCAAACCTTCCACTGGAGTGAAACTAGAATCGCTGCTTACCTACAAGCAGAAGGTGAAACGATCACCCCTATTGAAGTAGCAAATTTTATTCAAGAAGGCTATCGTATGCTAGAAGATAAATTACCCGCAGATATTCGCGCTATTTACTTGGGTGAAGATTGAGGTCAATCACACCTTAAGTATAATTGCGTATATTGCTTGTTTTTTAATTGAGAAATTAAAACTTCTTCTTAGACCTTCTACTTAAACCCGAAACTCCAAGGGTAAGTTTTATGAAACAACGCTATATATTGCCAAGGCATTCCATTTTAGATAGGGACTGGGTACTGGGTACTAGGTACTGGGTATTAGGAAAAATCCAGTTTCAGTTCATAGTACAAGCCCCTGAATTTCTTTATATGGTTCCTAATCTCCAGTTATCCACGCAGCGCTTTGATAAATTCCAGTTTTGCACCTTTTACCTTTTACTGCTCACTTTCCTGCTAAGTCCCATAGCAGCAGGTGCAGTTGATATTACGCAACAACTCCACCGTCCTTTAAATAGTTCGGTTGGACGGCAGCTAAGAGATGAAGCAGACAGTTTACTAAATATCGGTGAACAGCAGTACAAATCAGGATATCCCGATAAAACAATTGCTTCTGGTTTGCAGGCATTAGAAATTTATCACTCAATCGGGGATGTCAAAGCACAAGGTCTGACTTACAATTTGCTTGCTAAAGCTTATGTCCAACAAGGTCGGCTCAAAGAGGCAGATGATGCTTTACGCCGAGGATTAGCGATCGCTCGTGATACTCAAGACTTTCAATCTCAGATTTTTTTACTCAATAACATTGGTACATTTTTACTGCAACAGGGCGAAACTCCTGCTGCTGGTAAGACTTTAGAGGAAGCACTGACAATTGCTCACAATGTTAAAAATATTGAAGGAGAAGGGCTGTCTTTGAGTAATTTAGGTTTGGTTGCTGCCAGGGAGAGAGATTATAACAAAGCAATTAAATTGTATGAAAATGCTTTAATTTTCCGTCGTCAAACTGGTAATACCATTGCCCAAGCAAATACTCTAAATAATTTGGGTGACGCCTACCTAGCATCTGGAAATTATCAGGATACAATTGGCAGCTATGGTGCGGCATTGCGGATAGCTAAAACCAATAGCGATCGCCCCAATCAATTACGAGCAATTGATGGCTTAGTCACAGCTCACACCGTTGTAAAACGCTATGAACGTGCCTTTGATTTACTAGAACAGCGTTTGGCGCTCGCTAACGAATTACAAAATTTGCACGAAGAATTGAAATCTTTCGAGTCTTATGCACAGTTGTACGAGCAAGTGGGTAATTATCCAACTGCCCGCAATTTTTACGAAAGAGCAATTACACTGGCGCGGCGATTAGAAGACAGCAAACGTGAAGTATTTTTGCTCAACAGGCTCACTAAAATCCAGAAGCGCTAAAGTTAGTTGAAATTATTTAGTCATGAGCCAAGAGTTTTTGACTTTTAACTCTTGGCTCTGGACTCTGGACTAATTTAACAACACTGCACCATTTTGTTGAATCCGCATCGCACCTCTGTCTTTGCCTACATTAGTTGCTTCTTTCAATCTCACTTCTAACATTCCTGGTTCTGAAGACGGTTGTGGAGTTACAGTCAGTAATCCGCCATCCTCACGTTGAAATGTGACTGTTACTGGTGCGCTTAAATTTTGCAGCATTACATCTGACTTACCTGTTAGCGATCGCGGTGGTGTATCACCAATGACTTCATAAGTGATACTAGCCGCAGTCTCATTCACTAACTTGACAGTAACTTTACCATTTGAGAGGGCGATGGTTGCGCTAGGTGTTTGTGCTGGTTCAGTTGCTGATGGTTGGGGTGTAGTTGTAGTGGTAGTAGGAACCTGTGGGCTTACTGTTACTGGTGCTGTTTGAGTAGAAGATGCCCCTCGTGCATCCCGCTGTTGAGTGAAAGCATTAGGAGGACATCCCTGCGGTACTAAAACCTGAGTATTATGTGGAGGTTCGTAGAAAATTCGGGGACAGGGATTAACTCCAGCAGTTCTTTGCTGTGCTGAAGCTGCTAGAGGAATTGCTGGTACACTAATTAGTAATCCTCCACAAATAGCACCGAGTAACTCAGCTGATTTGCGTAACTTTAGATAACCATTATTCATTGTTTACTTCCTGAGATAATGTCTAAAATTGCTTTGCTTTGACATATTTCACAGCAGGTTAATTAAAGCAAAGCAAAAATTAATTTGCCTGCTGTACATAATCTTAGCTTTTAGAAAATTAGAAATTATTAATTACAGATTAACGAGTAAAGATAAACTCTTACATCTCACTAAAGAATTTAAAACTACTAACTTTAGATATATATTTTTAACCTATACCATATATTTATAAGTGAGGAGTTAAATTTATTCCCTCACTTATAACCACATAAATTATTAAGCTTCTTCCCAAAGTTGGCGCACTCTGTCAGGTAACCAGCTAGCAATTTCCTGAATTCTTTCTGACGATAATTCGTCTTTAGTAGCAGAAAAAACTGCTTTAACTACCTGTTCCCGGTCTACATTAGGTTGCATTGGACTTTCGTTTGCTACCCGAAATAGAAAGCGATCGCTATCAATTTTAAAGATGCCTGGGCCTTGCCAAGGTGGACGCACCCGGCTTAGGAAAGCTACAATCGGATTTGTATCGTGCCACAAGTCGGCAATTTCCATTTCCAGCGCTTTATCATCAGTTGCTACAGCTGTTTCAGCCGGTTTGTGCAGTTCTGCCTCTACTCTGTCGGCAGCTTCTGTAGTCATCAAGTCGCGCATCACTCGGAATACCACTTCGGTTATATCCCTAGCGTCGTAAAGATCGGCTATACCACTCTTCTGTTGAACCTTTTCCAAAAATGGTATATCTTTTTCTTTGATTTCACTGGTAGAAGTTGGCATCTAAGCCCTCCGAAATATTTTTATTAATGCATTATGGTTGTAGTAAATTTCGCCAAACAAAAATAAACTAACAGTGTGTATAGCTAATCAGGATAAGTTATAGTACTAGCTATATCAAACTGTTAGAATGTGAGTTGATGGCTCAAGTCTTCAACCTTTCAAAATTAGAGTAATATTTAAAAATCAACCTCTGCATCTGCCAGGGGAAACAATTGTTGAATTTAGAATTTAAGACTCTAGAGTTATTGGTAAAGTAACGGTGAATGTGGTTCCTTTACCAAGGGTGCTTTCAACTTGAATTTGACCTTGATGATGTTCGACAATAGCTTGAGCGATCGCTAATCCCAATCCTGAACCAGTAGTATTTTCTGTAGTTGTGTTTTCAATTTTATGAGTACGTGCCGGATCTACCCGGTAAAAGCGGTCAAATAAGTGTGGTAGTGACTCCGTTGGAATACCAATTCCACTATCACTCACCTTAATTTGTAAATAGGCACTGCTGTAACGAATTCTAGAGACGCGATTTATTCCTTCTATTCGTGCTAATTTTACATTCACCCGTCCACCTATAGGGGTATATCGTAAGGCATTACCAATCAAATTTGTGAACAGTCGGATTAGTTCATCCCAGTTGCCTACAAGTGTAAACCAATTGTCAAGTAATTCAGGGCTGATTTCCCAGTTAGGAGGATCAATTAAGTCTAAAGAAAGGGTGATTTCTTTTTCAGTAGCTAATAGTTGTTGTTCTTCAACAACTTCCATAAGTAAAGCGTCTAGTGGACAATCTGAAAAGACATTTTTGCTAATACCACTATCTTGTCGGGCTAGGAACAGCAAGTCATTAACTAACTTACCCAAGCGTTGCGTTAATCGTTCCACCACTTTTAAATGTTGCCGATACTGTAGAGAATCAGTAGCTTCTGTCTGTGCTAATTCCAAATCAGCAAGGGCAACTTGCACATTAGTTTGAATCAAAGTAATCGGACTTCTAAGTTCATGAGAAGCATCGGCAGTAAATTGTTTGAGGCGTTGATAAGACTCGCCTACAGGTTCCATTGCTTTACCTGAAAGAAACCAACCACTCGCAGCCACTGAAAGCAGCATTAATCCAGTACCTAGTGCCAAATCTAAAATCAACTGTCGGCTAGGTTTGGTAACTTCAAACCAGGGATGGCTAACACGCAGATATCCCAAAACCAGCCGTCCGACTTCTACGCGCTGTGTGACTTGTCGCAATAATAGTGCTGAATCTTGAGTGAGAAGTTTATCATCTCCCGTTCTTACCCTCTGTTCCCTAACTACGCGCACAGTTTCACCAGTGCGATTGGCACGAATAGGGATATTGAGGGGTTGGGATAGAGTTGACCAGAGTAATTCACCGGTTGGGCTAAACCATTCTAGGTCGATGTGGTCATCTTCTACAGCGTCAGTATTGTTGCGAAAACTGGCTTCGACATTAATACGGAATTTATCAGCGTCGGAATTAACTGGTTCAATTACAAGCGAAGACGCGCAGGGACTTGTCGTTAGACATCGCTCAACTATTTCCACTACATGATTAAGAGTATCGTCAATTCGCTCAATTAATGTACTACGGACATATAAATAAACGCCGCTAGCGAACACTAGTAGTAACACTGCTGTAACAGTAGTGTACCAAAGAGCAAGACGGCGACGAGTAGCTTGAAACATATTGCAATCAAAAACCTACTATTGATAACTATCTATATAGTCATCCTATTTTATTTATAAGAGTTGAAAGTATATAAACTAATCGCTAATCGTCATTTATTTTTCTAGAATTATCTGCTTGTAGTAAAGACTTAAGCCCTGATTTTATGCAACTTGAATCTTCATTAGCTTACATAGGTATAGCGATCGCAAATCAAGCCCCTTGCTTTGTCAAGACAGAAAATGGTAAGTAGAGCATAATATTTTATACTAAAAGTTTTTTCAATTTTTAAAACAACTCTGTTTATTATTTAAGTATATTTACGGTGGTATTCCTTTTTAAAGGGGAGTTAAATTCTATGTGCAGTAAACCTTAAAGGAGAAAGCTTAAAGGACAATAAAAGTTTAGTAAAGGTATATAATTTACGATTTTTAATATTGCACTTTTGATAATTCACACACAACAATTTAATTACAAAAGTAAACAGCATATTTCTCAAGGCTTGCATCTTCAGGATATCAGCTAAATAATTTGCCAGAAATAATAAAAATTTTGTGGTTAATTAACTGCAAATAACTTGCATTGCTAGGGTACTTCGCAGCCAATATTTTTGTTGTGGTTTTATATAAAAGAATAAATAGATATGCCAACTTATTCAGGATTTTCTGATCCAGAAAGTACAACAGCCACAGCTTTAGACACTACATCTTCATCTTATATTAACGGTTCGCTCACCAGCACAATCAATACATTTCAAAACTCCATTGGCGGCTCTGACTTTATTGATACCTATAAATTTACTGTTAGCAGTTCCAGCATTGTTAACTTAAACTTAGATGGCTTGAGTAGTAATGCTGATTTGTATTTACTCAACAGTACTGGTGGGACTATTACTAAATCTGCTCAGTCAGGTAATACATCAGAATCAATTCGTACCTCTCTAGTTGCTGGCACATACTACGCTCAGGTTTTCGATTCAGCAAGCAACACAAATTATAATCTCAGCTTTTCATCTGATCCCATCCTAGATAGTGGAAGATTAACTTTTGACAATGCAATTAACACTGCATACACTATTCCTACACCACTAAGTATCAGCAACCTCAACTACAGTACAACTGATTTTGTGGGAGAGCAAAATGGGATTACAGATAGTAGTGTAATTCAAGATGTTAGAGACTTTTACAAAGTTGACTTAGCAAGCAACGGCACACTCAATATTACACTCAATGGTCTAACAGCCGATGCTAATCTGGTGTTGCTGAAGGCTGGCCCAACAGTCATTCAATCATCTAATCAAATCGGCACAACATCAGAATCTATAGTTACTAGCAGTCTTGCCCAAGGTTCGTATTACATTCAGGTGTATGCAAATACAAAAAATGTTACTAACTATAATTTGCAAGTTGCCTTTACACCAGACCAAGTAGACAATGCTGGCAATACACTAGCAGCAGCGCGAAATATCACCACTCTCCCTTCAACTTTCTCAGACTTTGTAAATTCCTCTGACAATCTAGATTACTACCGTCTAGATTTAACGACTTTGACAAATTCTGATGCATTAGTTGATATTTCCTTAAAACCAACAAGTGCAAATGCGGATTTACAACTGCTAGATAGTTCTGGTTATGGAGTTCAATCTTCCCAGCAGTTAGGAACTGCTACAGATGCAATCAGGCGTAGCTTAAAAGCTGGTGTATATTACATTTTAGTAACTCCTGGTACAGGCTCTGCAACTAACTACGATCTCAGCATATCTGCCACGCCGATAGCCGCAGACCAAGCTCCTAACACCGAGAATACAGCCAAGAATATTGGCACTTTAAATGCTTCTCAAAGCTTAAATGAGTTTGTCGGCAACATCGATACTGATGATTACTATACTTTTAGCCTCAATAGAAGTAGTCTATTCAGTCTTAATCTCAGTAATTTGTCTGATAACGCAGATGTGCAACTGATTAACAGCAATCGTGTTGTATTTCAATCATCTGCCAACACAGGAACAGTAAATGAAACTATTAACATTAACCTGAGTGCAGGTAGTTATTTCGTTCGGGTCTACACATCTGGTTTAGCTAACACCTTCTATAACTTAAGCTTGTCTGCTACTCAACAAACTCAGATGTTTGACCTGAATCAAGGGACTAACGGTTCGAGTCCTGACAATTTAACAGCATGGGGTAACACTTTGTACTTTACTGCCAATGATGGTAGCACTGGCTCCCAGTTGTTGAAGAGCGGCGGCACTGTAGCCAACACTACCCGCATCACTAATATTAATCCTGGCAGTTTCAACCCAGCTAATCTGACCGTCTTGAACAACAAGCTGTATTTCACTGCCAATGATGGTACGAAAGGTACAGAAGTTTGGGTATACGACGGCACTCAAGCCCGAATAGTAAGTGACATTAATCCTAACTCTGGCAGTTCCAATCCAAGTAATCTGACTGTCGTGGGTAGCAACCTGTTTTTTACTGCTGACGATGGCACAAACGGTAGAGAAGTTTGGGTCTATGACGGTACACAAGTTCGTCTAGTGAAAGACATTTACTCTGGTAGCAAAAGTTCCAGCCCAACCAATCTTACTGCCGTTAACGGCAAGCTTTACTTTACAGCCACTGACCCCAGTAATGGTACTGAGCTTTGGGTAAGCGACAGTACTAATAGTGGAACCCAAGTAATTGACATCAGACCAGGATCACTTGGCTCATCTCCTGCCAACCTTACCACTCTTGGCAGCAGGCTCTACTTCACTGCTAACGATGGCACTAGTGGATATGAAGTATGGAAGTACGATGCTGGAGTAGCTAGTGTGGTTAAAGATGTTACGCCTGGTAATAATAGCGTAGCACCGAGCTATCTAACACCAGTTGGCAATAACCTGTACTTTGTGAAGTATGGCAATGACTTTAAGCCAGAACTATGGAAGACTGATGGTACTTCTAACGGCACAATCAGAGTTAAGAACGATACTACTCAAGCACCAAATATTGGTTTTGGTGCATCTAATTTGACTGCCGTTGGCAATGCTCTTTACTTCATCGCTCCTGATAATGCAACTGGTCTGGAACTATGGAAAACTGACGGTACTGATGCCAACACAGGACTAGTTAAAGATATTTGGGTCGGTTCCGACCCCAACAACAGTATTCCCCAAAGTCTCATCAATTTTAATGGCTCCCTGTATTTTGCAGCTTCTGATAGTAGCAACAGAGAAGTATGGAGCAGCGACGGCACAGCTTTAGGTACGAGCAAGGTTAGCAATATTTATGCCAATGGCAATGCTGATCCTGCCAAGCTAACTGTCGTTGGTACAAGGCTGTTCTTTACCGCCACGAATGGGACTAACGGAACAGAGTTATGGGTGATTTAAACAGGAGGTGATTGTAAAAAACATCGGCCAGATTGAATAGGTTACAGGTTCATTGAAGTCTAGACAACTTCTAGGCAAACCTCAAAGGCATTGGTTTGCTAAATAGAGACTACTAAATTCTAATAACAGTCAAAACAGACTGACACCAATTAAGGAAATGAGGAGCAACTTTCAACTATGAAGAACAAATTTTTCGCGATCGCTGCTAGTATAGTCGCTTTGGGTACTGCTATTACTTCTGCACCAGCACAGGCTCAGATTTCAGGTACAGCAGCACCTGTAAATCTTAACGTCCAAGTACCTGAAGTACTCTACTTAAAGACTGTTAGTGACATTTATGTGGGTATTTCAGCATCTGATCTAGCATCTGGATTGACAGCAACAGGAAGTGGTTTTTATGGCAGTGCTAGCAATAGTGGTACAGTAGGTACTGATCCTACTACTAGTATACCTGGTACTGGTGTGAATACTTCATCACCATTTGCACGCGCAGGTGTTGGCTCGTTAAACCAGTCATTAACTGGTGTGTATGCAGTATGGTCTAACAGCCCGCGTGCAGCCGGAGTTAACATCACTTACAACAAGGACACAGGCTTAACAGGAACGCTTACTGCTGTAGCTCCGGCAATTGGGACAGTAGCATATACTATTAATGGATCATCTAACCAAACTGGGAAGGTTCCCAAAGGCTTAGTTGACCCTACTTTTGTTGGTGGAATAGATTTCGCTCTAGACTTGACTAACTCCACCACCGCAGGTTCATATACTGGCGTAATTACCATAACAGCAGATGCTCCTTAATTAAGGCTAAGGCTATTTAAGTCTTGGTACAAACCTGTAGAAAGTTTTGCCAATTCAGTTTTAAATAGCGCTTCACTCTAACTTCTCTGATATTTCGGAGAAGATATCTGTCGTGGATATCGCATACACAGAGCAGATTCTTCTCCTCCCATTTTTCAGACTTCCTTCCCTTTGCCAAGCTTCTAAGTTGAAGACGCTAAAAATAGGCAAATTTGATATCAGCAATCAGCAATATGTCAAAGACTAAAGTCATTAGCTGTATAAGTGCTAGTATAGCGTTTCTGGCACTCATACAGCCCCATACACTAGCACAAACGCTATTTGTAGAAACCTCTGCGCCTACAGAGATTAATCAGTTATCAATTCCACAAAGAATAACCATTCCTCCCATAGCGCAAACAGAAATTTCACCTGCTGGCATTAATGATTCAGTCAAAAATCAGCAAGATTTACTCACTCCTCCTAGCTTTCATGCCGTAATTACCCGTGAATTACCAAAACTCTGGCAAATGCGAGTACCCATAGATCAAGTGGGTTCTCTCTATGCCACTTATGAACTGAGAGCTGAGAATGGTCGCAACAATGCAGTGAGCAATGAGAATGCTTCTAACTCAACAGTTCAAGTTGTGATAGAACCATTGCCTATTATTGAGATTTCCCGCGATTCCAATACTAATACAGCTTTAGTGCAGGGGGGAATGCGGTTGAGAATGGATCTTTCAACTGCACAGTTAGCAGGTGGATATTCTGGCGATATTACTGTCACAGTGAATCGTCGTTAGTTTACAAATTGCAATTTTTGTAATAGCACATCTAGCTTTATTGGGTAAACCAAGTCTAGAAGTTCTACTACAGTTATTGAGAATGGTACAGGGTATTTAGTTTTTTGCTTTTGCAGTCGTAAATAGTTTGTCATCTGTACAGGAAAAAATTTCAACCAGATGTTGTCAAAATCTAGAAATATAGCTTTAGGTTTAATGGGGGTATTGGCTTTAGGAATGCCTCCTGCTACAGCACTCAATATTGGCGTCACACCCTCTAGAATTGAAGTGGAAATTAATAGTAGCAAAACGCGCACTCAGGCTATTCGCGTTTTGAACCCTTCATCTGAGCCAATTGAAGTTAAGGCTGTTGTGCGATCATGGGTGATGAATGAAGATAATAAACTGCAAGAAGTTGCTCCTAGCGAACAATCTTTAGAGCAGTGGATTGTTTTCACTCCTGCTAGGTTTAAAATTCCAGCAGGTGGCGCTCAAACTCTCCGCTTTGCTATTCGTCCCAAAGTTCAGCCTAGATCAGGTGAACATCGAGCTGTAATTTATTTTGAAGAAGTTCCTCCTAACAATACACAATCTAAAGGTGTGAGAATTATTGGACGGTTAGGAGTTGTAATCTATGGTTATGTAGGAAAAGTTAAAAGAGTTGGTGTAATTAACTCTGTAACTGTAGACACCAAACTTAAGGATTTAAGTGCAGTCTTTGATATTTCTAATCAAGGCAATGGATATGTGAGACTAAATGGTCAATATGCCATTTGGCCTGCTGCCAAATATCCGGGAGCAGAAGCGACGAAACCTTTGGCTAATTTGGGTAAACCAGAAGCCAAGATTCCAAAGTTTGTATTAGATACAGGCTCATTACCTTCATCACCAGTATTGCCTGAAAATCGTCGTCAACTCCGGTTACCAATTACGAAAAAGCTACCTCCTGGTAACTATGTATTAGATATTAATGGAGATTTAAGCGGTGTGCAAATTAATAAAGGCATACCCTTTACTATTCCAGCAGTTAGCAATAACCAGCCTCAAAGCAATCCTGCTGCTCAGAATCTGAGAAATTCCATCCGTAACAAATAGCTTTTGTTACTCCAAAAACTTAATTTTTCAACCTAATTACAAACTAAGTTGATTTTCACTTTTTCTATGCAGCCAAGAAGTGTCTTAGGTTGCTTATGGGAATTTTTGTGCTTAAGCTATGGTCTACCAAACTCCAACACCTCCCCCAACAGTTACAATTGTAGATTCAAAGAATATCTCTTGCCAAAAGCCAGTAGATACTAATATCAGTCAGAGAAAGAGGATAATTGCAACAGCGATCGCAGCTTCTGCTCCACCAGAAACTTTACCTGCTGAATTTTCTCCAGCTAGCTCACAGCAAGTCTGTATTAAAGAACAATTTGATAAAAGGATAATTGCTCAAACTTTAAAAACTCAAGTCCCCTCCGAACCATCTGCCAGTAATGATAATTCTAAAGCTTCAGAAACCTCAGTAGACAAAAATAATCCTTTGCCGAATACTGCTAATGAAAATACTATAGCAGAAGCAAAAAATTTATTACTTGGGATAATTATCAACAACCAAGAAGTTGGTAGCTTAGATGTTGTACGAGATGGAAATACTTTATTACTCCCATTATTAGATTTTGCACAACTTGCTGGTTTTATTGTTGAACCTACTCCTGAAGGAATCAAACTCAAAACACCTGCTGGAGTAGTTACGCTAGCCGAAAATAAATTGAATAAAATTAAAGGTATCACTTATATCAGCGATACTTTATTGAAAGAAAAATTAGCTACATATATTCAGTTTAATTCTGCTGATTTAGCTTTGATTGTTGATTTGCCGTGGCGCAGAGATAGTGGACAAACAAGCACTAATGCTGCTGATCTCCGGCCAGAAGTTCTACCTCCTAGTAGCGGATTATCCAATTTTAGGCAAGAGTTGAACTTTTATAGTAATTCTGGAGATACTAGTTGGAGTAGCTCCACTCTTCTAGGAGGACGTTTAGCTGGTGGCTCATGGCGTCTGCGCCTAGATAACAATTTTGTCAATCAGCCAGATGTTACTGAATATTATTTCTTTAAACGCACAGGACAATTTCTTTATCAGATAGGTCGGCAACAACTTGGACTGCATACCTTACTAACAAATGTTAATTTGACAGGAGTACAAGTTGGGTATACTAATCTACCTGCTAATAGATTTAATAATGACTATGGTGCAAATGAGCTTCTGCCCAGACGCTCACAAGCTACACAAACATTTCGAGGTATAGTTCCTCCCACAAGTTTTGTTCAGTTAAGAGTTAGTGGTGTGGTTGTTGCCCAACAGCAGGTAGGGCTTACCGGAGAATACGAATTTTTAGATGTTAACTTGCCTAGTGGTCAATCTAATGAAATTGAACTTTATATTTTTGACCGGAATAATCCGAATGTACCAAGAGAAATCCGTTCTTTAAGACTTAATGCTTCTGATTTATTGTTACCATCTGGTGGAAATGTTCAATTAGCAGGTGTTGGATTAAGTGGTAACTCTATCCAGAATGCTTTATTTGAAGATTATAATTCCACTGACTCAGGTCAGCCTGTGGCATTTTATCAGGTGCGTCAAGGTCTTTCTAATAATTTAACGTTGGAAGGGGCAGTGCAAGTACTCCCTGAGACAACACAAGCGCAAGCAGGGTTTGCTTGGCGCTTCGCAAATCCAGTGATTCTAGCTGCTAGTGCTGGGACTTCTCGTGGTCAAATAGGTTATACAGCGGATTTAGATGTTCAGTTAAACCGCTTCCAAATTATCGGTAATTCCGAATTTTATCCATCTGGCTATTTGTATAGCAGTCAATCACGCGATTATGTTAAGCATAGTCTGGAAACTAGGTACAACTTTAGTAACAATTTTAGTTTGGGAGTGATTGCCCGTAGTTACCAAGATCAGAGTAATTCAACTAATTACATTTTGCCAACTTTTTCATTAAGTCCCGTTTCTAACTTATCTCTAAGTGGTAGACCTGATATTTTAGGACGCTATTTATTCAACGCTTTCTATCAAGCAACACAAAATAGCAGGCTGACTTTTACCTCGTCTGGGGATATATACTCAACAGATTTTAGCCAGAACTTGAGCCGAGAATATCTAGTATCTTTTGGAACTGAATCTGGCGGCGATTTGTCTACTCGTTATACTGCAACGCTCAATCGTAACGCGCCTAGCCTTTCAGGTTTGAGCTGGCGGTTAGGACTAGGATACAGAGATGGAGAAGTTGGCCCAGTGGTAGGCGCTAGTATGCGGTTACTTCCGGGTTTATTCGCCAGACTTGATTATCAAGGCATCCCTTCGAGATACAAGAGCATTTATGGCGGTATTGGCGATGAGCGCCTAACTATTTCATTAGTATCAGATTTATCTTTTGCCGGTGGTAGAATATCTCCAGCTGAGTATACCTCTATTGGTAAAAACCGAGGCGCGATCGCTGGACGAGTTATCGTTGAAGGCGGAAGGAAAGGCTTTGACCTCAGCGAATCTACTATCCAGGTGTTCAATAACCGCAATCAAAGCTTTGGTGGATCTGCCATCGACGCTCAAGGTAATTTTTTTGTCGGTAATTTACCAGAAGGTGTCTATATAGTTCAACTTGATCCAGACCAGCTACCTGTAGAACTTTCGATTAAGAAAACTACTGTAGTTGCTGAGGTGGCAAACTCTGCTGTGACTAAGTTAGATTTCCCCGTCAGAATAGAATATGGTTTGGCAGGACGAATTACAGATGCCGCAGGTAAACCAATACCAGAAATAGAGGTAGAACTCATTAACGCTGAAGGCAAACGAGTTTCTGCGTCTGCGACTGACGAGTTTGGTCTTTATCGTTTAGATGCAGTTCCGGCTGGCAAGTACATTTTACGGATTTCGCCTCAAAATGGCATCACCAATAGCGCTATCTTACCCACACGAGATATTACTATAGACAAAGATTTCCTTTATGACCAAAATCTGCAATTGCCAATTTCCCCAACAGTAAAGGAAACTAAAGAACCTGCCGCTAATCCACAATAGAAGCGTTGTATAGCGACAAACCCTGCCCTTCTTCTGACGAAGACCTACGTTAACGGATTCGGGGGTGACGCTCGTTCGCCTTTGGCGTCTCCCCTTCACCCAAAGGGAAAGGCTAGCGCCTGCTGTAGGATGCCCGTTCGCCTTGGTCTCCTTTAGTAGAAGGGCTGTAGGGAGAAGACTCGCTAACGCTATGCTATCGCAACTACGGCAATCGGCAAGACTGCGACCCCCTTAGCGCTATGCGTCTACGCCCATTTAATTTACTATTGTTTATATCCTCCAGTTAAATGGGCTACAGCTACCTGCACTTGGGTCATCATGCCGAAATCAAAGAAGAGCGTCAATCCCATCAATCTGAGCGATCCACAATACTATCTCAACCGAGAGTTAAGCTGGTTGCAGTTTAATAACAAGGTGTTGCATGAAGCCTGCGACCAACGAACACCACTTCTCGAACGCCTCAAGTTTTTAGCAATTTTTAGCTCAAATTTGGATGAGTTTTTCATGGTACGCGTTGCCGGTTTAAAGCAACAAGTAGAAGCAAAAGTCACCCAGTTAACTCCTGATGGCCGCACACCACAACAACAGCTAGATGATATTCGGTCTACCCTCAGTCCCCAGGTAGCAAAACAGCACCAACATTTTGAGCAAGTACTTCGATCGCTGTTAGGGAAGCATGGCATCCATATATTGGATTATATAGATTTAAATCAGAGACAACGGAATTATCTAGAAGGCTACTTTGAAGAACAAATCTTTCCGGTTCTGACTCCTCTTGCAGTTGACCCTAGCCATCCTTTTCCCTACATTTCCAATCTCAGTCTGAATTTAGCAGTTGTAGTCAAAAACCCAGACACCGAAGAAGAATACTTTGCCAGAGTCAAAGTTCCCAAAGTTCTACCGCGCTTTTTACCGATACCGCCAGAGTTGGGAGAGCAAAATAATGGAACACCAACTCACTGGACTGGAGTACCCTTAGAACAAGCGATCGCTCATAACTTGGAATATTTATTTCCAGGTATGAATATTCAAGAATATCATCCTTTCCGTATTACCCGTGACGCCGATTTGGTACTAGAAGAGGATGAGGCAGATGATTTATTATTAGCGATCGAACAAGAACTACGAAAACGACGCATGGGTGGGAGTCCAGTCCGGTTAGAAATTCAATCGCAGACTCCTGAACCAATTCGGTCAAAGTTATTGCAAGATTTGGAATTAACAGAAAATGATGTCTACGAAGTAGACGGTCTTTTGGGACTGCGGGATTTGATGTACTTTATGGCATTGCCATTACCAGAACTCAAAGATCCACCACGGCAATCTGTTGTACCTTTGCGCCTGCAACGGCTGCGAGAACCAAGTCTCAACCCAGATGTCCTGGAGATGGATGAAGGAAAAGACTTTTTTGCTGTGATTCGGGAAAAGGATTTGTTGGTACATCATCCATATCAATCCTTTACGGCAACAGTAGTGCGCTTTATTACCCACGCAGCCCATGACCCGAATGTCTTAGCAATCAAGATGACCCTTTACCGGACTTCTGGGGACTCGCCGATAGTAAATGCCTTAATTGCCGCTGCCGAAAATGGCAAGCAAGTGTCTGTGCTGGTGGAATTAAAAGCGCGGTTTGATGAAGAGAATAATATTTACTGGGCAAGACGGCTAGAAAGAGTTGGAGTTCATGTAGTCTATGGTTTAGTAGGGCTGAAAACCCATAGCAAAATTGTCTTGGTGGTGCGGCGAGAAAAAGACCGGATGCGTCGCTACGTGCATATTGGTACGGGGAATTATAACCCGAAAACGGCACGGCTATATACAGATTTAGGATTGTTTAGTTGTCGTGAAGAATTAGGTGCTGATTTAACAGATGTATTTAATTTCTTGACAGGCTATTCTCGGCAAAAATCTTATCGAGAGTTGCTAGTTGCACCTGTGAATATGCGCGATCGCTTTTTGGCACTAATTCGTCGCGAAATCGAAAATGTTCAAAACGGATTTTCTGGACGTATTGTTGCCAAAATGAATGCCTTAGTTGATCCAGAAATTATCGCTACTTTATATGAAGCTTCCCGCGCCGGAGTGGAAATAGACCTAATTATTAGGGGCGTTTGCTGTTTACGCCCTGGGATTAAAGACATCAGTGAAAATATTCGCATAATCAGCATTGTCGGTCGTTATTTAGAACACTCTCGCATTCATTATTTTTATAACAATGGAGAAGAGGAAATCTATATTGGTAGTGCTGACTGGATGCGTCGCAACCTGGATCGGCGAATCGAAGTAATTACCCCAGTAAAAGATCCAGATATTGCTAAGGATTTGCAAGAGATATTGGGAATTATGTTAGCAGACAACCGCCATGCTTGGGAGTTACAAGCAGATGGAACGTACATTCAACGACATCCTGGTGATGATTGTCCAGAGGCTAACTCACAAAAAACTCTCATTAATATGGCTTTACGATCAACTGGCGTAGCCACAAACTTAATTGATTAAAAAGTTTTTAATCCCTTGACAACTAGCTCAAATTAGTTTTTTTCAGAATACTTTAATTTTTTGAGCATTTATCTAATTACTTCTTATGGTTACACACCATTTATTCAACCATAAGATAGAGTAAGTACTGGCGCTTGTTCCCATAAACTATAAGAATTATGGTATGCAGTTTTTTTGCAGTTTAATGTTAATGTTGTCCTGTGAGTCTTCTACCTTGCGCGTTTTAGTGGTCGACGATCACGAACTAACTCGTCTGACCCTACAATTAGCTTTTTCTTGCCAAGAAAATATTCAAGTAGTAGGTCTAGCAAGTAATGGTCAAGAAGCTATAGAAATGGTTAAACGTTACCAACCTGACGTGATTGTTCTAGATTTACAAATGCCCGTCATGGATGGTTGGAGCGCATCTAGTAAAATTAAAGCCATTTCTCCTAATACCCAAATCCTTGCTTACTCCTCAGTAGAAGATGCAAATTTTCTAGAGACAAAACCTGTGCATAGCTTTGATGATTTTTGCAAAAAAGATGTACCCACCACTGAACTCATTTCTTTGGTCAGGCAGCTAGGTCAGCGTGCAACAGATGGTTAGATTTTAGGATAAACGATACACCTATTTTGGTCGGCTAACTCAAGCCAAGCTAGATTCTAGAGACTGAGGAATTATTTAAGAAAAAAGCGTCGGTAGAACCGTAAATTGAGGTTTCTGCCGACGCTGTTTTTTATTCTTGCTATGGCTTGCTCAGAGTTAATTATTTTCTATATCTGGAAGAGTGCGTCTAGACTCATCAATCAACTCATCTAGTTCTTCCAAAGCCTGATTTACGTCAATTCTTAAAGTTCCCAAGTCTGGTTGCTCCAGCAAGCTCAGTAAGTACTCGCGTTTGCTTTGAACTGCGGCAATTCGTTCTTTTATCGTCTGTAAATCCATTATTTTTTCCTATTTTTAACTATTCTCTAAGTTTAAACTTAACTCAAAATCAGCTTTCTGAGGTGCGGAACTTTTCTATTAGCTTGAGCCAATGTCTTCCCTGATCTGTTACTCATAACCGATGATAATAAAACTAATGTATGAAAAATTTATACTAATCTAAGCTCATGCTACGCCAAATTTCGTTGGGAACACTCGGTTTAACCATCGGCGGCATATTAACCATCATCGGTTTCGTTGCTTACGCTCTGGATTATGCCACGCTTAATCTTGTGGGATTTTTTTACGGAATTCCTCTATTGTTGGGAGGACTCGCTCTCAAAGCTAATGAACTTACACCCACACCCTTTACCGAAGCTACCACACCTTCAGTTTTGATCCTGCGGGAACAGCAAGCGACTGACACTCAAAATAAAATTCGCAAAGACATCACCCAATACTCTTATGGTCAAGATGGTCATCTAGATACGACGCTGTCTTTTTTGGGTTTGAGTCCCACCGATGAGGAACGACCAGTGGTTACAGGGTTACGAGAAACAGAAATCAACGGGGCTTATGCCTTAATTTTAGAATTTGATTCACCCTTGATACCCATTGAAGTGTGGCAGCAAAAGCAAGAAAAAATGACTAACTATTTTGGCCCCGGAGTGGAAGTTAAAATAACACAGCCAGTTGAAAATGAAATTGAACTGGCGCTGATTACTACAAAAGGGGAATAGGGACTAGCTAGCGAGATAGTTTTTATTTTTCTAAGCGAACTGCATACCACTGCAAATATTGCCCAGGGCCAATATCTAACTCGCAACTAGTATCGAGTAGATATTGTGCTTGGGCCTCCACTGTATCAAACTTTTGTAAATCTGGTGACAAATCTTGAAATGTGAGTTTCTCAAGAGTTTTTTTCAGCTTTTCTAATAACTCTGAGGCTGTGAGAAATTGTTCTGGTAAGTTTGTTTCTAAAACGACAAAATTATCCTGTTGATACATTAATGGGTTTGGCATATTGAAAATTTGGTAATTGTAAATGAGAATTGATTTTTTAAAAATATTATTTCGCATTCATTATTTTTTTTGCAAGCTTTTATCCAGTAATCCGCCAGCCTCATCTTTTACTTACTAATAAACAAAAAGTTTATGTGCTAACCCAATTACTAACAATTCACATTTATTTAATATCCATACTATTTTAGCTATATAATTTGGTTTTTCAACAAAGATTCTTTTTCTTAATTATTTGCAAAGTATATTTTAATTTTTTTATTTAAGCAATATTACTTAAATAATGAGTTGATGATAACTAAATAATAAAGTTATAAAGACAGTCTTATCTTAACCCTATGTAATTATCCTAAACTCCCGTAAAACCAGCAAAATTAAGATAATTAATTAGAGTTTAGTTCTATCAGTATTTAGTATTAGCTAGATTTTTATAGTTACTGTTAAATACTTTGTGATTCCTCAGTATATTTCTCAAATCACTAGAGAACTAAATAAATGAGGTTTGCATTTGAAGTTTTAAACAAAATTGGTATATTCCTTTACCAACTAAGAGATTTAACACTTAAATTTAAGATTACAAGCATAGTTGAATAAAAAACTAATAAGTGCTTTTAAATTACAAATACAAATACATTATTTATGAAACCTAGTTATCTACCAATTACTTGGCCAAAAACAAGTAAGCAGTCTGCTCTCAAAAAAAAGCTGATTGGCAAGCAAGAAATACTTTTACTGCAAGTTCTGGCGTTGATAAAGAAGCGATCGCTTTCATGGAATAGCACAGCCTTTTTTCAATACTGCCTTATAAATAGCTGCCGAAACAAATTATTTAACCAGAGATTATTACTACTAAAAACCCAAGCGATTGATGAATTAGAGTTTGACACCTCGTCTTCTGAAATGTGTTGAAAGCTGGGCAACAGTTTACACATAAAGCATTTTGTTTCTCACATATCTTCTTCCAAACTGCCCATTAAGTAAGATTTTGAGCGCTGCGCTCAAACTGTGACTCACAAGCAATATTGGCTATAGAGGTAAGATTCTTCTAAGTTTTCCCTACTCATTACTTTTATTTTCTGCGGAATGCAACTCATGTCAGCCATAAGCCCATTTTCTATTTCCAAACAACCTCCTGTAATTCTGGTGGCTGACGATGACAAAACCATCCGGCTCCTGATGCGTAAAGCTATGGAACAAGAAGGCTATCGAGTAGTCGAGGTCTCTGATGGTAAGCAGTGTTTAGATGCTTACGAAACCGTTAAACCGGATATTGTTTTGCTAGATGCGATGATGCCTGTGATGGATGGCTTCACATGCTGTAAACAGTTGCTCCAAATTGCCAGGAATAATTTGATGTCAGCACTAGCAACGTTTGATCCTGGTTCAGCTATGGATAATACTGTGATTTCAAAGCTATGGGAGCGCATTCCTATATTGATAATCACTAGTTTAGATGACGAAGACTCAGTAAATCGTGCCTTTGAAGCAGGGGCAACCGATTACGTAACTAAGCCAATTCACTGGGCTGTATTGCGCCAACGGTTGCGAAGACTGCTGCAACAAGCGCAAGTGTACAAACAGTTAGAAGCCGCAAACCAAGCTTTGCAGCAACTCGCAAACGTAGATGGCTTAACTGGCTTAGCTAATCGTCGGCGCTTTGATGATTATCTTAATACTCAGTGGATTAATTTAGTACAGGAGGAGTCGCCTCTGTCACTGATTTTATGTGATATTGACTTTTTTAAATTTTATAACGATAAATATGGCCATCCGGCTGGGGATCTCTGCTTAAAAAAGGTTGGGACTGTCTTAAACCATAAAGCACAGAAAAATCAAGATTTAGTAGCACGTTATGGCGGTGAGGAATTTGCTGTGATTATGCCAAACACTCACGCAGATGGTGCAGTTCACGTTGCCAGTGCAATGCAAGCTGGAGTTAGAGACTTACAAATTATTCATCATGGGTCTACCATTGGTCAGTATCTCACCCTAAGTATGGGGGTAGTAACTGTTATTCCTACTTGGGAAACCTCACCTTTAGATTTGATTGTGGCGGCAGATAAAGCACTGTACCAAGCAAAAGCAGCAGGACGCGATCGCATTGTCCAAGCTAAGCTTATTAGTTAATAGTCATTTGTCATTTGTCCTTTGTTAGTTTAACGACTCACTAATAAGACCAATGACTATTGATTAATGACTAAGACGGATAAACTGGTAATGTGAAGTGAAACCATGCTCCGCCACAGGGGGCAGTATCTACCCAAATTTGACCATAATGTGCGCGGACGATGCGTTGGCATAAACAAAGACCAATCCCATAACCTTCTGTAGCTTCATCCCGTTTCAGGCGGAAGTGATTTTCAAAAATGCGATCGCGATTTTCAGATGGAATGCCAGGCCCTGTGTCACCAATACTGAACTGAACTTTTTGCGTAGTGCGGTGCAATCCAGCAATGCTAATCTTTCCGCCTTCTGGCGTGTATTTGATCGCATTGTCCAAAAGATTGATCAACACTTGCCGTATGCGTTCTGGATCGGCATAAACATAAGGCAAGTCTTGAGGGATATCTGTATCTATATTTTGGAATTTGGCAGTATAGCGATCGCGCAATTCTTCCACTACATCCAAGCATAGTTTACCTAGTTGCAGTTTTTGTGGTAATATAGGTAACTCTGTATCGCTACCCCGACCCACCTGCAAAAGGTCAGCAATCATTCGATCAATTATCTTGGTTTGACTGCGGGCTTGTTTTAGTAAATGCGCCGTCATTGCTGGTTTGAGACGCTGGAATTCGCCTATGTCTGGATTGTAGTTGGATTGGAGAGTTTCGATAGCGATCGCAGCAGCAGTCAGAGGATTGCGGAGGTCATGTGCTAGCATCGCAATCACCCGGTCTTTAAACTGTAGCTGTTCTTGGAGTTTTTCTTTTTCCTGTTTCAAACGAAAAATCTCGTCTGAGAGTCGTATTAGCTCAGCAGAAACAGCAACTGAACTAATTGTGGATGTGGGTGATGTCACCCGACTATTGTCGTCTATACGTTCTTGTAGGTCTTCTTGTAATTTCAAGTAGGCATCTATAGTAGCTTGCCAGCGAGGCCACCAGTTTTTCAATTGGGCAATTATATTACTCCCAGCCAAAATTTGCCGGGGTTCCGGATGGATTTTAATTAAAGCTGGCGTTGCTACCAACTTAAAGTGTTCCGCTAAGTAGGGTTGTTGCCCGACATCAATGATTTGAAGTTCAAAACTATACTCAGCCTGTAATTCTTTTAAGTAGGCCCGTATTCGCTGCACCTGCTGTCGGGACTTTGGGCGTCCATCGACAAACAGCAGTAGCTGGAGAGGAGCCTCAGAATAGATCGGCTGATCCTGGGGAACTGACATGTAATCGTGTTTCAGCACTGCTAACAACCCGGCGACGCTTGACAAAAAGTAAACTGGACTGACTAACTGTTGTCGATGGTCGTTCTTTTTTTAAATTTAATATCTATTTTAGATTTTTCATACTCCTATCTGATCTGGGTTTTTGACAAGGGAGATATATTTTTTAGCCTTTTGCTTGCTTTTTGGCTAACTTTATCTCCAGAAACACCTTACCCTTGAATATAAGTCTTAATTTGTCCTGAATTCAGACATTTTTCTTAGAACCGGCCTGCGCAAGCTTTTATGCTACGGAAAGCCTGCCTGTGTAATAACAAACTGCGCCTAAAAGACGTTTGGGGGATCTCCTCTTTGTAAGTTCTTTGTAAGTTCTAAGTTAGTTAACTGAGTCACAAACACAAATTTACCGCTCTTTGTGTGCTTTTAGTCACGAATTGTTAAAGTTGGTCTTACTAATGGATGAGCCATATCTTAACAAAGTGAGTTTTTGGCCGTAGATTTAGAAGATTACCCTAAGTTTATGCAGAGCGACCATCAGACCTGTGCTTTTCATCACACTAATATAGCTTCTCATCTCGAAAAGCTAAAGGACTTTTCTACAGGGTAACAAAATTTACAAACTGACAATTCCCTGTGGTACAAATCACTTACGCTATAGGAAGCTGTGCGCGAAGCGTAGTTATAGAAGTTTCCTCCTAGCGCCATCGTCAACCTTTAGTAAAACTGCAAAAACAGCGATAGTTAACTCTATACTGCCTCTACAACCTGTAAGCAATTGCCTCAGCACTGCGTTTATTCACTACTTTGAGGGTACTTCGCCCAACGGAATAGTTACGCAAAGGCGTAATAGAAATTCCAGAGGAAGCGCTTACGACTCTTGCAATTGCCAAGAAACTCTTGACTAAAGTAAAGGTGGCATTTTCCCCTAAATTCAATTAATGGATTTTAGGGAAACTGCTGCGGAACTTGGTTACGTTGCCTATGATCTCAATTCCCAAGAACCAAAAATTTACGCTAAGTCCCTGTAATTGTCTAAGACTGCCATTTGTTGCTTATTACCTTATTCAGCTTACCATCCTCAGATGAATAATCTCTATAATCGATAGCAATCGATAGCAAGCTAGCGCTAGATAAGGTTATTCCCTTTGTTGGCTGAGGATAAGGAGGAATTTATCATAGTTTATCACTTTAGGTGCTAGACATCTAGCACTAGATGAGTATTCTTCGTCAAAGTGGGTGATGTCACCTGGTAAATGTTCGGTGGAAAAGAGCAAATCGCCAAAATCTTAAAACTCGTGCCTAGGTAGCATTTGAGTTTTATTTTTAGTTTTTTATCCCAAAATGTTATTTTGCCAGAATTTTAGGGAACTCTATAAATAAGCATGGGAATTTTCAATACTTAATAGCTGTAGATACAAGACGATACGGTAGCCAAGGCTACCGTTTTCCAATATTTCAAGGATTCATCATCATAAAAGCCATTGAGACAGTGATTGGCAACTAGTGACTTGTAAAAGTCGCCTTGTCAACTGTATTGGTAAAGTCTTGATTATTGCTTACAAAGAGTCAACTCAGCAGTTAGAAGAAGTTTTGACTAGAGAAGGATTCCAGTGGGAAGTTCTGAGGCAGGAATCCAAACCAAAACAGACCGGATTTTTATAGCTTGCTGGAGATTAGGCGAGGATACAGCAACCTAAAATTTCATCTTTTAGACTTTATAACTTAGCGCTTTGGCCTTCCGTTGACAGTGTGCGCTAGGGTAGGAAATGAAACTCGATTTGTGATCTCCCGTGCTTCCCTGTAAACGTCCAGCTGTTTTTCTAAGTTTGGCTGTTCTACTCAGTTCCTTAACAGCCTGTGCCAACAGTCCAGTCGCCAAAAACCTTGAGCAGTCTTTGGCGGCAGATCCTAAGCTGCAAAATAACCCAGTTGTTTTTGAGGAAACTAAAAGTAATGAAGCACAAGCACAGCCAAACCAATCAACGGCTCAGTTACCAGCTGATTTTCCCAAAGATATTCCCCTATATCCCAATGCCAAACTACAGGAAGTCAGACCTGCTAGTGGCTCAGAAAATAGAGTATCAACCCGTTGGCTGAGTTCTGACCCCAGCAATTTTATTGCTAGCTTTTATCGTAGCCAGTTTCAGACAAACAATTGGCAGATTTTACAACAACCAACAGATGAAGTTGAAGGTGCATTTGAAGCACGTCGCGATAATTTGCTAGTGAAAGTTTCAATTCAAGCTCAATCAGTTATCAAAGCCACACCTAATCAGCCTCAAACAGCGACAGAGTTAAGGATTGAGTACGTACCTAATAGTACAGCAACTGCACAAACTAACCCAACGAGCAATCCCAACGAAACTAGTAACGCTCAAAATACTAACGGACTTCCCCAACCAGGAGATCCGCAATTTATTGGCCCAGTACCACCCGCGAACTTAGCTGCACAGCCAACAAGTACATCTAATAGCGAAACAACCCCGACAGTTCCATCTACATCTCAAGTATTTAACGATCTAAATAAAGCACCAAAAGAATGGCAGCAACACATCCAAGACTTGGCAGCATTAGGTGTGTTGTCTACAGAATCACAGACAACAAAGAACAATACCGCCGCTAACCAATTTGAACCCGGTAAAATTGTTACACGTCGGGAATACGCTCGTTGGCTAGTTGCAGCTAACAATGCTATGTATACTACCAATCCAGCTAAACAAATTCGTTTGGCATCGGAAAGTACTCAAGCAGCTTTTAGTGATGTATCGCCAAAAGACGCTGATTTTCCAGTAATTCAAGGATTAGCTGAAGCTGGATTAATTCCTAGTCCTTTGTCTGGGTATTCTACAACAGTTTTGTTTCGTCCTGATGCACCCTTAACGCGGGAGCAGTGGCTGTTATGGAAATTACCTCTAGATACTCGCCAAGCTTTACCTGCTGCCAACTTAGATACAGTTAAACAAACTTGGGGTTTTCAGGATGCGGGTAAAATTGACCCCAAGGCATTAAGGGCAGTTTTGGCTGATTTCCAAAATGGTGAACAATCAAATATTCGGCGAGTATTTGGCTATACGACGCTGTTTCAACCCAAAAAACCAGTAACTCGCGCTGAAGCTGCTGCGGCTTTGTGGTACTTCGGTACTCAAGGCGAAGGTATATCAGCAAATGAGGCTTTGAAGTTAAAGCGAAGTTAAATTGAAAGACCTAAGCTTGAGAATCCGATTACTTAGCAGTCTTTTTCAAGCCTTGCCATCTTTGTCGCAGTCGCTTTAAGTTAGGAGCATGACCACCGTAGCGCCAATCGACATAAGCTTGACAAATTTCATTTATTACCTCAGCAGTTATTGGCGCATGATGCTGGGATGAAACTTTGGCATACTCTAGTGGTGTTTGTGCTGGATGCTTGCCTAAACCTTTTTGCGCCGTCCATTGCAGCATTTGTTGATAAAGGCTTTCCATTGCTGGCAATTTATTCAACCAACGACGGTTCAGCCAATCTCGCCACTGACTCCAACCTAGCCAACCTAAGAAAGCTGCGGTAGTCGCTAAGATTGAGCCAGTCAATATCCCAACCCAACCTTGAGAGAATAAAGCAAAAAACCAAGCGATCGCTCTACCCACCCACCTAAATATTGTCTCAAAGACATTGGTCAACAAACCCGTTACCGGAGAAGGTAACCACCCAGCAACCCAGTGCCAAAACTGGCGTAGGACACTAAAAGTCTGAGTCTCCTCAACTGAAGGGGGAATCAAGGGATGATTAGGAATTGGGTCAAACGCAAACCAACCATATTTGGGGAAATACACTTCTGTCATTGCGTATGCATCAGTGTTACGGACGACATACATCCCTGTGAATGGATTAAACTCTCCAGCACTAAACCCTGCCACCAACCGCGCGGGGATACCAATGGAACGCAACATGACCGTTAGAACTGTCGAGAAGTGGTCAGGATAACCTCCTTTGTACTTGAACAAAAAAGCTTCTACTAAGTCTTCTTTTTCACTCAAATAAGGTAGTTCTAAGGCATTTTCAGGAATAGAGTAGTTTTGCTTGAGGTATTGAGCTAGGTAAAGAGTCTTTTCGTAAGGTGAATCTAGGGATTTTAAAGACTTTGCTACCCGTTCTCGGTTGTAATTGGCGAGGATTTCTTCAGTGCGTTGTCGTACCTTTTGAGTAATTTCTTCAGGAATTTGTAAATAAAACTTTTTGATATGCTGTGGATAGTTTGTCGGAGCTTGTGTTAACAAAGTCCGATCGCGGTATGGAACTTCCGAAATTACTGTATATGTGAGGTCTTCTGATAATTCTACAGGCGATCGCAATCCGCCTTCCTTATCTACAGCGAGCATCGGAGTCGGAAAGTAAATTTCCTTGGCATTAGCCATCGCTGGAATTAAATTAGGCAAATCTGATACTACTGTATAAGTTTGCACGACCTCCTTAGTTTTACCAGTACTCCAAGGTGGGGAAAGAAAAATTTGGTAAGACCAAGGCGATCGCCTAATAGTCGTCACATCTTCATTGCGAGAAACTTCCCATCCCTTACCTGTATAACGGTCAAATCCTAACACTCGCCAAAAACCTTCAGCCTGCGATCGCACCCGCATGACAACCTTGGGTTTCATCTCACCGCGCAGGTTTTGATTAATCTGACTATTAAAACCATAATAAAAGCCATTATCGATCTTTCCTGGCTGACCAGTTTGGTTTTGTCCTGTACCGCTGCCTTGATTATCAGCATTACCTTTGCGGACATAACCAGGATTGATAATAGTACGTCCTGTAAAACTACCTTTTATCTCAATCGGAGAACTTACAGGAAACATTCTTAACTGATAGCCTGGAAATCTCGGCAGAACAGCAAAAATTGCTAGTCCTAAGCCGACAATTATTAAAAAATTTACTATTAAAAATTTATAATTAAGAATCGAATAATTCTTTTTTTTAGATTTTTCGTTTTTAATTTTTGATGGTTGTAAACCTAAGCGTGAACGATAATCTAATACTAAAGTTGGCAGAGCGATTGCTAAAAATAACAGCAGCACAGGTGCAAATGCCAAAGTCTGACTCAGTGTTGCCGCCACACCCAATAAAATTAATCCGATAACAATTGAATAACCTAAGTTTTTGCGGCGGGGTGTATCAAAACTGTGCAGCACCTGGAGTTGAATTAATAACTCGGCCAAACCTAGCCGTGTATCATTCAACTCCTCTACTAACCGCCCAAAAAAAGCACCCAGTGCCACTAACATTCCGATAGCGATGCAGAACTTCACTGGAACATTACTATCGCGGCGACGGTAGTAACTCCAGATCGCACCCATTACACTCAACGGTATTGCCCAAATACTAAATGTAGTCTCGCCAGCAATATCCGTCGCCACAATTCCCAAAATAACCAACGCTAGCACTAGCACCCGCAAAGAAATGGAATCTTCCACTTCTATCAAAGGTGAGCCTGGCGTACTTTGTCGCCAGGAATTAGCTACAGGAAGATGCCAAAACCGATTTATCCTGGATAAGTTAAACATTTAGAGTATAAGGAAAGCAATGATGTAGATGCTACGCAGACACAATACTGGGGACAAAATTGGCCTATCCTACTACTGTTTCAATCCATAAATATGGATAGGTTTGACACGGAGAGGGATACAATATTTTCCCTTGCCTCCGTGTTTCTCCAAGTTCTGAGGTAAGCCTACCTTAACTCAATGCCAGTTCGCCCAAGCCGAAAAACCTTTGCGGCAGTAGCTCAAGCGGTTGGCTCGACTTTTCCTTGTGTCTTTGTGGTAGATGCTTTTCCTAGACACTCTAATGACCGCTTTTAAAAAGGATAAGCTAAAAACCAGGAAAATCGTTAAATATACTGACGTTAATCCACGTAGAGTGCTAGCGGTGGCAATTTTGACTACATGGTAGGAGTAATTACAAACAACAGCGACTGTTGATCTATTTCTGGAAAATCAACTTCCAGGGTATAAGCCTGATTAAGTTGCTGACAACTTAACTCGACCTTCAAGCATCCCGGACTCGAAGACTGTGCCACTGCTAAGGTGTCATTTCCCCGCAAGGTCAGAATTCCTTTAACAGGTAATTCCCCCTGAACAAGCAATTTTGTAACCTTACCCAGAATTACGCGTTCTACCCTGATGCTAAGAGTACCAACGCTAGTCTGCCATTGTCTTTCCACTACTCGATTGCTTCGTGAAAGCGGCAGAGTCAAATTCTCCAGTAGTTGTTTGGCTGCTAACAGTGACACTGCCATCTGTTGACGCGGTTGTAAATCTGAGTAATCGCTCTCAATATTGGCTATTTTCTCCAAAGTATCCACAGACCGATAGGTGCTTCTTAGCACCAATCCAGCTATGTCGTTGAGCGCCTGGGAATCATTGGGGAAAAAACTCTCCACCACTTGAACTAATTTTGCCCCTAGTGGTATTGAGGATGTGACTAATGCCTGACACTGTTCTAGCAGTTGCCGAAAAACTCTCTCCGGTAAAGGAACCGGCAGATTTAACTTAGACTGCTGTTCCATCCATCCCCAGCCAGGAACGAGTGCGATCGCTGGCTCGTTAACCATCTCAGGATAGTCTATTAATTGTGTTTCCCAAGGAAACAACGGTGGATGGTTTTGGATTTGAATTTGTAAACGACGCTTGATGACGGCTTGAAAACGTTCTTGCACAGTAGGAATTTCTCCCAGTTGAAAGGTTTGGGGTGTCCCTCCCAATTCTTGCTCACCACTTTTTGAAGTGGCAGCTTCGTTAGGAGAGTTTTTCACCCCGTCAATTTCCTCACTGTCTACCGAGGGTTGCCCGGAGTTTTTGACATTATCTGTCAATAACCAATCGAGAAACTGGTATTGTGAGGATTCTGAGTCACTATTCATGAGTAAATGCACTTGATCCGGACACTAATGAGTTACGAATTTCCCAAGCTTGTTCAAGAATTTTAAACCACCGTTTTTGAAGTTGTGCCATTGACAGCCCCAAAGTTTTGGCAATTTTTTCGTCGGCTAGCCCTTGTTGTTTCAACTCTAGTAAAGACCGCTGTTTCTCCTCCAACTGGGCTGTATAGACTTGCCATTGCTGGGGGGTCAAGCCCAAATTTGTGTGCAAAGAAGCTTCTAACCACTCGTGAACTAGTTCCCAGCGATGTAACAAGGCAAACCGAATTAAATGATACTTAAAGCGTTGTTGTAAATAATCTCTCTGGCGAGGGGTCAAACCCAAAACTTCTTCAATTTCCTGTGCTGATAAATCTTGGAGCCGCAAGGAAAAATAATCAGCACAGTCTGTTTGTTGGCGTTGCTCAAGATAATCCATTAACTCAGTAATTACAACAGAGCGCAAGGTATCTTCTTCTGGTTCTGGTTCGGCTTGCGTTGCCATTGTTGAGCGTAATTGCTGCACTGCTGGCTCTTCCCAAGAACCATCGCCTTCGTTATTACTACCTTCAGCTGCTTGTTCTATGTCTACGCTGGTTTCTGGAGGTTGCTGTTGCGAGAAAGTTTGCGCCCGTAGGATGATTAGTTGCTGCTGACGCCCTGGTAAAGGAATCCGTCGCTTACCATAGCGTTCGGTAAACGCCATGTACTCAGCCAATTCCAGCAGGGTCTGAGGACGATAGGTTGCGGGGAGTTGGTTTTCCCGACGAAAAGCGTTCAAAGCCTCCAGGTAAAAACTCTGAAGAAAATCTTCAATTATGGTCAGCCGCCCTTGATAGCTCAATTGCTTCTGAGGAGGATTAATGTAGCGATAGATAATAGCACTCAAAGTACTGTGGAGTTCTACTCTACCCCGGTTTGAACCCAACATATAGTACCGGAGACATTGTTGCAGCCGATGTCGGGCTAGGGTAATTGCTGAATTTTCTATAGCTCCGGAAGCTTGGATGCGTTTACTTTCAGTGCAAATCCGGTGAACTTCGGCGCTAATTCGTGTCGCCACATCATGGCAATTCTGTGACGAAGCTTTGGTTGATTGCTGAAGCTCCTTGAATAGGAGTTGAAATATCACCTCCACGCCGATAGAATTTTCTCCCAGAAAAGTTGCGGTTGCGGCTGAATTCATAGTCTCGGTTTTAAACAGACCCTAAAAGTACTTAAATAGAACCTATACGGCCGTGGGTATTGGCTTTTTGTGTTTTGCGTATAAGCTAAACGCAGGGCAATGCTGCGTCTCAGATTCGCTTAGTTTATTGTTCCCAACTCTGTTTGGATTATTGACACTTCGATAAATTTTATAGCCATTACCCAGAAGCCGTTGACAGGTCATTATGAATTTAGAAGCACAAATTCAATTGCTGATTGACAATGCACCCCATGATGGTATAACACGACAACTTGTCGCAGCAATCGCTCCTGCGCTTGGCGCGATCGCTCGAAAGTTACGCTATTCCCAGTACTACATTCTCCAAAGTTTGCAGCAAGATTGGGTTTTAACTACGTTGAGCAACCGTGCAAATCCACAATTGGAAAAGCGCGTCATTTATGCTTTTCCTACCTTACAGGATGTTTCACTAAACTCATCTGCTGGGCTAGACCCTCAACTAATAGCTACAGTTGTTCCTGTGGTTAATATTTTGTTCCAACTAGTAGCGTTAGAACCTGTAGACAGCATAGTTTTTTTTGAAACTCCAGGCACAACTACAAATGCGATCGAAGTACCACGGTCTGATCTGCAAAATCTGATTCAAAAACAGCTACAACAAAATAGATTCCAGAAAGAAATACCCCCTGATATTGCTTGAATTGGAGGCTAGGGACTGGGGACACTTCTCTACGAGAGGCTGCGCCCTAAGCACAGCTGTGCCGCAGGCCTTACGACAAGCGGTAGTTGAATCTCGACTTGGCTCGATTTCCGCGTACTTGTGCTGAGTGCAGCCGAAGTAGTCGAAACTCAGTGCATCGCTGGGAACTGGGGACTGGGGAGTATTCCAAAATATGTTCGGGGTTAAAGAAAATTCCATAATTTTGGAGCTTGTTACCTAATCCCCAATCCCCAATCCCTAATAGAGCCGACTCAGATTATATTCAGCTATTTTAACCAATGCTTCCTGAGATTCTGAGGCTGGGAGAGCCGCAAGATGTTCTGTCGCTAACTTAGCATGGTGACTAGCTAATTCTCGCGATCGCTGTATACCGTGACTATCTTGAATCAAATCCAACGCCTGCTCTAAATCACCTTCTTGGGCAAACTCTCGTTCAATTAGCGCTTCCAGGGATGGTTTTTCTTCTAAAGCAAATAAGACTGGTGCAGTCAAATGACCACTTTTGAGATCCGAACCCACTGGCTTACCCAATGCATCTGTTGTACTCGTGAAATCTAAAATATCATCCACAATCTGAAAAGCTAGACCAAGATGACGTCCGTAATTATACAAATGCTCGGCTGTTTCTGCGGAAACTTCACCCAGTAAACCGGCTGCTTTAGAACTATTGGCAATTAATGAAGCAGTTTTGTAATAGCTCTTTTCAAGGTAAGCCTCAATTGAGATACTGGTTTTAAAACGGCTCACTCCCTGCTGGATCTCCCCAGAAGCCAGATCCATAATCACTTCTGAAAGTAGTTTTACCACCTCCAGATTGTCCAAGTTTGCCAAATACCAAGATGATTGGGCAAAGAGAAAATCTCCTGCGAGTATGGCAATGCGGTTACCAACCAAACTATGAACGGTGGGAACACCACGTCGGACATTTGACTCGTCTACTACATCGTCGTGTACCAAGCTAGCTGTGTGAATCATTTCCGTAATTTCTGCTAGGCGTCGGTGACGAGGTGTAATGTCTTGTTCTAGCATGGTCGCCCGCGATACCAGCAGGACAATTGCTGGTCTGATGCGTTTCCCCCCAGCTCCGAATAAATATTCGGCTGCTGCACTGAGGATGGGGTGGCGATTCCCAACTAGCTGCTTGAGGTTATCGGCTAGTATTCGCAAGTCTGCTTCCACAGGGGTAAACAGGGAGGTGGCTGGGGTCATGGATGGGCGGACTCTGGCTTAGGTTACGAAAGTTTACATATCCTAATAATCATTTTAAGATAACCCTGTGCTAGCGCAAAGTTTTCCTTTACTAATCCCACACTTGTAGCCTTTGAAGAAGTCTGAAGGGTGATGAGTATAGTGCTACGCAACAGAAATCTTTGATGCACTTCTACTCTCGTGGACGCACTCAAAGCGATCAGCTTTGTTTCCACACGGTTATTGACTTTAAAAACGGTAATTTTAAGCACTATTTAGCTCTAAGTAGTGTTACGTAGCTAAGTAGTGCTTTGATAATCATCCTAAAGATATATTTTTTCTAGAAGATGTCTTTTTAGGGTAATTATATGGGTATATATGCAACAAATGTTATCTATACAAACCAGTAATGTTGCTAAATTTTTTCAGCAATATTAAGTTTCTACTTAACCTAGAATATCACTATTATAAATATGGGGAGGTAAATAAGCTTACAATAACTTTCTTTACTTCCTCCAAATTATACATTTTTTACTATGAGCTAGGGCTAAGATAAGTATTATTGCTTATTGACAAAATAGATTTAATATTAATTTTAATAAATTAGAATTCGGGCTAATTTTTCCCAGGCTAATGTCTAGCTATCTAAAAAATTTGAAATTTAGCGGAGAAGTTGGCTTCAAAGTCAGGCTCATTGTGTTACGCTAAAATCTAGGGATTTTAAAATTTTCAGATATTCACCTGCCAAAGGTAAGTCATTTATAAAGTGATATTACCTAAATTGGTGCAGTGAGTCTAAAATAAATCGTCGTTGTTAAATCAAGGGAGTAATTCCTTAAATTTATATACGCGACATCAAAAACTCCTGGGTTGGAGCTATGCGATACCTTGGTGTAAGCTGTTATACGCATTCAGCGCACGTTGAGCGCCAGCGTTGCTTCTATCATGGTAGCAAGCATGACAATAATGCAGGCCAAGTAGACTGCTAAGAAGCGCAGTTGTGATTTGCCATTTGGCTATTTAACTGCTGTGGGATGTCTGGTCTGCAAAAAAAATTTAGTTCAATAGTGAGTTTTACTATCCGTAGAGAATTATATCTCTGCGGCAAAGTTCAGCATAGCACACTACAGCCATCAAGAATGTACTTGCTTGGTTGAGGTTCTACTAATTTTATGGAATTTCATATTTGTTTGAGAAAGGTGCTGGTAGAACAATGATTTACGGAAGTATGCCTATGATGATTTTTATTTTAGCGTCTGGATATTTGTTCACAGTCTACGTCCTATTAGCACTGGCAAAGCGCACAGGCACAAAAACTGTTAATACGAGTGTTCCTTCATCTACCACAGGAAGGCACAACCAGGAGAGGCTCATCAGCACAAAGGTGAGTGAAGCAGTTAATAGTGAGCCAGCCCGGTCTTGGGAAGCCAGTCCCTTGCGGGGGTTCCCCCCGTTGTAGGAACTGGCGTGGTTCCCACGCCACTTGCTTCTTCCTTGGCGCTAGCCTCTCTTTGGGAAAAGGGGAGACCGTAGGCGAACAAGCTAGGGAAACTGTCCAACGCAGTGGCTTCCCATGAGCGACTGGCGCTCGCGTTTGCGGAGCGTCTCATAGAGAAGCGTATCCGAAGGAGTCAATATTTTGGCTCTTGTCTATTGACTAGTAAATAATTATCCAACAAAGTCTTGTTGGAGTTGGGAAACAGACATATCAGTGAAGCAAACCTGTTCTACCATTGGGGTATAACCTAGCCAATGTACACCGGACTGGGCAAACTGTTGCGGGCAACCGCTGACAGCGAAGCGAGTTGGTAGTGGTGGATAAGTATTCTTCAAGCCGAGTAAGTCTAATTCTTGACCACAAGCTGTTACAACATGAACAGCTGGGTCAACCAGCTTGACTTGAGAGGGTAGGAGCGATCGCAGTACTGGTGTCAGCAAGGGATAATGAGTACAGCCGTGGACTAAAGTATCGATTTCCTGTTTTAGTAATGGTTCTAGATAGGAACGTGCTACTTCAGTGGTGTAGGGGTCGTGAATGCGGTTTTGCTCAATGAGTGGTACAAACTCAGGACATCCAACTTGCCAGACTTGGACATCAGGATCAATTTCAAGAATAGCTTGCTTATAAGCATTACTCTTAGCAGTAGCAGGGGTAGCGATTACCCCAATACGTTTTCCTTGCTGTACCGCTGCTCTTGCACCTGGAAGAATTACTCCGAGAATGGGTAAATTAAATTCTTCGCGGACTGTTTCTAGTGCAAGGGCAGAACTGGTGTTGCAAGCCATAATCACCATTTTTACCCGTTGCTGTTGCAGCCAGGTAATAATTTCGCGTGTAAACTGGATAATTTCTGTCTGGGAACGGATACCATAAGGAAGTCTAGCTGTATCCCCAACGTAAATAATTGATTCGTTGGGGAGTTGCCGATATAGTTGCCGCAGTACTGTAAGACCACCCACGCCACTATCAAAAATGCCAATTGGGGCGCATTGGGGTTCTAGACCAGAAAAATCGTAAAAATTACTGTCCAAGATGGAAGATGAATACACAGGCAGATATTGATTTAGGTTTGTAGATTTAGAGATACAGAATTTAGCAGACAATTTGCCAATTGTTCACTAAATTCTGCATCAAAAGAAGTCTAAATACCACCTCATTAATTAGTAATTTGTACTACGTTTTTACCTTAGCTGCATTTTACCTACGCTGTAAGTACTTCAGAATACCACTCGCGATCGCCTCTGCCATCCGATTTTGGTAATCTCGTGTTGCCAATCTGGGATTATCTTCCCGACCTGTCATGTAACCTGTTTCCACTAAAATCGAGGGCATAGAGCTTTTTCTTAAGACGTAGAATCTAGCTTTGCGCGTTCCCCGATCGTTTATAGTACCGATATTTTGCAGAATAGTATTACGAACTACTTCAGCCAAATTATAACCGCTGTCATAATAATATACTTCTAAACCATTGACATCAGGGCGATTATCAACCGAATTAGCATGAATACTTACAAATAAAGTCGCATTAGCTCGTTCGGCGATGTCAACCCGTCCCTGAAGCTCTACAAAAAAGTCAGCATCCCGCGTTAGCACCGCTTGGACACCATGTTGCTCTAAAATCGCTGCTACTTTTTGACCTATTGGCAAAACTACATCTTTTTCTAATAATCCGCCTATACCAGGAGCGCCAGAGTCTTTTCCACCATGTCCAGGGTCAATGACTACTAGTAATTTTCCTCTAGGAACTGAGGGACGCTGCGGCTGTGATTGAGATATGGGCGAAGGATTGTCTGTGGGATCTGGTAAAGATCCTCCGTTTATCGGTGGTAGCGGAGGTATAGCAACCGGGGGTGACACCTGACGAAATCTTTGTAATTGTAGAGCCAATAGCTGGTCACTGACTTGGTTGAGTTCGCCAATTTGCACTCCTGCGGCTGGTTGAACCAAGACAACAACACTATTAGATTCTTGCGGTTGTAGGCGTACCCGCAGGATAGGGCTATTGGCATTAAAAGTCGGCCCTGCGACTTTGGGAGCTAACTTAGCGTTGTTAATACTAATGCGGAACAACCCAGAACTTCTATCCCAACCTCCCGTAGCAGATATCGTTTGGTCGGCTCGAATCAGCAGTTGTGTACCATTACCAGCTAGTTCCACAGATTGAATGTTAGCAGGTGAGTTGTTATCAGTTATTATGGGGCGTGGACTATTACTTCCAGGCAATTGAGCCAAGCCACGACTAGGTAGAATTACAAAACCACCAACACTACTTGTGCTTGCGCGCCAATCAGGGCTATTTTTGTCTACCTGGAACGTCATGCGAACAACAGGTGGGCTTGTTTGCCGTTGGGCAAATTGAATATTGTTGACGCCATAGCGATTGATGACATTTTCCTGGGACAGACTTGGTGATAAAGATGCACCAGCAATGTCAAAATTAATTGTTTTTTGATCGTCGCTACGTCTTACCTTAATCTGAGGATTACCACCAGTAGTGCGGACAAAAAAACCGTCACCAGTGATTCGTAAGTTCTCAATCTCTGTTACTTTTGTTACGGTGCTGGCAAGCGTGCCGTTTCGAGCTGGGGTGACAGAGCCTGTCCTCACTACATTGTAAATATTTCTGGGGGAAAAAACTGGCGTGGTTGTCTTTGGGAGAACTTGTGTAGCTGGAGCTTCTGTTTGCTGACTTCCAATATCCGCAACTTCCTCAGATTTTGGTGTTGGTAATTGCACCGTCCAGCGACTGGCAGTTGTCCCGACAAATTTCACCTGCTTGGGGTCTATTGTGTAACCAGGAGTGAGTTCGACGACTATGCGTGTTGTTTGTTCGTCAAACTGCCCGATTCGGATAGCACGAATTGCGCCGCCAACCTGTTGTGTTAGTTGCGGACGCCCAAATGTGGTTTCTGGTAAATCAATTACTAGACGAGTCGGGTTGAAGATTAATTCTGCTTTTGGTTGAACAGCCCCGAAAGTATTAATTTCTAATCGGTTTTGGTTGGCATCAAACCGCCAAGATTCTAGTTCCGCGGCCATTGCTGGCGACGACAGTATGAAGATAGTTCCAATAGTACTGGGTAATAACCAGTGTAGTTTCACAGTTTTTTCTCCTGATTCGCATTCATGGGAGCCGTTAAAATCTCAACACATTGGCAATTCCTCACACCGTCACCGCCCAAACTTGAGCTTTGATGCCTTACTTGAGTTTTGTGCTGAATAATATAAAAACACAGACAGTCAATGGCGTAATTTATTGTGTGCTGCCCTGATTTTGCCATGCCATTAGCGCATAAACATTAGAGCAGCAAAGCATTAGATTACACTAAAAAAGATTTATTTATTTTACTCAGATTTTTTCTGGATATCGGGAATACTTTTAACAGAATCACGACTACTAAGTTGTATAAAAATTGCAATCATTTAGATGTATTTACCCAAAGTTTTAGACTAATTTCTTTATCTTCTTCTGAGGTATTGGAGGATACCGCGAGCGATCGCCTCCGCCATTTGATTTTGATAAGCTGAGGTTCTAAGCCTAGCAACATCTTGGCGACCGGTTAAATAACCTGTTTCTACTAGAATAGACGGCATGGAACTTTTTCTGAGGACATAAAATCTAGCTCGGCGGACTCCTCGGTCTCTAACATTGATACTTTGGAGAATGCTACTACGAACAACGCGAGCTAGGCTCAGACCACTATCGTAATAATAAACTTCCAAGCCATTGACATCGGGACGAGATGCACCTGCTGAATTTGCATGGATGCTGACAAAGGCATCAGCATTAACTCGTTCTGCCAAAACGACTCGTCCCGGAAGGGTAACGAAATAGTCAGAATCCCGCGTCATTACCACTTGCACGCCATTTTGCTGCAAAATCTCTGCAACCCTTTTCCCAATAGGCAATATGATATCCTTCTCGCGTACTCCCCCGATACCGACTGCTCCTGAGTCTTTGCCACCGTGTCCAGGGTCAATTACTACTACCAATCTTCCTCTAGGAATCGGGCTTCTTTGGGGCTGTGAGATAGGAGGATAAAGATTGTTTGGGTCTGGGAGAGGTGCGCGGTTCAGCGGTGGTAGGGGAGGTATCGGAAGTATTCCAGGGCGTGTGGCGGCTCGGCGAGTGCCTTGCAGTTGTAGAGCTAAAAGCTGGTCGCTGATTTGGTCAAGTTCCCCAATTTGCACTCCGGCGGCTGGTTGAACTAAGACGACGACAGTGTTGGATTCTTGCGGTTGTAGGCGCACGCGGAGGATAGGGCTATTAGCATTAAAAGTTGGGCCTGTGACTCTGGAAGCTAACTTAGCGTTGTTAATAGTAATGCGGTATAAACCAGAGCTTCTATCCCAGTTACCCGTTGCAGATAAAGCTTGGTCAGTTCGAATCAACAGTTTTGTTCCATTACTAGCTAGTTGCACAGACTGAATCGTTGCTATCGAGTTAGTGGCGACTGGTGTCCGTCTAATGGGAAAGGATCTCGCTTGATTATTCAGTGAGTTGTCGGGATTATTGCTTCTTGGCAGTCCAATAAGACGATTGGGCAGAACTACTAAACCACCACTATTGCTCATAGTTGCCCGCCAGTCAGGACTATTTTTATCGACCCTTAAAGTCATGCGGACACCAGGTGGTCGGGTTTGTAGTTCGGTAAATTCCACCCGGCTAACACCATGTCGGTTTATGAGAATATCACTTTGCTGCGCTAGTCGTGGGGATAAAGTAGCACCAACAATGTCCATGAAAATCGTAGCGCGATCGCGGCTACGATTGATCCGAATCTGAGAATTTCCACCACTGGTACGGACAAAGAAACCATCACCTGTCACTTGTAAATTCTCAATTTGAGTTGCTCTTTGTGTAGCGTTGGCAACTTCTGAGGACTCAGGTTTGGCTTCAGAATCTACAGTTACTACATTGTAAATATTTCTAGGAGAAGATGCTACTTTATCGGCTTCTGGTCTGGGTAATTGCACTGTCCATCGGCTAGCAGTTGTTCCAACAAATTTCACCTGCTTGGGGTCTATTGTGTAACCAGGAGTGAGTTCGAGGACTATGCGTGTTGTTTGTTCGTCAAACTGCCCGACACGGATAGAACGAATTGCGCCGCCTATCTGTTGCGTTAGTTGCGGACGCCCAAATGTGGTTTCTGGCAAATCAATTACTAGACGAGTCGGGTTGAAGACTAATTGTGCTTTTGGTTGAACAGCCCCGAAAGTATTAATTTCTAATCGGTTTTGGTTGGCATCAAACCGCCAAGATTCTAGTTCCGCAGCCATTGCTGGCGACGATAGCATGATCATAGTTCCAACAGTTCCAGGTAGTAACCAGTGTAGTTTCACAGTTTTTTCTCCTGTTTCGTATTCATGGAAGCCGTCAATATTTCCAAATATTGGCAAATCGTCACACCGTCACCACCTAAACTTGAGCTTTGATGCTTTACTTGAGTTTTACGTTGATATAAACACACAGTTAATGACGTAATTTCTAGCACGCTCCTCTGATTTTGCCATGCTATTAGCACATAGACATTCAACTAGCAAAGCATCAGCTTACAGCAACAAACAGATAGCTAGAATTAACTTTGCTCAGTCAATTCCAGTCACTAACACTTGATTTAGATAGGCAGTGGTGTTGAACTATTTGATATTGCTACTGATGCACTGAGTAAATAATTCCCAATACTGTCGCCTGATATAGCAAGATTTATGCGTGTTTCTCATTAATTACTTGGAAAATATTTAAATTATCACTAAGGGTTAGAGGGAAAGGAGAAATAAATAACATTCCGAATGCTGGTAGAAATTAGAAACAAACGATAATTTTACAATCACAGGGGACGGAGATTTGGGGAGAGAAGTTTCCGCTTGAGTTTAGTAAAATCCTCAAAGCGCTTATGGAGTGAGGAGTGAGGGAGCAGGGGGACAAGGAGAATAATTCAATATTCCTGCTTCCTGCCTCCTGCTTTGAAAGTGCTGAATGCTAAACGGAAAACGCTTAGCACTTTATAATCATTTACTCAAAAATGGGATTAGTTTTCTTGAGTATCTTGGGTTACCTCCAGACTTCCACCATCATTTAACACCCTTGACTGGGGCGGTTCAATTACCAACGATGTTCCAGAGTCACCATCTAAAATCAATTGCCCTGACCCTGAGTCAACTGTTTTCGGATCTGGAAAGACGAATCGTAGCAAGGGAGGGGCTAAAAAGGTTGTTAAGATAACCATCATGATAATTGCCGCCCCTAATGGTTTTGAGAGAACGCCACTGGCTGCGCCGACGCCAGCAAACACTAACCCGACTTCACCCCTGGGAATCATGCCTACACCAATTGCTAAACGGTTAATTTGCGGTTGACCAAACACGCTTAAACCTGTGATTACTTTACCGAAGATGGCTACTAGGATCAGGAAAGTTGCCATAATTAGACCTTCGCGATTGTCGGGAATCGCGGGGTTCAACACTCCCAAATCGGTTTTTGCGCCAACAGTCACAAAGAAAATTGGCACTAGCATATCAGCTATGGGAATCACTTGCTTTTGCAGTTCTTTGCGCTTATCAGTTTCTTCTAGGACTAAGCCTGCTGCAAAAGCTCCAAGAATTGCTTCTAACTGGATGATGGCAGCAAAGTATGCCATGACAAAGGCGAAGATGAATGCGGGTATCACCAGTTCACCACGTGTCTTGAGTTTATCAGCGATCGCCACAAAGGATTTATTGAAAACATTGCCTAGTACGATCGCTCCAAGCAGAAAACCAGTGGCGCTGATAATTAGATAAATGACTTTGCCCACATCTACTACGCCATCTTTAGCCAAGCTGGCAACTACTGCCAAAACGATGATTCCTAATACATCGTCAATCACAGCAGCACCGAGAATAATCTGTCCTTCTTTAGAATTGAGCCTTCCGATTTCTGATAGCACCTTGGAAGTAATCCCAATACTAGTAGCAGTCAAAGCCGCCCCAGCAAAAATCGCAGGTACAGCATCGATACCAAACAAAGTCATCAAACCTACAGTACCAGCCGCAAAGGGTACTACTACTCCCACTGTTGCCACAACAGTGGCTTGGATACCGACTGCCATAAGGTCTTTTAAGTTCGACTCCAAACCAATTTCAAACAGCAGGATAATCACTCCCAATTCTGCCAAAACAGAAACGACCTCCGACTGCACCGCAAACACCTCTGGAGTAGCTTCAGGGCTTAAACCAGCGGTGGTTTGGAGGAAGGTCATAATCAAAGAACTAGAACTGTCTGCCCCGCCTTCTGGAAACACTAAAAGGTGGAAAACAGAGATGCCGACTACCACACCACCTACGAGTTCACCTAAGACAGGTGGCAAACCCACCTTGTTTGATAACTCACCACCGACTTTACTGGCGAGGTAAATTACCACTAAGCTTAGTAGCACTGCTGCTACTACCATTGAACTGTCTGCTGCTTTTGTTGCGCTTGCCAGCAGAGGAAAAGATAAGTTGAGTGGATCTAACAAATGCATAGGTTCTGTGAAAATCCTTCACTTTATTTTGACGCGTTTGCGGAAATTAGCTATTTTGAGAGATGCGCTGCTGATAGCTGTCGTCAATTATTTTGTGCCATCTGCCAACTCAATCAAGTATTGCCAGTAGAACTCAGATACTGGGACTACAGACAGTCTAGGAAGTCGCACTAAGTCAAAGTCTGTGAATCTGCTGTCCTGCTTAATTTGGGCTAGGGTGACGGGTTGCTTGACTCTGCGTACTGCTCGCAAATCTACAACTACTCGTTTCGCATCATTGAGCGCTGGGTCGGCATAAGGTTGACTAACTATCTCTGCTATACCGATAACTTGGCGTTCTTTACCTGTGTGATAAATCAATGTCGAATCGCCAAGGAGCATTGTGCGTAAGTGTTTCAGTGCTAAGGGATTGTTAACTCCATCCCAAACTGTAGTGCCGTCTTGTTCTAAATCGAAATAGGAATAATCTTCCGGCTCAGTTTTCAGCAGCCAATACGCCATCACAAAATCTCCAAATCTGTGGATGTAATTTTTTTAGTTTCCAAAAATGTAACTAGTGCAAGTTTTGACTATGCCAGTGTCAAAGTAGAAACATACAAATCGTATCGATCAATCGCATTTGAGTTGTGAAAAACTTGTGGTGGCTGTTGATTCTTAAGAGTTGACAGTAAAATGCAGATTGCCAGATACGCTTTATCTGGAAGCGTCTGTAGATAATTTTCTGAGGAGTGCAAATCTTATGCATAGAACTGCTTTATCCGGTTCTCGGTTTCATGTTGGGAACCTGTGGAAAACACTGCCTTTTTTTTTGCTAGTATGTGTAAGTTTTACGCTGCCTGCCTTGGCTCAAGAAAAAGAGAAATTGTGGCGAACTTTGAGTGTTAGTGGTCGGGGAGTGGAAACAATTCCTACAACCTTATCGCAGGTGACTTTGGGTGTAGAAATTCAAGGTAAAACTGCACAAGAGGTACAGCAAGAGGCAGCTCGCAGATCATCAGCTGTGGTTGCGTTGCTTAAGAGCCGAAATGTGGAAAAATTACAAACTACTAGTATCCAACTTAACCCAGTTTATAGCTATAACAATAACGTGCAGCGGCTTACAGGTTATGCTGCCAGCAATACTGTGAGTTTTCGGATTCCTACTGAGAAAACTGGTACATTATTGGATGACGCTGTGAAAGCAGGTGCAACGCAAATTAACGGTATTAGTTTTGTTGCAAATGATGAAGCGATCGCCAATGCTCGAAAACAAGCGCTCAAAGAAGCAACACAAGATGCTCAACAGCAAGCTAATGCTGTTTTTGATGCCCTTGGTTTAAAATCTAAAGAGGTGGTGAGTATTCAAGTTAATAATGCCAGTGCCCCACCACCACCGCCCATAGTCTACCGTGCTGAGGCTGCCAAAGCACCTGATGCCGATGCTTCCACCCCGGTAGTTGGTGGTGAACAGCAAGTAGAAGCATCAGTGACATTGCAAATTAGTTATTAATTGTTCTTTGTCATTTGTGTCCGAAGTTCTGAGCGGAGGCTTCCTTCGCTCAGACTTCTCTCTTTAATCTTGACAAATGACCAATGACTAAGCGCAAAGTCTGAGCGCCGGCTTCCGGTGATCAGAACTTTGTAAGAGAGGACAAATGACAAATTAAAAATGTTCTGGTGATGTATCTGTCATACCACCTTCTCCATCCCGCTTGGAACCCAATAAATCTAGTTGATCTACCCTTATAATTGGTGCAGAACGGGTTGCTCCTGTTTGGCGATCGCTCCATGTGTCAAACTTCAAAGAACCTTTGATCCCAATTAAGCTTCCTTTACGTACATAATTACCCGCGACCTCTGCTGTTTTGTCCCATAGTTCTAATGTGAACCAGTCGGGTTCATCGCTGTTACGCGCTCTCCGTCTTACAGCTAGTGTCAGTCTACACTTAATACTACCAGATTCAAAATATTTAATATCTGGGTCGCTGCCTACACGACCAACAAGGGTGACAATATTGATGCTCATGGGTATTCCCTTACAGTACACGTGTACTCATTAATTGGTGACTTTCATCATAGCGAATTGTGAAACTCTTGAAAATAATGTGTTAAACAGTTAACAATATGATGGAGAGATAAAATGATACAAACTTGTCAGGGAAACCTACAAAAGTATACTGATATACTAAATTAGCCTGAGAAGATCAAAAAGTAGAGGCCTGAGACATAGTAAATATTGGCATAAATTATATAAAAATATAGTCTGTTTTACTGGACTCAGGATAAAAAAGGTAATAGAATCCAGCACGATTCACTTATACCGTTGTAGTAAAAAGTATCGCAATAAGAGGCACAGAGACGCGTGGGTCTTTTCAGGAACTTTCGCACATCATGGGATATGGGTATCGACCTCGGTACTGCCAACACCCTCGTTTACGTATCTGGTAAAGGCATTGTACTCCAAGAACCTTCGGTGGTTGCCATTGATCAAAATGAAAAGGTAGCACTGGCTGTCGGAGAAGAGGCCAAAAAAATGCTTGGTCGGACTCCTGAAAATGTGATTGCCGTCCGCCCCTTGCGTGATGGTGTAATCGCTGACTTTGATACAGCCGAGATCATGCTCAAAAGTTTTATTCAGCGCGTAAATGAGGGTAGATCCCTCATTTTACCGCGGATAGTTATCGGCATTCCCAGTGGTGTTACAGGAGTAGAAAGGCGAGCTGTGATGGATGCAGCAGCTCAAGCTGGGGCTAGGGAAGTTTACTTAATTGATGAACCTGTCGCTGCGGCTATTGGTGCAGGATTACCAGTGGCGGAACCAACTGGTAACATGATTATCGATATTGGTGGTGGCACAACAGAAGTTGCTGTTCTGAGCCTCCAAGGTACGGTAATCAGCGAATCAGTACGCGTGGCTGGAGATGAACTTACTGAAGCAATCACTCAGTACCTGAAGAAAGTTCATAATTTGGTAATTGGTGAACGTACTGCCGAAGACATCAAAATTCGCATTGGCTCTGCCTATCCTACTAATGATGACAATGATGCAATGATGGAAGTCCGAGGTGTACACCTACTTTCTGGTTTACCACGAACTGTAACCGTTAAAGCCGGGGAAATTCGTGAAAGTATGTTGGAACCACTATCAGTAATTGTAGAAGCTGTGAAGCGTACACTGGAACGCACACCTCCAGAACTAGCAGCAGACATTATTGATAGGGGTATCATGCTAGCTGGTGGAGGCGCTTTACTCAAAGGTATAGACACCTTAATTAGCCATGAAACCGGAATAGTCACACATATCGCTGCTGATCCTCTCTGTTGTGTTGTGCTGGGAACAGGTCGTGTGTTAGAAAACTTCAAACAGTTGGAACGTGTGTTCAGCGCTCGTTCTCGCAATATGTAGCAAAAAATATTAGATATTGGGTTCTATTTTGGTTTTATTTGGGTTCTATATATTAAGTAGAATCCAGTATCTTCTCAATTGAAAGAATTAGGTATAAATGGTTACTGCACGTCGTTGGTGGGATCGTAAAGGGTTACAAATTGGGTTAGTAGCTCTCGCACTAGGTAGCGCCTGGATGCTGCGACAGACCCAAGGTGCATTGCTGCTTGAGACGTTCAATGTAATTACTCGTCCGTTGCAGATGTTACATCCAGGGCCGAATCAACAAGAACGTCTTCAAGATGCTCGGTTATTAGAATTACAAACCCGCATAGTAGATTTAGAAAGTCAAAATAAAGAACTACAAAATTTATTAGGCTACATTGAGCAAGAGCCAACTTCATCGCGCCCCATTCCCGCAAGGGTAGTAGGGCGCAGTGCAGACAATTGGTGGCAACAAGTTACACTTAATCGTGGCTCAAACGCAGGTATCCAAGAAGGCTTTATTGTCAAGGCTGATGGCGGATTAGTGGGTTTGGTAGAAAGCGTAACTCCTAATACTAGCCGCGTGTTATTAATCAGCGACCTTAAAAGCCAAGTAGGTGTGACAATTAGCCGCACTTCAGCAAAGGGAGTATTACGGGGAGATTCCTCTGCGGAAGCTGTGCTGGAGTTTTATGAAAAAGTCCCAAATGCCAAAGTGGGAGATTTAATTTCCACATCTACCTATAGTCAGAAGTTTCCACCAGGTTTAGCGGTAGGACGAGTGAAGTCTCTAGATTTAAAGAAACTTCCAGCATCAGTGGCAAAAGTTGAGCTTTTCCCACCGATAAAATCCCTAGATTGGGTAGCTGTATATCCAAAACCAGCAAACCCAGATTCAGAAAACCAAAAGTCGACAAATAAAGCAACACAAAAGTCTAATTAGATTCTTGAATAGCTCTCAAAATAATGAAGATACTTTCATTTGCTCCTAGCAAGCAGAAAAAGCCAAACTCCTCAAAGCGAAGATCCAAATTCCCAAACAAGCCGATTTCTCAGTGGCATCCTGCGGTGCGTCAACTAGTCAATTGCGTAGTGACGGTTGGATCTGTGCTGTTATGTTTACTGTTATTGCCAAGCCGTTTACCTGGGATGGAATTAGTGGGAATTGCTCCTAACTGGCTGTTAATTTGGGTAGTAGCTTGGAGTGTCAAGCGTAATGTTTTTGCCGGAGGAGTTGCAGGTATAATTCTAGGGCTACTTCAAGATGCCATTACATCACCTAACCCTACTCATGCTGTGAGTTTGGGGATTGTGGGGATTTTGACTAGTCTGATTCAGAAACAGCGTTTTATCGAAGAAGATTTTATTTCTATTGCGGTAATTGTTTTTGTGATGGCAGTTGTGGCAGAAAGTATATTTGGGTTGCAATTAACTTTGATGGACGATGCTTACGGCGGACACAGCGTACGTAAATTAGCAGATATCTGGACATATTATCAGCGCGTTGCTCTTGCCTCTGCCATTCTTAGTAGTCTGTGGGCCCCTGTAGTTTATTATCCGCTGAATCGCTGGTGGCAGAAGATAAAATTAGCACAGCAAGCTTAAATTGCTGATTATGCTGGTTGATCTTCGTACTTGGTATTTAGAATTGCTTGAGCCGAGTCAGTTTCGTGCTGCCTTCTCAAGAAACCCGAACCTGACGGTCGTCCGTGCTGAAATTCCCTGCCCTGAGTTAAATCGCTTTCTCTACACAAGCGTGGGTGGTGACTGGTACTGGATAGACCGTCTAAGTTGGAGCTATGAACGTTGGTTAAAATATCTAGATCGTCCAGAACTACAAACTTGGGTAGCGTATCTTTCAGGCACACCCGCAGGTTACGTTGAGCTAGAAGCACAATCAGGCAACAATGTAGAGATTGTCTACTTCGGTCTACTACGACAGTTTATCGGACAGGGTATTGGTAAACATTTACTGAGTGTTGGTGTCCAGAAAGCCTGGGCGATGGAAGCACAGCGAGTGTGGGTTCATACGTGCAGCTTGGATGGTGATTATGCACTAGCCAACTACCAAGCAAGAGGTTTCCAACTCTACAAAGAGGAAATCCATCAACAGGAACTTCTAGAGAAACCTATATAACCTTCGGTTATGCCAATTCAAAATTTGTAGTACATTTGTAATTTTGTTAAAATCTGTCAAACCCTCCCCCTTTTCCCACTTCGTCAACATGAGAAAATTAAATGTCTCACAGCTTATCTACTTAGCAGAAGTAGGTCAGTTGACGCTAGAGTGATTGAAATATCAAAGATTACAGACTAATTTTAGTTGAGAGAGTTAACAATAGCATTACTCTGTTTAATTATCAGGGACAAAGCGCGATTCTCCTGCAAAGAGGCTGCGCCAATGTGTGCAAATTACAGTATTGCTCAAAACTATGGATAATTTTCCAGTGGTTGCTCAAGCAGATGCATCTCCACCAAATCATAATCAGGAAAACGGACTTCTGTTGCGATCGCCAGTAGGAGCGGATTCAACTTCAAAAGAAAGGGTAGGAAGTGATTTTGACGCCCGCATGATGCAGCGGTGTTTAGAACTTGCCCGCCGTGCTTTGGGACGCACTTCGCCAAATCCGCTAGTGGGAGCGGTGGTTGTCAAAGATGGCGAGATTATTGGGGAAGGCTTTCATCCCCGTGCAGGCGAACCTCATGCAGAAGTTTTTGCCCTCAAAGCAGCAGGTGTTGGCGCTCGTGGTGCGACAATTTATGTCAGCCTCGAACCTTGCAATCACTACGGACGTACTCCTCCTTGTTCGGAAGGGTTGGTAGCTGCTGGGGTAGCAAAGGTAGTCGTGGGTATGGTTGACCCTAATCCACTAGTTGCTGGAGGTGGAATTGCGCGGTTACGTGCGGCAGGGATAGAAGTAGTGGTAGGCGTGGAAGAGGAAGCCTGCCGTCAGCTTAATGAAGGTTTTGTTCATCGTATTCTCTACAAGCGACCTTTAGGCATTTTGAAATATGCCATGACTTTAGATGGCAAAATTGCCACCACCTCTGGTCACAGTGCCTGGGTGACTAACCAAGATGCCCGCACTAAAGTACATCAAGTGCGGGCAGCTTGCGATGCTGTAATTGTTGGTGGGAATACAGTCCGACAGGATAATCCTTACTTAACCAGCCATCAGGCGGGGGCGCATAATCCTCTAAGGGTGGTGATGAGTCGCCAGCTAGACTTACCAGAAAATGCCCGTCTGTGGCAAACTGCGGAGGTTCCAACTTTGGTGTTGACAGAGAAGGGAAGCTCTCCCCAGTTTCAAGAATTTTTGCTCAAACAAGGGGTGGAAGTGGTGGAATTTAACTCACTGACACCAGATCAAGCAATGGCGTATTTATATGAGCGGGGTTTTTGTAGCGTGTTGTGGGAATGTGGTGGTACTTTAGCTGCGATCGCGATTGCTCAAGGAGCAGTGCAAAAAGTGCTGGCATTTATTGCCCCGAAAATCATTGGTGGTAGTAATGCTCCCACACCTGTGGGCGACTTAGGTTTTACCAATATGACTGAGGCGCTGCCCCTTGAACGTGTCCGTTGGCGTGTGGTCGGTTCTGACTGCTTAGTAGAAGGTTATTTGCCTCAAAAAACTCAGTAGTCAATAGTGATAACTCTTGACTATTGCTAAATTTATTGTATTTTTTTATCATGAGCATTGACGTTCATGAGCAAGATCACGGATGAGAGTTAGCCGGGATTCAATGTAGTGGCACAGATAATCGGTTTCGTTTGGATTTAACAAAACTTGCGTTTGCGTTTGTTTCACCAACCACTGCACCAAGCTAGCATCGTCAAGTTGTAAGAGGATCTTAGCTTGGGCGGTTTCCACCACAGACCAAAGCTGACGCATAATCGTGGGAGTCATCAGACCTCAATTTAATTATTAGCTTAGCTGTTTTCAGATTACACAATTCCGACCGCATATTAAGTCATGAATGTACAAGCTGAGACAAGTATTATTAAAAATTTAATACTCTGATTTATAACTTTATGAAGATTAAGAAAAAGAAACTTAGTATTGGGTGTTGGGGATTAAGGATTGGGGATTGGGAAAGAAAAATATTTAATCCTAAAATCTAGAACACAAATTCATTTAATCTAAAAATAAGGTTTCTGTGTTTGACAAGACCTAATTGCGTTGATTCAAACATAATAAACTCGATTCACTAACTCATTTTGAATACTAAATCAGTATTCTAGGATACAAAAATCTAATACCAATTCAATTAATGATTGCAACACATCCCTGGGTGAAGACGCGATGAATCGCGTCTCTACAGATGATCTGATCTATTTCTCACATTCTTTTTTCAAATTGATATAACTTAATAATCCCAAATTGGGAAAAAAAGTATTATTTTACAGCAGAGTCACAGATAAAAAACTCTTTAAACCAGCTTTTAAGACTATCTCCTAATTACGAATTACGAATTACGAATTAGTAGAGGATTAACACTGCTTGGCTGAAGATGGATTTACAAAATCATGTAAGTCTGCATCCCAAATACTGATGTAAATAAAGTCACAGCTTTGGCGTACAATTTGACCTTTGACTGAGCCTTTGGTAAAACTAAAATTGTCGGACTGACGCTGTTGTACCTTTTGAAGTCCCTGCTTAATTTCTTCACTGGCTTGTCCGCCTAACATTCCATTTAGGGTTGTTTGCATTACCTGTGGGTCTACCGATTGGGCAAAGGCTACCTCAGTTTGACGCAACGCTTTAGAATTATTATCAAATAAGTAGCCTAAGTCAATTTGGTTTGGCACTAATTTATAAACTACAGCACGAGTATTACCCCACGCGCCTCTTAAATCTTTATTGGGCTTGCCAAGTTCCGCTTCAACGCTGCTTCTTGATGTACCTGTAGGAAATGCAGGAACGCTTTGCCTACTAGTAGTAACTACTGGCTTATTACGAGGCCGGGGCTTTTTCTGTGGTGCTGAAGTTTTTTCTGGTGTGGGAACCGCAGCCATTGGATTTTCTGGTTCCATTTGTGGCGTTGATGCTGCCTTTGGTACTGGAGTATCGGCAGTTATAGGCTCATTTTCTGGTGGTGCAGATGCAACTGGGGTATCGGGTTCTACTTTTGCTTTCGGAATTGGTAAAGTTATTTGCTGCGGCGGTGGTGAGGTGGGTACAACTGGGGTTGGAGAAGTTTGGGAAGATACAGGCGGAACAGTAGGTGCAAAAGTGGGAGAAGATTCTGGGGATGACGGAGAATTTGCCGTGGTGATTGCTTCCGGTTGTTGCTGGCGAGTGATGTTAGAAATTGCGATCGCACTCATCAAGCCACCTACTAATAAACTACCGACAATTACAGCAGGTTTTTGCCAATTTCTGCCAGTGGTAGCCGCTGTAGGAGTGTTTTGCAGGAATGTCTGGGTTCGCAGATTCGATGCAACAGGGCGAGACAACGCAACTGTATTAGCAGTTGTCGTTGGCTGTGGGCGAATTTGACTAGCAGACTGCAAAGCATATAGCATTTTACTCGCAGTGCTGTAGCGATCGCCTGCATGAGGTTTAATTGCCTGATTGAGTACAGTTGCGAATTCTGAGGAGACATTAGGTGCGTAATCCTGCCAAAGTATTTCCCCACTTTGCAGGTGAGTTTGTAGTTCTTGCGGGTTTTTACCAGTCAATAAATAAATTGCTGTCAAGCCCAAGCTGTAGATATCTGTGGCGTAAACTGGGCGACCAACAGCTTGTTCGCTAGGCATATAACCAGGCGTACCAATTACCAGGGATTGTGTAGGATATCCTGGCGAATTCACTACTGAACGAATGGTTTCTTTAACTGCACCGAAATCAATCAAAACTGGTTTGCCATCTACGGAACGAAGAACGATGTTATCAGGTTTGATATCGCGGTGAATAATCCCTTTGCTGTGAACATAATTCAATACTGGCAGTAGATCCAAGAGAATTTGCTTGACAACGGTTTCACTCTCGTATCCTTTAGTTTCGACAATTTTTGTCAGGGTTTGACCGTGAATCCATTCCTGGACAAGGTAAAACTGCCCGTTCTCAGAAAAGTAGGCGTAGAGTTTGGGAATTTGGTCACTACTTTCGCCCAGATACTCCAAAGTTGCTGCTTCTCGTTCAAACCGCTGTTGAATTATTTGGTAGGTTTTTGGATCATTACTGGTTACTGGTTTGAGTTGCTTGATTACACAACGACGGCGAGAAGGCATATGAGTGTCTTCTGCCAGAAAGGTTTCACCAAACCCACCAGCACCGATTACCTGAATGACTTGATAGCGATTATTTAGCAGCGTTATTGTCATAAAAAGTTACGGAGATAGGGAGTAGAGACGCGATTAATCGCGTCTGTACAGGAATTAAGAGTAGAGACGCGATTATACTCTTACGAGAAGCCGCTTTTCGAGCGTCTACGCGTCTGTACAGGAGTTAGGAGTTAGGGAGTGGGGGACAAACAATTATTCTCCCTCATCTTCCTCTCATCCCCTCTGCGTCTCTGCGCGACGGACAATTTGCTCAAGTCGGCAGAGCCGCCCACGCAAGTGTCCTCCTCTGCGTGAGATACCTAATTGGCATCACTAACAACCCATTTACTATTTTCAGCATCCCATAAAAGCGAGAAACGCACAGAACCAGGCACTATTTTTCCACTTTTCATCATGTATTTAAATTGAGCATCGACAGTAGCCGTTTCTGTATTTGCTTGTACTAAATTAACTTGTTCAACATCTACGCTTTGAACCCTTCCTCCCCACCAGTCGATGTAAGAAAGATAACCATTTGGGTGAAGACGCCGATTATTTTGGTAGTTAGGAGATAGCTGATTCCAGGCAGCTTGATACTCACCTTGATTGATGGTTGCATAATAATTTTGCACAGCTTGTTCTGGTGATGGTCTCTCAACTTGTGGCTGTGTTGTAGATGGAGTGGGGCTTGAATCGCTATTAGTAGGAAAAGGCGATCGCAAAGGTGGCACTATATCCCGTGGTTCGTCGTTGGTTGGGGTAGGTTCGGGAGTGCTGGAAACTGCCGATTGTCTGGGTGTTGGTGTATTTTCTGCTTGGGTGTTTGTTGTGGCATCCGATACAGTGGTTGACTGTGTTACTGATTGAGGTGATCTGTTGAGGGCAAAACCAATGATGATTGCAGCACCAATTAAACCGCCTGTAATCAAACTGGCGAGAAATATTCCCCTCTGTCCACTACCTTGATTGCTTGATTGCGAGGAAGTGCCTGGACTGACGGCAACTGTGTTTGGCAATGTTGGGGAAGGTGGTGTATTTACGGCTGGTGGTTGAATTGGTGCTACTGGTGTAGTTACTGCTATCGGTGGTTGAATATAAGGTACTGTTGCCGGGAAACTTGCTGCCCCATGTAAAGCATCTAGCATTTCTCTGGCGGTGGCGAAGCGATCGCGCGGATGATAAGCTATAGCCCGATCTATCACTGCTGCCATTGTCGGGCTAACACTTAAGGCATGTCTATGCCAAATAATTTCACCAGTGCGTGAATCTATCTCTAAGTCTTGTGGTTGTTTCCCTGTTAAGAGATAAATTGCTGTAATTCCTAAACTGTATAAATCACTAGAATAAAGTGGTCTACCTGCGGCTTGTTCACTTGGCATAAACCCAGGTGTTCCAATCACAATCGAACTGGTAGGTAGCCCTTGGGAATTCATTACTGTTCCCATTGATTCCCTTACTGCACCAAAATCAATTAGTACTGGCTTGCCATCGCGATGACGCAAGATGATGTTATCTGGTTTGATATCGCGATGGATAATTCGTTTATTGTGTACGTATTCTAATATCGGTAATAAGTTTAATAATATTTCTCGTACTGAACTTTCGCTTAAAAATCCTACTTGCTGGACTTTCGCAGTTAAGGTATCACCTTCAACCCACTCTTGAACTAAATAAAATTGCCCATCTGTCTGAAAGTAGGCATACAAGGTGGGAATTTGGTCAGTTGCGCCGCCGAGTTCTTCTAAAATTGCCGCTTCCCGTTGAAACCTTTCTTGCACCAACTGATAAATCTGAGGGTTGTTTTGAATTGGTCTTAGCTGTTTAATTACACAACGGCGGTTGGAAGGCATTTGAGTATCTTCCGCCAGAAAAGTTTCACCAAACCCACCGCCTCCCAAAGTCCGAATTACTCGATAGCGGTTGTTTAGCTGTATTTGCATAATTTAGCGCCGATAAGGATAAATTTTTTTGTGTTATTGACCCATTTTTTTTTCTGCTACTGAGTTTTTTCGTTAGCAGAGATGAAATTTAAAAGTTTTTTTTACAATTCAATCGATGAACGCCTATGAGTTTATCTCACTTGGGTTACCGTAGGCAGAGTTTAATTAAAAGTAGTTGGTAGACAGAGTTAAGTGTGGGAAGCGATCGCTATTTAATTAATGATTTCAGATTCCCACTTAAAAATCGGTAAGCACTAGGCTTGCATGGATGTCTGAGTGGCTATCTTGAGAGTTTCTAACAGCGATCGCCATCTTTATATGGGCTCACAAATAGTCAATACAAAAGAGTCTATTTTACTTGTTTTGACCTTATTCTCAGAAGACTGTGCTATTGGCGGTCTTCTTGATCCGTTGGCTTGGGTTTTCGCCGCTGTTCCATCTGCTGATCAATGACTTCTCTGGTTTTGCGTTCAGCAGCATCCATCGCCGAGTACTTAAAGCGGCTAATGATGCCACTGAACAAGTTGCTAAAGAATCTTTCAATTTCTTGCATAATTTTATACCTCAGTATTTAAAGGTAACTTCTGGTAGAAATCATTTCTGCACTAATTGGTGTGTCTGGGCGTTTTAAACTGATTTTGGCTATATTGCTATATTTCAGTCTTACAGCTTGATAGTTTAAGGCCTTATATTATAAACTTTTTATACTTAAATAAATTGAATATTTATAACAAATTAAGTATTGTAATTTACTTTTCGAATTTTCATAGGTAGTAAACATACTTTGATTCCTCAACACAATATATGAAACCACAACCTGAACAAAGTCAGACTATTTTAAGCACTAACCCTTATTTGCAGTTAAATAATCAAGGTCAAACTCTATACTTAAAACTCGGCAAGCCGCAGCATATTATGGGACGCGACCCTCATATTGCTGATTTAGTAATTCCTCAAGAGTGGGAAGTTGTTTCCCGTTGTCAAGCAGTATTAAGCAGAGATGGCGAAGACTATCGCATCTATGACGGCGATGGTAAAAAACCCAGTAGCAACAAGCTATATATCAATCATTCTTTGATTACCCCGACAGCAGGCTACCTCTTAACAAATGGGATTGAAATTCAAATTTCGCAAAATCCCAATCAACTAATTCAAGTCAAATATTTCAATCCCTCCAACGCGCAATCGATTACTACACCAAAACAACGGTCAATTTCGTTAAAGCAAAAGTCGATTTTACTCGGACGTGATCCAAATGCTAATTTGCAATTGGAAGCTCCTACAGTTTCTCGCCGCCATGCGACAATTGACACTGATGCTCAAGGACGCTACATTCTGCGTGATTACAGCACCAACGGCGTTTTTGTCAATGGTCAACAAGTCACGGGGACAGCAACGCTATTCAACGGTGCAAAAATTCGGATTGGGCCTTTTACCCTAGTTTTACGTGATGATAATTTAGAAATTCTCGATCAAGGCGATCGCATTCGTCTAGAGGCGCACAGTTTAATCTTAGAAACTAACGGTAAGCGGCGACTCGATAACTTATCTTTTGCGATTGAACCGGGACAATTTGTCGCTTTGGTGGGGGGAAGTGGTGCGGGTAAATCAACTTTGATGCGGACACTTTTGGGAGTTGAAAAAACAACTGAAGGTATAGTGCATTTAAACGGGGAAGATTTACAGAAAAACTTTAATATTTATCGTAATCAAATTGGTTATGTCCCACAAGATGATATTATCCACCGAGAATTAACAGTTGCAGAAGTTTTAACTTACGCAGCCAAGCTGCGATTACCACCAGATATTAATCTCAAACAAGTAGTAGATGAGGCATTAGACGCGATTAAAATGACCCATCGCCGGAATGCTTTAGTAAACGATCTCAGCGGTGGACAACGAAAAAGAGTCAGCATCGGGGTAGAGTTACTAGCTGATCCTAAATTGTTCTTTTTAGATGAACCAACCTCTGGACTTGATCCAGGATTAGATAAACAGATGATGCAGCTATTGAAGGAGTTAGCGCATCAGGGGGGGAGAACAATTATTTTGGTGACTCATGCAACGGCTAATATTACCGAATGCGATCGCATTGTATTTCTGGGTCTAGGTGGAAAACTCTGCTATTTTGGTACTCCCCAAGAAGCTTTAACCTTTTTCGGTGTTCAAGACTTTGCTGATATTTATATCAAACTTGAACAAGAGCCAGAAGTTATTCAATATGCGAATATTTTTCGTCAATCTAGCTATTATCAGCAATATATTACCAATCAAATTAGTTCGGAAAATCAAAAAGTAACCAAGTCTGTAGCGCCTACACGTAAGAAAGTTTCATTTTTACAGCAATGGTTTTTATTAACGCAGCGTTACTTACAATTAATATTGCGCGATCGCGTTAATCTTGTCCTCTCTCTTTTGACTGCACCTATTAGTATTGGTCTCATAACTTTAGCACTTAAAGATAAAACAGCTTTTGTTTTAGGCGATAAACCAGATCCTAGTTTAGCACCATTAGCATTGCGGGTCTTATTTGTCTTTACTTGTGCTGCCTTGTGGGTAGGACTTTCTAGTTCTTTGCAAGAGATTGTCAAGGAGTCAGCAATTTACCTCCGAGAACGATTGGTAAATTTAGGATTGTTAGCTTATTTAAGTTCCAAAGTTACAATTTTATCAGGCTTAGCAATAGTGCAAACCTTGTTAATGGTTGTAGTAATTTTTATAGGTTTTAAATCTCCTAAACCAGAATTGATTTCTTGGCATCTAGGATTAGCAATCACAGCCTTTCTGACTTTGTTAGCTAGTATCAGCTTAGGTTTACTCGTCTCCACAACTGTAAAAAATAGTAGTCAGGCGAATAGTGCTTTACCGTTACTATTGCTACCACAAATTATCTTTTCTGGAGTTTTATTTAAAACAGAAGGTGTTATAAATAAATTCTTATCCTGGCTGATGTTAAGTCGTTGGTCAGTGGGAGCTTATGGTACTTTAGTTAATGTAAACGGCTTAGTTCCAGCACCCACAAAATTACCAGATGGTAGTATAGTTCCGCAGCCATTTGAAATAACATCTGTTTACGATCCAACTTGGGAAAATTTGATTTTGAATTGGGGAATTTTATTAGTACACGCCGTAGTTTATTTGATTGCGACATTTTTTTTACAGAAGCGCAAAGATATTTTTTAACTAAGTTTATTCTCTTACTCTTTCTCTGCGCCTCTGCGTCTCTGCATGAGATAAAAATATTATTTCTTAAAATATCTGAGATTATTACGGTCTTGATATTTAGCAATATAGTCTACATTTCGCTGCTCTAATTTTGATAGCAGCTTAGAAGGAAACTGCTTTGATGAATATATAGGACGATACCAAGATTGGTTATTAAAGTAATCTTGTAAACCAGGGGTTTCAAAACGCCGACCATGACGAGCGAAAATGGAATTTCGCATAATATCCAATTCAAAACCATCTTTCCCATCCAAATCTGCATCAGTTACAGGTTGTTGAGAAAGCCAGAAATAATTGTTTGTAGTTGTAATATCAACTGGTTGTATTGATGAACTAGGAATAGATGAAATAGTTGAAGTTTGTGTAACTTGAGGTGTAACAATTGACGGCGTTGAAGAGGGAGAAACATCTGGAGTTTGTGTAACTTGGGGTGTCACAATTGATGGCGTTGAAAAAGGAGAAACAGCTGGAGTTTGGGAAACTTGAGGTGTAACAGTTGATGGTGTTTCTGAAGGTGACACCGGATTTTCTGCTACAGGTTGAGAGAATTTTGGTAACGCCTGACTCACAATCACAGATGCACCAATTAACCCACCTGCAATTAAACCACCGATGAGGAGACCATTCGGTCGATTACCTTCACGAGTAGGTTGGGGAGACGCAGGAATCGTGGGAAGTGGTGGTGCAGATACCACAGTCGGTTGAGTAACAGACGGTTGAGTGAAAAATGGTTGTGTTGGTGGAATTGGATTTGTTGTACTTTGCAAAGCATCCAGCATCGCTCTTGCGGTAGGATAGCGATCGCGTGGATGATAAGCAATTACTTTATCTATTACCTCTGCCATGATTGGGCTAACATGACTCGCATACTGTCGCCACACAATCTCACCAGTCTGCGAGTCTGTTTCTAATTGTTGCGGTTGCATCCCAGTCAGCAAATAAATTGCTGTCATACCTAAGCTGTATAAGTCACTAGAATAAACTGGTCTACCTGCGGCTTGTTCACTTGGCATATATCCAGGAGTACCAATCACAATCGAACTAGTAGGATTCCCTTGGGAATTCACTACTGTTCCCATTGATTCCCGCACAGCACCAAAATCAATCAGTATCGTTTTACCATCACGATGACGCACCATGATGTTATCCGGTTTAATATCGCGATGAATAATGTGCTTAGAGTGGACATAATCTAGGACAGGTAACAAATTTAGAAAGATTTCTTGGACAGCGTTTTCACTAAATGACCCCTGTTGCTGGACTTTGGATGTTAGAGTGTCGCCTTCAATCCACTCCTGAACTAAGTAAAATTGCCCATTTACAGAGAAATAAGCGTACAACGCAGGGATTTGGTCAGTAGCGCCGCCAAGTTCTTCTAAAATTGCCGCTTCTCGCTGAAACCTTTCTTGTACCAGCTTGTAAATCTGGGGATTGTTTTGAATCGGTCTGAGTTGTTTGACCACGCAGTGCCGTTTTGAGGGCATATACGTGTCTTCTGCTAGATAGGTTTCACCAAACCCACCAGCACCAAGTGTGCGGATAACCTGATAGCGGTCATTAAGCAGTTGTATTGTCATGGAAGGTTACAAACGATATTCATAAGATAGTTTTCCCAAAAACTACTTCATTTCAAATCGAGTAACCCTTCTTCTTTTAATTTAGGATTAAAGCGAAATTGTATTTGCAAACCACGCGTTTCTAACAGCGTTAAAATTTCCGCTTCTACTCGCCGTGCTACATTTTTAATGATTTTAATTTGTGACAATTCATCATTCATTGGATTTTGATAACGTGCTTGTTCTTCAGGCGTCATTACCACTTTTACATCAATAGGTTGAGTCCATTTCTCCTTGTCATTGCCATTTCCTACTGGCATACTGCCATTTTCAGCAATCCAAGCATTCTCAATGCTTTCTAAAACTGTGCGGCTAGGGCGTTCAATAGTTTGAGCTTTCACCCAATAGCATTGTTGCGGCTGACGTACTAAATGCTGTTTGAGGCTGAGATAAATGTCACGAGAATAGCCGATAAATTGCAGCACTTTTTCTTGATCAAAAATAGCGTAGACTCCTATTTTGCCTTGAAATTGTTCAGGGAGTTGACCAGTATCATCAATGTAAGGAGTGTATTCTAAGGTTGCTAAAGAAGGAAAATTCGTTTCAGTAGCCATACATCAAATATAAAACTTGTTATTTGCTTTCGTAATTTAAAACCGCTTATTGGGAAAAATTATTTTCAAAATTACCCATTACTCAATTTTATGGTAAATTGCACAAAGGCGACTGGGTTTAAAAATCTTTGCACTGAACATGAAATTTGGCGGTACATTGATGATGGCATATTCATCAGATTCATGATACTTTTCAAATTCTGCTGGCATTCCTTTAGTAGTAGTTAAGCTATAAGGAACTGGCTGAAAAAGTAATTCTGTAAATTCAACTTTTTTACACTGCAACTGTTGACAGATTTGGTTTAAAAAAGCTTCGCTGATCAATAATTTAAATAGATTTTCTTTAGCTTGGGCTTCGAGAGTGAAACTGCTGTCAAAGCTGGGGACAATTTTAATGGGCATTTTCTGTACAGGTAGTTATTAACAGCTGAGTGATGATAGAGGCTAGGCAACATTTAGCACATAGTTATTTTAAAATGCTAGTCAATAAAGCCTAGCTTTTTGAACAAATGAGCTTTATTAAAAATCACCACTTTAAAATCAGCCTATTAGATTGTGGTACTTCTGTCAGCTATATAAGGAAGCTAGGATGATTAAGAATCATGAATTTGTGTAATACCAATTCAATTAATGATTGCAACACATCCTTGGGTGAAGACGCGATGAATCGCGTCTCTACAGCATGGTTTATTTGTCACATTCTTTTTTTAAATTGGTATAAGACTTAAATCTATTTATTAACACCAAAATAAAAAGGCAAAAGAAAAACTTCTTTTGCCTTTTTATTTTTTAGACTTTGACTTTACTCGTCGTCGAAATCGTCTTCGTCGTCTTCCTCTTCGTCTTCCTCAAAGTCGTCTTCGTCTACGACGTCTACTATTTGATCAGCGATTAATTCATCGTCGTCATCTAGAATTGACCTTTCTGTACGTCTGCCAAATCCAGATTCCGCCAGGGAAGGAGAATCTAAATTATAGGCACGAGCTGTACGGTCGTCCAGAACCATATCCAGCGGATCATCAACTTCATCTAAGACACTGGTGCTTTCAAGAGCAGCATATTCATCGATCGCACCCGGTTCTTCATAGGCATTATACCCAGTACCAGCCGGAATCAAGCGCCCGATAATTACGTTTTCTTTGAGACCGCGCAGCCAGTCAGATTTACCTTCAATAGCTGCTTCGGTTAGTACCCGTGTTGTCTCTTGGAAGGATGCAGCGGAAATAAAGCTGTCAGTGTTCAAAGATGCTTTGGTAATCCCTAACAATACTGGGGTATACTGCGCCCTAGCACCGCCAGTGATTGCCATAGCTTCGTTCACCTGCTCAACTTGGCGCAACTCTACCAATTCGCCAGGAAGCATGGTGGTATCACCACCATCATCAATCCGCACTTTATTAGTCATCTGGCGAACAATCACTTCGATGTGCTTGTCGGCAATATCAATCCCTTGGGACTGATACACCATCTGCACTTCATTCACCAAAAATGTTTGCACTTTCTGCAAGGCATGGCTAGCGCAAGCGTAGATTCCATCTTCAGAACCCAAGCTGAAGAAGATTTCCAAAATTTCGTGGGGGTTGGATGGGCCGTCGCTTAACGGTTGTCCCGCTGCCACAAAAGATCCATCTGGCACAATCAAATTTTGTCCTGGGCCTAGAGGGTAATCTGTGACTACACCATTTTGTTCTACCACCTTAATGGCGATCGCTTCATCACCATCACCATAAACTACCTTGACTTCTCCCGCTCGCCGACACAGAATGCACGCTTCTTTCGGTTTACGAGCTTCAAGCAGTTCTTCAATCCGGGGCAAACCTTGAATAATATCTCCGGTTTTGGCGCGTTCAAACACCAACAACACCAAGTTATCGCCCCGTTGTACCAAATCCCCATCTTCTACCTGTAACACAGCACCAGGGCTGACTCGGTAGGGACGACCAACGCGGATAGTGATAGCGTAGTTTTGAGTAGCCAGTGCTGATTCACCAGCAGGAGATGCGGCGGTAGCATTTTTCTTAACATCTGCTACTTGCCCTGATTCTTCAGCGAAGACTCCGGGGGCAATTTCTGCACCTTCTACTACTAAGTCACCCGCTTTCACTTTCGGCTGTGAACTACTGTTCGCAGTGATCATGTCAGTTTGGCGCAACACCAAGCAGCGACGTACGTTTTCGGTTCCTTTTTGTACGCCACGTACAATACCACCTTCTTTACATAAGATTTGGGTACGTGCAACCACAGATCCTGGAGCAATACTTAACCCATCCTGCACTTCCAAAGTTGTCTGGGTGCTACCTTGAGTAGCATCGGCGGTAATATCCCGACGAATTACCAAGGACTCCAAAATTACTAGTTGTAAGCGCTGAACCTCTGGATCTTCGGTATCTTGTACCAATTCAATATCTGCTGCTAGGGGAGAAGCGTTGTGGTCTTGTTCGCCTTCCTGCTCAATTTCCAACACTAGCTGGGTTCGCAGTAGTTCTACACCTTCAACAGACTTGACGCGTTCCGAATCTTTGTAAGGCAACCGTTGCACAGCGCGTAACTCAATAGAGCGTCCGGTTTGCTGACTTACAGATGTAGTCGATGGCACATCCGGATTGCTGGGTACAGCGAACTCCACTACCGGACGACTTAACAGGGCTGGGCCTTCTGGTGTCTCCACGTACTGGATATAGCGCAGTTCTGTGGCGACTGATCCTTGGAATTCTTCACCCGGTTGCACAAAGGTGTTATCTCGCCCGATGACTGCTTCTGGATCGTCTACCATTAACAATTCACCGGGCTTAATCACTACTTCCCGGAGAATATCGTTTTTCTGAGTGACTTCTACCACACCACTGGTTTGACAGAAGATATCTTTGACTACTTCGCTGCCAGCTTCGACAAACTGCCCGTCTTCGACTAGTAGTAAGGAAATATCTTTGTTAACTTCGTGGGTTTCTTCCGGAATCCACAGCAGTGTACCTCCCTGAACCACTTCGTAACCCAGCTTGGCTTTACCTTTTTTCTGAACTTCGACGCCTGCGAATTTCAGGAAGCCACCAGTGGTTGTGCGATAACGGTCATCAATTAACTCAGCGACTACTTGACCATTTTGCACTTTTGTGCCTGGGGTAGCTCTGAGGTTGAATACCTGATTATTGCCAGTGGAAACTAAGTAGTTATTGCGACCTTGGGAACTTTGGACTGTCACTGTTGCTTGGTCTAAGACCACAGAAGCGGTGATAATCTCAATTTCTCTAGTACTTTTACCAGGGGTAGCTTCCGGCAACCGCACGACACCGCCATGCACAGTAGTTAACTTGGTTTCTGCTAAGACTCCATTCGAAGCGATCGCATCACCATTTTTGACCACTAATTCTGCACCTGGGGGTAAGTTATAAACTTCCCCGGACAAAATCCAAATCAAACCACCCCGTGCTGCTGTGGTTGTGGTATTACCCTGACGGTCTGTTTTTTGTTCTGGAACTACTTCCGCAAATTGCACTTCCCCTGCCAAGTCAGAGGCTACATCTTTAACAGCTTTTTCTGTATTGGTACGAGTTGTGCGTCCACCAAGGGCAACTTCTGCCAACAGCTGACCCTGTTTTACCTGATTTCCATCAAATACATATAGTGTGGAACCTTGAGTCAAATGAACTTCTTGGTTTGGTGGAGTTTCCGAACCTTCTTTTTTAGGTTCCAAGATCAAGATGCCGTTAGCTTCAACATACAGAGCATCTTCACCGTGGCGGGTACGATATGTTCTGGTTTTCAGTTTGCGGGGAAGCTTGACAGTTCCATCAATTTTAGAGCGCACTTGTTGCGCGACTTCTCCAGTAAACACACCACCTGTGTGGAATGTCCGCATGGTGAGCTGGGTTCCAGGTTCGCCGATACTTTGGGCAGCAATAATTCCCACAGCTTCACCCAAGTCCACCATTTTGGCGTGGGCTAAACTCCAGCCGTAGCAGTGTTGGCAGACGGAACGTGCTGCGTCGCAAGTCAAGGGACTCCGCATGAAGACTTCACTCACCCCAGCTTTTTGAATGGCGTTCGCCAAGTCCTCAGAAACTGGGGTATTGCGTGGTGCAATCACTTCTTTTGTGGTTGGATGTATTACATCCTCGCCAATTACCCGTCCCATCAAGCGTGTTGCTAGAGGAATTAAGGTTTTGGCTCCTTCTGTCATTGGCCGAATCGGAATTCCTCTGGTAGTACCACAGTCGAATTCCCGAATAATCACGTCCTGGGATACGTCTACCAGACGACGGGTTAGATAACCAGAGTCAGCCGTGCGTAAGGCTGTATCGACTAATCCTTTTCTCGCCCCGTAAGACGAAATAATATATTCCGTGACGGTGAGTCCTTCGCGGAAGTTGGTTTTAATTGGCAAGTCAATAATTTCCCCTTGGGGATCTGCCATCAGCCCCCGCATCCCCACCAATTGCCGGACTTGGGAGATGTTACCCCGCGCCCCGGAAAACGCCATCATGTAGACAGAGTTTAGAGGATTGGTCTTTTTGAAGTGGACGACTACTTCGTCTTTTAGGGCTTCACTAGTACCATTCCAGGTGTCGATTACTTTTTGGAAGCGTTCTACTTCTGTGATTTCACCCCGTTGGTAACGGGTTTCGGTAGCACGAATTTCTTCTTCTGCTGCTTCTAAGAGCGATCGCTTACTTGGTGGCACCATCAAGTCATCTACACTGATAGAAACCCCAGCTTTGGTAGCGTAGCGAAATCCTAAATCTTTTAGTTTATCCGCCATCACCGCGGTTCGCGCCGTACCATAATGCGTAAACGCCCAAGAGATTAATTTTTGCAGTTGACTTTTGTTAACTACGCGATTGCGAAAAATCATTTTTTCGTTAGTCATTAGTCCTGAGTCCTGAGTCATTGGGGATGGGCGATTGGGCATTGGGCATTGGGCATTGGAACTGTCTTCCCTATGCGCCATGCCCTATTCCCTAACTTGCTAATGCTTCCTGAATGGCTTTATTGTAAATAACGCGACCAGGCGTTGTGTATATATACTGAGAAAGCAGATTTCCTTGACCGTCATGTCTGACTCGGCGGAACTTATAGAGCAATGTTCGGCTGCCGTCGTTGTTTTCTGTCACTTCCAAGGGTTCTGTATCTTCTTGGTCTGATTCTAGTTCTCCGTCAAACCGCACGTAGATATAGGCGTGTAAGTCAATTTCCCCTTGGTGAAACGCCATAATTACGTCATCTAAGGAAGCAAAGTACTTGCCTACACCTTTTTTGGCTTCGGGGTTTTCAGCTGTTAAGTAATATGCCCCCAACACCATATCTTGACTAGGCGTAATAATGGGTTTACCCGTAGCTGGTGACAAAATATTGTTAGAAGCTAGCATCAACAACCGCGCCTCTGCTTGACTTTCTAACGATAGTGGCACGTGTACCGCCATTTGGTCACCGTCAAAGTCAGCATTAAACGCTGGACAAACGAGAGGATGCAATTGAATCGCTCTACCTTCTACCAAAATTGGTTCAAAAGACTGAATACCCAAACGGTGCAACGTCGGTGCGCGGTTCAAGAGTACTGGGTGTCCTTCAATCACTTCTTCGAGTACATCCCAGACACTGGGATCATTGCGAGATATCAGTTTTTTCGCAGCTTTGATGTTATTCACCATGCCACTGCGAATCAAGCGATTAATCACAAACGGTTGAAATAGCTCTATCGCCATTTCTCTTGGCAAACCGCACTGGTGAATCTTCAGCTTTGGCCCGACTACAATTACCGAACGTCCAGAGTAGTCAACCCGTTTACCCAACAAGTTTTGTCGGAAACGTCCTTGCTTACCTTCAATAATGTCGGACAAAGATTTCAGGGGTCGGTTATTTGCCCCTACTACAGTGCGTCCCCGACGACCATTGTCAATCAAAGCATCCACTGCTTCTTGCAGCATCCGCTTTTCGTTCCGCACAATAATCTCTGGGGCCAAAATTTCTTGTAAACGTGCCAAGCGATTATTACGGTTAATTACCCGCCGATACAAATCGTTCAAATCGCTAGTGGCAAAGCGACCGCCATCTAGCTGCACCATTGGGCGCAAGTCGGGGGGAATCACAGGAATGACTGCCATTACCATCCACTCTGGCTTGGAACCAGTGGCGATGAAATTGTCAATCACCCGTAGTCGCTTAATTAGCTTGGCTCGCTTTTGCCCTTTGGCATTGCCAATTTCTTCTCGTAAGCTTTCGGCTTCTTGCTCTAAATTGATATCAGCCAACAATCGCAGCAGTGCCTCAGCCCCAATACCTACTTCTACGCCTTGTAACTGAGAATCTTCGCTATAAATTTGGTCTTCAATTTCTAGCCACTGGTCTTCACTCAGTAACTGTTTGTAAGTTAAGGTCTCAGCATTACCTGGACTCAGGACGACATAAGAGTTGAAATAGACAATCTGCTCGACATCCCGCAAGGGCATATCCAGCAGGATGGAAATATAGCTAGGAATGCCTTTGAGATACCAGACGTGAGCTACTGGTGCGGCAAGTTTAATATAGCCCATGCGGTGACGACGCACCCGCGACTCTGTGACTTCTACCCCACATCGCTCACAAACAATACCTCTGTGGCGTACTCTTTTATACTTACCACAATGGCATTCCCAATCTTTTGCGGGGCCAAAAATCCGTTCACAGAATAAGCCGTCCATCTCCGGCTTCAGAGTTCGGTAGTTAATTGTTTCTGGCTTGGTGACTTCACCGACTACCTGACCATTGGGCAATGTTCTCTCGCCCCACTGGCGAATGCGTTCAGGGGAAGCCAAGCCGATTTTTACGTAGTCAAACTGATTAGTTTGGGCGGGTCTCATACTTAAGTGCTGAGTTCTGAGTTTTGAGTATATTTAGTTTTGAAACGTTGATGATGGGGCATTGGGCATTATTTAGTATTCTCAATGCCCGATGCCCCATACCCTATCCCTTATTTATTCGTCGTCATCTAACGATTCACGAGAAAGAGATTCATAGGTAGGTCGTGGAGGAGTGCGTCGGGCTGATTGGTCTGCCATCAAATCGACTTCTACATCTAAAGAACTACCATCTGCCTGTGTCTCTACCTTGTGTACAGCGATGTCTAAGCCCAATGATTGCAGTTCGCGCATCAGTACCTTAAAGGATTCCGGCGTACCTGGTCGAGGAATTGCTTTACCTTTAACGATCGCATTTAGCGCTTCATTCCGCCCTTGCATATCGTCGGATTTGACTGTGAGCAATTCCTGTAAGGTGTAAGCTGCACCAAAGGCTTCCAATGCCCATACTTCCATTTCCCCAAACCGCTGACCACCCTGCTGTGCTTTACCACCCAAGGGTTGTTGAGTAACCAGCGAGTATGGCCCTGTAGAACGAGCGTGAATTTTGTCGTCCACCAAATGTACTAGCTTCAGCATATAAGCCACACCCACAGTTACAGGCCGGTCAAATGCTTCGCCCGTGCGACCATCAAAGACCATAATTTTGCCTGAATCATCTGGGTTATATACCCAATCTTTGCCTGTTTCGTCTCTGGCTTCTTGCAACTTGCCATGTACAATTCTGCGGGATGACTCTTCACCGTACATTTCGTCAAAGGGAGTAATTTTAAATCGCACTCCCAAATTATGACCAGCCCAACCCAATAGACACTCAAATACCTGCCCGACGTTCATCCGGCTGGGTACGCCCAAGGGGTTAAGTACGATGTCTACTGTAGAACCATCAGGCAAATAAGGCATATCTTCCACTGGCAAAATTCGGGAAATGATTCCCTTATTACCGTGGCGTCCCGCCATTTTGTCACCAACTTGGATTTTGCGTTTTTGAGCGACATACACCCGGACTACCATATTGGCTCCTGGTGGCAATTCATCGCCTTGCTCACGGGTAAACAGACGCACGTCAACTACGCGCCCTTTTTCACCGTTGGGTACTCGTAGGGAATTATCCCGGACATCCCGCGCTTTTTCTCCGAAAATCGCCCGCAATAGCTTTTCTTCTGGTGGTTGGTCAGATTCACCTTTGGGGGTAACTTTTCCTACCAAGATATCTCCAGCTTCTACCCATGCGCCAATCCGAATGATTCCCTGCTCATCCAACTGCCGTAAAGCATCTTCCCCAACGTTGGGAATTTCCCTGGTGATTTCTTCTGGCCCCAGTTTCGTCTGTCTAGCTTCAATTTCATATTTTTCAATGTGAATTGAGGTATAGACATCATCCTGTACCAATCTTTCGGAAATCAAAATCGCGTCTTCGTAGTTATAGCCTTCCCAAGGCATATAAGCGACAACGATATTTTGTCCGAGCGCTAATTCCCCACCTTCGGTAGAGGAACCATCAGCTAGTACTTGACCTGCTACAACGCGTTCACCAATTCGCACGAGGGGCTTTTGGTTCAAACAAGTGTCTTGGTTGGAACGTTGATACTTGGAAAGATAGTACTTAACTTCTGAGGCATTGGGTTTAGGACGCACACGAATCTCTGTGGCATCTACATAGGTGACATCGCCATCGGTGCGGGATACAATTACCATCCCGGAGTCTCTTGCTCCCTGAGCTTCCAAACCTGTACCCACCAAAGGACGCTCTGGTTTGAGTAAGGGTACTGCCTGCCGTTGCATATTCGATCCCATCAGCGCCCGGTTAGCGTCGTCATGCTCCAAGAAGGGAATCATGCTAGTAGCTACCGATACAATCTGCACAGGAGAGACTGCTACGTAGTCTACTTGCTCTGGCGTTGTGGTAGCCCAATCTTGCCGATAGCGTACTGGCACTTGTGGCCCTTTAATGTAACCGTTTTCATCTAAGGGAATATCACCGGTAGCAGTCCGCAAGTCGTCTTCTTCATCGGCTGTCATGTACACTGGCTGGACATCAAATCGCACCCGCCCGTTTTCCACTGGTCTAAAGGGTGTTTCTAAGAAACCGTATTGGTTAACTCTGGCATGGGTAGCCAAGGAGCCAATCAAACCAGCGTTGGGGCCTTCTGGTGTCTCAATCGGGCAAATACGTCCGTAGTGTGAAGGATGAATATCTCGCACGGCAAACCCGGCACGTTCACGAGTTAAACCACCAGGGCCAAGGGCGCTGAGACGCCGTTTGTGTGTCAGTTCTGCTAAAGGATTGGTTTGATCCATGAACTGACTCAACTGACTAGAGCCAAAGAATTCTTTAATCGCTGCTACCAATGGTTTCGGGTTGACCAAGGAAGCGGGGGTCAGTACTTCAGCATCAGATACGGTCATCCGTTCCCGAATGATTCTTTCTAGGCGGTTTAAGCCTACCCGGACTTGGTTCTGCAACAATTCGCCCACACTTCTGACTCGGCGATTTCCTAAATGGTCGATGTCATCAATGTTACCAATGTCATACTCTAGGTTAATTAGGTAATCGACTGCTGCCAAAATGTCTCCAGCAGTCAGCACGCGCATTGTGTCGGGTACAGAAAGCCGTAATTTCTTGTTTAGCTTGTACCTACCGACGCGACCAAGGTCATAACGTTTCGGGTCAAAGAAACGAGAATCTAGGAGTTGTTGACCACCCAACACTGTCGGCGGTTCACCTGGACGTAATTTGCGATACAACTCCATCAGGGCTTCTTCTTCAGAAAATTGCCCTTCTTTTTCGATGGTTTTTTGGAAATATTCGGGGTGACGTAAGGCATCAAAGATTTCGTTGTCTGATAAACCCAAGGCTTTCAATAGCACTTGTGCTGAAAGCTTGCGGGTTTTATCAATGCGTACCCACACCAAATCGTTACGGTCTGTTTCAAACTTCAGCCATGCTCCCCGGTTGGGAATTAAGCTAGCTGAATAAGTCCGCCGTCCGTTTTTGTCAATTTCCGATTTGTAGTAAACTCCTGGCGATCGCACAATTTGATTGACAATCACCCGCTCAGCCCCGTTAATAATAAACGTGCCGCGGTCGGTCATCAAAGGCAAATCCCCAATAAATACCTCTTGCTCTTTGATTTCCCCGGTTTCTTTATTGATTAAGCGTGTCGGAACATACATTTGTACGGCATAGGTACTATCCCGCCGTTTGGCTTCTTCGACGCTGTATTTTGGCTCTTTGAGTTTGTAGTTATTACCCAAAAAGTGCAGTTCTAGTTTGCCAGTGTAATCTGTGATTGGACTAAAGGAGTTAAGTTCTTCTATCAACCCTTCTTCCAAAAACCAGCGAAAGCTTGAACGCTGGATTTCAATCAAGTCTGGCAACAGAAAGGCGGGTTCCATATATGTTTCTTTAGTCATGCCTCTACCTTTGTCAACCTGGTTAAACTTTCGCTTGGACACTACTGTTTGTCGCTTCCCATCGCTAGCCAGTGTCCTTAACTATTATTGGGAACTTCTCCTTTACATCACCTGCTATTTACAGGTGCAGGCAAACGCAGCAATTAAAGCTGGATTTGGCGGTTTTTGACAAGGGGGTAATTGCCCCTGATGAGGGGACAGAACCGGAAAAATCCAGCTATAATAATATAGATTCAAGAAGAGTAAATCCTCTAGATATTCTTGAGTTTGATTTATTTTCCTCACTTACCCTCCAAAAAGCGCGTTAATTAGCCTACGCATCTCTCCACTGCTGTATCTGTCTTTAATCAACTCAGTTTTTATACTCTCAGTGATATGCTCAGACTAAGGGAGCGAGCCGCGCCTTGTTGGCTCTCGATTACAATGGGTTGATATTGCTGGGTTATACTCACAAGGCAATTTTCTTTAACAATTTTGTATAGGGTAAATACACAGAAGCCGATGTTGTGCAAAAGTCTAGCTCAACCTGTGTTAGCACGGGTAGTCATGTATTGAGAGCATCCGCTTGTAGAGAATGTGAGGATGTTACAGTCGATAACAACACAAAATTCAAACTTAGAAATTCCTACTTCCTTCCTTTACCATTATGGCGCAAGCAAAGTGTTTTGGAGGGATTAAGTTTAGCATATTTTTGTCCTCCTAGAGTTTTATTTTTTTACCAGAATTATATAGTAGAGACTAAAACGTATTCTATATTGATAGACCGAATAATTTGCAAGCATTTTGGGTAGTTTGATGGGCGATCGCCTCTACTGTTTCTTGACGAAGCTTAGCTACTTGCTCGGCAACATAAAGGACGTAGGCTGGCTCGTTGCGCCGTTCCCCTCGTTTGGGAACCGGAGCGAGAAAAGGGCAGTCTGTTTCAATTAGTAGACGATCGCTGCTCACCATTGCAGCTGAAGATTGGATAGCTTTGGCGTTTTTGAATGTTACTGTGCCGCTAAAGCTGATGTAAAAGCCTAAGTCAAGAAACCATTGAGTCTCTTCTGGCGTTCCACCCCAGCAGTGCATCACACCTCGCAGTTTTGCTCCTGCATTTTCCTGGCATTTTTGCAAAACTTCTCTGACTGCAACAGCAGCATCACGACAGTGAATAATCACTGGTAAGTTGAGTTCGGATGCGATTGCCAATTGCGCTTCAAACACCATCCGCTGTTGCTCGTAGTTATCTGCTTTATAATAATCCAGCCCCATTTCCCCAATTGCTACTACTTTAGAGTCCGAGCTAGCTAAAGATTTTATTTCCTCGGCTGTCTCGCTTCTCCATTTATCAGCATCTAAAGGATGTAATCCTACAGCAAAGCTGAGTTCAGGAAACTCATGCGCTATAGCTTGGATACTAGAGAACTCTTCTGGCTCAACACAAGAATGTACTAAACCTACTACACCTGCTTGTTGCCATCGCGATCGCACTGTTGCTAAATCAGGCTGGAAACTATCAAAGTTGAGATGAACGTGGGTGTCTATCAACTGCATCTTAGTCAAGAAAGAGAAAAAGGGAACGCCAAAGGCGAGGTAGTCCACTTTTATTAGGTGGAGAAACTATCGAAAGTTTCTCCACCTAATAAACGCTACATGGATTTCCGTCAAGCACTGTGAGCAAGCTGCGCTTACTGCGTAGCTTGCGTTTTTGCTAGGAAAAGGGTAGCAACTGCCATTTAGTGGCGTGGTTTTTCCCATTAACAACTGGCATGAGCTTTGGCGTGCTTTACGGTCACCCGCAGGGTTAAGAGTCCAAAATATTGACTTTGAACTCTTGACTTGGCACTACTCTGCCGTTTGTGTAAGTGGTTTTAGCCTTTGAGCTAATCTTGATTTTTTCCTAGCCCCGTTGTTTGGATGTAGGACACCCCGCTTTACAGCTTTATCAATTTTGCTGTAAGCCTCGGATAGTCGAGAAAGCGCTTCTTCTTTTAATTCTGGGGTAGGATTAGCTGCATACACAACTACAGCGTTCTGGTATTTTTTAATCAGCGTTTTTACCACTGATTTATAAGCTTTATTCCGCAGCCGATTGCGTTCTGCGATTTCGGCGCGTTTGAGAGCAGATTTTGTATTGGCCACAGTCAATTCCAAAAAGACTATTAATATGTACACACACTACTAGACTTACTAATATAGCATCCATATTGCCAATGTTAGAATTTCCTAAAAAATAAATACCGCATTTAGAGACTGGATATTGGGGATTGGTAACTAGGTATTGGGGATTGGGTAATGGGGATTAACACTTCAGGTGAATTTAAAAATACTGTTGCTATACAAGAGTTTGCAGGGCTGCCCAAAAATAAAATTTGGGAATTATCAATGAAATTACATGGATTTCAACACCTAATTCACATAAGATGTAATTGGAAATTTGGTACTGGCTACTGAGAATAATTCAGTTCCTAATCTCCATTACCCCTTATCCCCAGTCCCTAATCCCTAAATATGTGTGTCTCAATTCGGGAAATGCGTTAAAATTAGGTACTTCAATTAAATAGTCACTTTAAGTCGCCACCTGATAATGCGGTGGTCTGCTGAGTCGGTGTGTCCTAAATAGGATGCATTGTTCAAAGGCAAAAAACCGTAAAAGTCTAAATTTCAGGGGCTTATAATGTATAGACACGATATATCGTGGATGTACACATCCTAGCTACTAAAGTAGAATAAATTAGTAAAAATTATACTCAGACCCTATCCCTCTTGAATTTGGGGGCTGGATGTGTCATCACACCGCCTGCATCTCCAAAAGAGTGAGGTGTAGGGCATAAGGGTAGCGGTACTGGCACGCCCGCTCCCTGCTGATAGCTTTAACAAGCTTTCGGACTGAGCAATTAAGTCGCCTTTTCAAGCAATCTAATATGCTGGCAGCCTTGGGAGTATCAAAAAAATCCAGGTTAAGCTAGAGAAGAGAATCAAGAATAGTTTCTATATCCCAGTGGGTAAAGAGCAAAACTGATTCTCAGGCGGGTATATTCTAAATTTTGGCATTGTCCTTACTCCATGCTGCGAATCATTACTCAGCAGGCAGACGTCAGAGCAGAGCTACAACGTATCTGCGATCGCACCCATGACGAACAGGTGCTTCACAAGGAAGCAACGGTGCGGGAAGTGTTGCAAGCAGTGAAGCGCCAAGGCGACAAAGCTGTACTGCATTACACAGCCGAATTTGACCACCAAAACCTGACACCCGAAGAATTGCGCGTTACAGGCTCGGAACTGGATGCAGCTTATCAACAGGTGTCTAAGGAATTGCTCCAGGCGATTCGGCTAGCTTACCGCCAAATTGAAGCGTTTCATCGTCAGCGAGTACCAAAAAGCTGGGTACACTTTGGCGATGATGAAGTAGTGCTGGGCAAACGCTATACTCCTGTAGACCGAGCAGGATTATATGTACCCGGTGGTCGCGCCGCCTATCCCAGTACAGTGCTGATGAATTCAGTGCCGGCAAAGGTAGCTGGTGTACCCCGTGTAGTCATGGTAACACCACCCGGAGCAGGGGGTACAGTTAACCCAGCAGTCTTAGTGGCCGCCCAAGAAGCAGGAGTACAAGAAATTTATCGTGTCGGGGGCGCACAAGCGATCGCCGCGTTAGCCTATGGCACAGAAACAATTCCGAAAGTGAATGTGATTACTGGGCCTGGGAATATTTATGTGACGCTAGCGAAAAAACTGGTCTACGGTACTGTGGGCATTGATTCTTTAGCAGGGCCAAGCGAAGTGCTGGTGATTGCCGATGAAACTGCAAATCCGGTGCATGTCGCCACTGATTTGTTAGCCCAAGCCGAACATGACCCGATGGCGGCAGCAATTTTGCTGACGACAGATGCTAGTTTGGCAAAAAACGTGCAAGTAGCTGTGGAGAGACAGTTAGTAGATCATCCACGGCGAATAGACACAGAAAAAGCGATCGCTCATTACGGTTTAATTGTCGTTGTGGAATCCTTGGAAGCAGCAGCAGAACTATCGAATGAATTTGCCCCTGAACACTTGGAGTTAGAAATCAAAGATCCTTGGGCATTAATTCCACAAATTCGCCATGCTGGAGCAATCTTCTTGGGTTACTCTACACCAGAAGCTGTAGGAGACTATTTGGCTGGGCCTAACCATACCTTGCCGACTTCTGGTGCTGCTCGCTATACTTCGGCGTTAGGTGTCGAAACTTTCCTCAAACACTCTAGTATTATTCAATACTCACAAGCGGCGCTATATAAGGTGGCTGGTGCAATTGACGTGCTAGCAACAGCAGAAGGTTTACCTTCTCACGCCGATTCAGTACGACGCCGAATTCAGCAGGAAGAGTGATTTGGAATGCTTAATTTTTTTCTACGTTGTACTGTTGGCAAAAGTCACTCAGGGGCTTCACACTGAAAGTTTAGACAGCAGCAGCCTCACTAGAGCAGCCACTGTACAGTCAGTTAACGAGCAGTTCTAAGGAAAATTTTCCTTTGGGGAGACTCCAAAAAAGATTTCCTCGGGAAATCACGCCACTTGCTACCCTACCTTAAGCCACCCATCAGGCGTGTACAAGGTGTTGGCTTTGCCGACTTAAAAGCAGTGGCGTGGAAACCCCTATCAAAGCGGACTGACTCACTAGTTCTCTCAGTTGGGAGACCAGCCTATCTGCTAAGTTCTCCCTTGTACGCAGCATGGTAAGCGCAGCTATGCCGCAGGACTTTACCGAGACACTACGCCAAAAGGACTAAACTTACGGGACTAGCTCTGCAATACTATGGCTCAACTTGAGCAAATTAGCGTAAAAATCTCATATGGCGAATTCTCTATTCAACAAAGTGAGTTTTTATTAAGGAAATTGGTTGGTTCACATTTGCAAAAACTTTCGCTAGATACTTATTTATGTCAGGGGTCTACTCTTTAAGAGTTAGGAGACGAGAGCGGTGCTAAAAAATATTTTGGTAGCTCTGGATGGTTCTGAAATTGCAGAACGAGTAATTCAGGCTTTGGATGATTTGGTGCTATCAGATGATAGCAAAGTTGTTCTATGTCATGTGTTTCCCAATCCCGAGTCAGATATGGAACTACCTGCTGATCGTCCTCAGCCAGAGTCGCAAACACTTTCGTATTTTCATATAGAACAACAACTGCAATCTTATCAAGAAAAGGTGTCAGTTAAAACTGAATTAGAGCTAGTAAGCGGCGACCCTGCTGAAGAGATTATTCGCCTTGCAAATATTTATAAGACTGAATTAATTATAATTGGCAGTCGTGGATTAATTGGTATGAAGCGAATTGTACTAGGTTCTGTTAGTAATCAAGTCGTGGAAGAGGCTAATTGCTCAGTGTTAGTAGTGAAGCCCAATAAGATTTAAAAATTGATAATTAAATCTTAATTGTCAATAGAGTAGTAATTATTGAATGTGGTTTTGTCTTTTTGGGGTTTAGCTTGAAAATTTATAGCAATTTTTAGAATAATCAAATACATTCTCCGAAGAAATTAGAAGTCAGAATGTTCTTTCTACTGTCTCTAATATACCCAAACCAGAGGTATTGCAAACAATTAAGAACCCTTATAAAAAGCAGATAAAATCATTTAAGAAAAAAAGCCTACCCTTGAAAATAAAGAGGGATAGGCTTTGTTTGTGTCGCCATTAAATAGACTTAAGAGACATTGCATTTCTAGCTATTTTTGGGATTCTCCATCCTGTTGAGTTGCTAAAAACTGACGCAAGCTCAATAAACTCAGAGTTTGACCCAAATTCAGAGGCAGAATTGTCACCCCTTCTAAGCGGGACTGTATCCAACCTTCTCCCCAATACCATTCGTGAAAACCGTCAATTCCTCCACTTAGTAGCAAGCGTAGGCAATTAGGTTTAACAACGTCGACTTGATGATGAATCGGAACTGGCCCAGTCCAGGTTGTAAACTGGAATCCTGGATGAAGCTCTTCTGGCATACCTGAAGCAAAGCGTTGCCCCAAGAGCCATTTTTCTAGTTTTTTTGGATACAGCAAGCTGTCGTGTATTGCACTTGCTGATGCTTCAATTTCGATCCGTAGTTGGCTTTGTTGAAAAGTACCCAGCATTTTTAATGATTACACTCTACCTGAGTGAGTTATTGTTTTATTATGGTAAAGACTAATGTAAAAACTTGTGCGAGATTTTGTTTCCTGACTAACAATTAATTTCCGATTTTCAATAAATACAATACTTCTCCTAGAGTAAACTAACGGGAGATATATCTTAAGTAAATTTTTCGGTTGAATTGCAACGCTTGCTAAAATAGATTTTGTTTTTTTAATGCTTTAAACTTACTGAGCTAAGATGCATTTTAGTGAAAGAGAAGTAATTGTTCATAAGCTGGCTAAAATTAGGTTATTTCATTTTAAATTTGGAATTTTGAATTGCTTATCTCAGGGAAGAAATTTTTATTTAATTGTCAGTCTTAGTTCCTTCATACCTATATTATAATCTACTGATAAAATATATGTTTAAGTTACGTTTTGTTATAATAAGTATTATTTTCATTCCCATGCTTAAAAGCTGGGGCTTTCACTAAGACACTATTTGGTAAGGTTTTTCATGGCGGATCAGTTAATTCGTGCCACGGCAGCCGAAGGTGGAATTCGTGCAGTAGGTGTGATCAGCACACGCTTAACAGAAGAAGCACGAGTGCGCCACAAGCTTTCCTATGTGGGAACGGCAGCACTGGGTCGGACTATGGCAGCAGGGTTGTTAATGGCTTCCAATATGAAGCGAACTGGCTCAAGAATCAATGTCCGAGTGAAGGGCGATGGCCCTTTAGGTGGTATATTGGTAGATGCCGGATTAGATGGCACTGTACGGGGTTATGTAGAAAACCCGTCTATAGAATTGCCTCCTAATGCTAAAGGTAAGCTAGATGTCGGGGGCGCAGTAGGTAAAGGGTACCTCTACGTTGTACGAGATATCGGTTATGGTTACCCTTACTCTAGTACAGTAGAACTGGTTTCTGGTGAGATTGGTGATGACGTAGCTCATTACCTAGTAAGTTCTGAACAAACTCCTTCAGCCCTAGTTTTAGGGGTATTTGTGGGAGGAAGTGGAGTTACGGCTGCTGGAGGTTTACTGGTACAAGTGTTGCCCAAAGCTGCTAGAGACGAAGCTCTAGTTGCAACCTTGGAATCACGAGTAGCTGCTTTATCAGGATTTACGCCGTTGTTGCAAGCTGGAAAGACGTTACCCGAAATTTTTGATGATCTGCTAGGAGACATGGGACTAACGATTTTTCCCGAAAGCCAAATGCTACGCTTTCACTGTCGTTGCTCTTTTGACCGGGTGTTGGGAGCATTGAAGATTTTGGGAGAAGCAGAATTGCAAGACATGATTATTAAAGATGATGGTGCTGAGGCAACTTGTGATTTTTGTGGCAGAGTTTACCAAGCTAGTAGTGATGATTTAGCTCAGTTAATTGTTGATTTACAGACAGAATCTTCAATTTCAAAATAAAGTATAAAACAACACTAAAGCTTGGAAATGGTAATGGTATCTGTGAACTAGAGATAATGAAAAAAGTAGCTTTTTGGGCATGAGAAAGCTACTATGTCAAAAATGGAATTATCGACTTAAAACAGAGCGCTATTCAATTATTGTGGTGTGAGAGATGACAGAGCGGGATATTCCAGACAGTTGGCCCCCAGCCAGAGCAAGAGAGCCAGATAATAATACACTCTTATCCCAAACACAACAATTCGGTGAAACTCAAGCATTTGTTGTCCCGGCTACTGATTCTACCTCGAAGTCAGTAAAGCGGCAAAAAGAAAACGATTCCGTACCACTTGGTGGAAGCAAGCTAGGCGGAGCGTCTCGTGGAGAAGAATTACCTATAAATAATCATTCAGAAGAATCTGCAACACTCAGTAGGAAGGGCAAAAAATTGCCCCGGTGGATGAAAAGCTGGGTGTTGTGGTCATTATTACTAACTTTGATTCCTGGCAGTATCGGATTCCTGGCAATGGCAATGCTGTTGAAGTTGCCATCTGCCCCAAACTGCCCATCAATTTTTTGGCCTTTGGCTAGTGCGTCGGTGCGGTTACATTGCGCTCAATTAGCAGCTTCTAAGCAGACAGTAAATGATCTGTTACAAGCGATCGCCCTAGTGAAACAACTGCCAGAAAGTCACCCATTACATACCGAGATTGGTCGTTTTGTAGAAGAATGGTCGCGGGATATTTTACAGTTAGCTGATCAGAGTTTCCAGTCAGGAAATATAGACGAAGCGATCGCTATTGCTCAAAAAATACCTGAAGACCTGCCAGCCTACCAACTAGTAAACGAGCAAGTTGCCAAATGGCAGTCCATCTGGTCGAAGGCAGAAGGAATCTACCAAGACTCGGAAAAGGAACTACAGCAAAGCCGCTGGCAATCGGCGTATATGCTGTCAGCCAAATTATTGCGTGTGGATAATAAGTACTGGGCAAGTACTAAGTACGACCAATTGAACCAGTTAATTACTACAGCGCGGGAAGATGCTGAGAAGTTGGCAAAAGCTGAAAGTCTAGCAAATAGCAGCGTAGTAGATAATTTACAAGAAGCTATCAAAATTGTCGAGTCGATTGGGCAAGGTAGTTACTTTTATCAAAAAGCTCAAAAATCGATTCCAGAATTTGGACGCAAGATGCTGAACTTAGCACAAGCAAAGTTGGATGCACGGGATGCAGATACAGCACTGGATATTGCTAGACAAATTCCTGAAACTACAGGATTGCAATCGGAAGTCGATGATTTTATTGCCTTGGGTGAGGCGCAAAGGAGTGCATGGATCGGTAATGTTTCTGGTTTAGAGTCAGCGATCGCTCAGGCACAACAAATCGATCCCTCAAGACCAGTGTATAACAAAGCACAAAAACTTGTGGCACGTTGGCAATTAGAAATTGAAGATGTTGCCCGGTTAGAAAAAGCTAGAACACTGGCTAGTCAAGGAACAGTCAATGATTTAGCAGCAGCGATCTCCGAAGCACAACTGATACCAGCCACTAACCCCCGCGCTACAGAAGCTAGGGAAGAAATGGGTCGCTGGCAAGCCCAAATCGAGACAATCCAAGACCAACCTTACTTAGAACGTGCCGAACAGATAGCGTTGTTTGAGGATATCAACTCTTTACAAGCTGCGATCGCTGAAGCTAGTCAAGTTCGTAGAGGTCGGGCATTATATCCAGAAGCGCGGAAAAAAATTCGTACTTGGACAGGAAAAATTCAGCAAATTCAAGACCAACCTTACTTAGATCAGGCGCGACAACTGGCTCAGAGTGGCAATTTACCTGCTGCAATTAATACAGCTCAAGCAATTGCATCGTCGGGGAGAGCGCTTTCTGGTGAAGCACAAGCGGCTATAGATGATTGGCAAGGGGAAATTCGTACCCAAGAAAACTGGCAGAAAGCGCAGCAAGCGGCAACTGCTGGCACACCTGAAGCCTTGGCTGAAGCAATGCGGTTGGCTGATCGGGTCGCCAACCGGAGCATTCTGCGGATGGATGCAAATCTTGCTATTGACCAATGGAGTCAGCAATTATTGGAAATAGCACGTTCTCAAGGTCAATCTGATATAGCTAGAGGTATAGAGACTGCAAAGTTGATTCCTCGCGGTAGTGCTGCTTACAGTGCGGCACAAGAGCAAATTCAAACTTGGCAGCAATTTCTTAATCCTCAGCCTACACCGACACCGACATTTCAACCAATTCAACCATTGACCACTCCCAATGGATAGTAATCTACAATTTTGAGAGTATTCTACGGTTTTTGTGCCTCAATTTGCCTGACCACGGTCAGAGCTGAGTAACTCACCCCAGCAGTGCCTTCACCTGGATGGGTAGAGTCACCAACTAACCACAGATGCTTGATGGGTGTACGATTGGCAAACCCAAACGGGCCAAAGGTGGGTATCCTTTGACCAATACCACCGACTATACCGCGATCGCGTGCTGTAAAGTGGGCGAAGGTACGGGGTGTTGCAGCTTCTTGATGGATAATAGTTTCTGGTTTCAAATAGAAGTATTGGGCAAGGTGGGCGATCGCTTCTTGTGTATACTTTTGCTTGAGCAATGGATAATCTTGTGTACGCGACCAAGGTGCAGGATCTACAAATGAAGAAGCGGTAATTGTAGCTTTCCCTGCTGGTGCGCGACCATCTCCAGGATGGCTGACGGAGACAAATAAAGAATTATTCTCCCCAATTGGGCCGTTAGCATCGTACATAAATTGTAGATGGGGCGGACAATCCACGGGAATGGCGCTGGCATCTACACCTAAATACACTACAAATGCTCCCGATGCTTGGGGGAGTCTTTCGACTCGCTGTTTATAGCCAGATGGAGCCTGTTCTCCCAACAAATCCACCAAGTTCTGCACCGTGACATTGGCAACTACATGGTCAGCTGCTTCTGTCCAGACTTCGCCAGTTTTCTGATTTTTAATCACAACAGCAGTAGCTTGGCCATTTTCCACTTTGATCTGCTCTACGGTGTGACGCATCAACAGTTTGCCACCGTCTCGTTCTAAAGCTTGTACTAGGCGATCGCTTAGTACTTGCATACTACCTTGGAGGTGAAATAATCCTTGAGGCAGTTGGGATACATTTAATGCGGTTGCGGCATAAAGTAATGCAGTTTCTTCGGCGTTGACCTGAGAATAAAGCTTTAGTTGTAAATCCAAAAATGTTCTCAGCCGTTGGTTATTTCCCAGCCCATATAACCGTAAAGCATCTCCGACAGTAAACAAGGTGAAGGGTACGGTAATTAATGTACTAGGACGTACAGCCTGAGTTAACTGCCACAAATCCCACAAGTTACGTGGCGGTAGCACTGGGTCGCGTCCTTGAAATTCCCAACTGGCTGCAAACAAAGTTGCTAACAATTGCCAGAATGGTTCACTACCAGGAAACTGCTTTTGTCTTTCCTCTTGCCATTTCTCTGGGTCGCACCAGACGTTAATTGGTGTACTTTCCCCAGGCAAGTATACAGCACAAGCGGGGTCACAAGGTGTCGCTTCTGGTAAATCTATGGCTAATTCTGAGAAAATGCGATGGTGAATTCCCCCTGGTTCTAACCCTGCTACCTGAGTAGCTCCAACATCAAAGATAAATCCTCGACGTTTAAATGTAGAAGCACAGCCTCCCGGTACGAGGGCTTGATCCAAAATTAAGACGCTATAACCTCTATGGGCTAATAATGCCCCAGCAGTTAGTCCACCGATTCCTGCACCGATGACGATGACGCGGGATTGACTTTTGTCAATAAGAAGACTGGACATTGAGCTTTAGTTTACATTTATTAATATTTATATTAATAATTTTACATGGTCTAGGAGACTAGAAGAGATACTTTGTAGGCACACAGAGTAACTGGTTAAACTTGCCTATACAAGAGTTAGAAATTGCTTCACCAGAACAGACTAACTACAGTAAGAGTGTTAACACAGTTTGTGTGGCAGTTATAGCCATTTTTCAGCAAATTGCCAGGAATTAAGCGATCGCCTCCGGTACTGCGCTGTGTGCAATCAGACTACTACTTTTAAGTCACAGATAAGATAAAGGAGTAAAAGACCCTTTTACTCACTACTACCCATGACCTCAAGCCTGCTGAAACTTCCTCTACTCAATGCTCCAAAGCTGCACCAATTGCCAAATGGCTTGACAATCATAGCCGAACAAATGCCAGTTGAAGCCGTTAACTTGAGCTTATGGATAAAAGTTGGCTCATCTGTAGAATCTGATGCCATTAACGGCATGGCTCACTTTTTAGAGCATATGATTTTCAAGGGAACTGAACGACTGGCTAGTGGCGAGTTTGAACGTCAAATTGAAGAGCGGGGTGCTGTTACCAACGCCGCTACCAGCCAAGACTATACTCACTACTATATAACTACTGCTCCCAAGGATTTTGCCGAACTGGCTCCATTGCAGATGGATGTAGTATTTAATGCGAGTATCCCTGATGATGCTTTTGAACGGGAGCGATTGGTAGTTTTGGAAGAAATTAAGCGTTCAGACGATAATCCTCGCCGCCGCACATTTCGACGGGCTATGGAGACAGCGTTTGAAGTGCTACCATATCGCCGTCCAGTATTGGGGCCAGAAGAGGTGATTTCTCAACTGCAACCTCAGCAGATGCGGGATTTTCATACTAGTTGGTATCAGCCCCAGTCAATTACTGTTGTGGCTGTGGGGAATTTGCCTGTAGAAGAATTAATTGAAACTGTTATTAAGGGATTTACAAATGTAGAGACGCGCCCTGGTGTGTCTCTACAAGGATTAAATATAGAGACGCGCCCTGGTGCATCTGTTAATCCTGAAGCGGCATTTACAGAAATCATCCGGCGGGAATTTGTTGATGAGAGTCTTCAGCAAGCAAGGCTGATGATGATTTGGCGAGTTCCAGGATTGAACCAGCTAAATGAAACTTATGCATTGGATGTTTTAGCAGGAATTTTAGGACATGGACGGACATCAAGACTAGTGAGAGATTTGCGGGAAGAACGAGGATTAGTTACCTCAATTTCTGTGAGCAATATGAGCAACCTGCTGCAAGGGACGTTTTATATTTCAGCAAAGTGTGCTGTGGAAAATTTGCAGGCGGTGGAGGATGCGATCGCTCAACATATTCGCAGCTTACAAACAGAATTAGTCACAGAATCAGAAATTGCTCGTGTGCGGCGACGAGTAGCTAACAGATTTATTTTTGGTAATGAAACACCAAGCGATCGGGCTGGGTTATATGGTTACTATCAGTCTTTGGTAGGAGATTTGGAACCCGCGTTTAACTACCCAAATTATATTCAGAGTCAAGAAGCAAATGACTTACTGTTAGCAGCAAATCAACATCTTGCCCCAGATGCTTATGGTGTAGTTGTGATCAAACCGTTTTAAATTAGGGAGTGGGGAGTAGGGAGTAGTTAAATTCTCTATTACCCATTCCCCACTCCCTATTCTCTACTCCCCAATTCAATGATTTGGAATGAAATTGATAACCATATTACCCAAGTAACTGGCGAAAAATTTCAGAGTCAGCAAAGGCGATCGGTTAGTGGCGGGTGCATTAACCAAGGTTATGCTGTCTCTAATGGTGAGCTTAGTTACTTCGTGAAGCTCAATCAAGCATCGCAAGTGGCGATGTTTGAGGCTGAGGCACTGGGGTTAGAGGAAATGCAGACAACAAATAGCATTCGCGTCCCGAAGCCAATTTGCTGGGGTGTGGCTGGCAATTCTGGCTACATCGTCTTGGAGTGGTTGGAACTTGGTGGCGGTAACAGCAACTTTTGGCCGGAAATGGGGCGCAAGTTGGCGGCAATGCACAAAGCTAGCAGTAGTCAAGGATTCGGTTGGAAAATTAACAATACTATTGGTTCTACACCCCAAATCAATACTTGGACAGCAGATTGGGCAGAATTTTATACTAAACATCGTCTGGACTATCAATTTCAATTAGCAAGACAGCGGGGTGGTAATTTTCCTAAACAAGAGGAATTATTAGCGGCTATTCCAGAATTACTTGCAGATCATCAGGTGCAACCTTCTTTGGTACATGGAGATTTGTGGGGTGGGAATGCTGGGTGTACTACGTCGGGAGAACCAGTGATATTTGATCCAGCAACTTATTTTGGCGATCGCGAAGTTGATATCGCCATGACAGAATTGTTTGGCGGTTTCCCAGCAGCGTTTTACAAAGGTTATAACGAAGTGTTTCCTTTGGATGCAGGCTATGAAAAGAGAAAAACACTTTATAACCTGTATCACATTTTGAATCACTTCAATTTATTTGGCGGCGGCTATGCTTCGCAGGCAAACCGGATGATTGACCAGATTTTGCACCTTTAAAGCAAAAGTATGAGGAAATAAGATGAATAAAGCTATATTTTCTAAAATTCTTTGAAATTTACAGGTTTACGATTTAAAAACTTGATTTGGAAATTCTAAACCTGATTTAGAAGTTAAAAACCTGATTTAGAAGTTCAAAACTTGATTTAGAAGTTAAAAACCTGATTTGGAAATTCTAAACCTGATTTAGAAGTTCAAAACTTGATTTACGAGTTAGTAGATTTAATCCCTGATTTCTATATCGTACAACTGGCATAGAGTACGGGGTTTTTGCTAGAGGAGTGAGCGCGCACATTCTCTGGTAATATCACTATACAATCTGGCGCATACTGCATGACTTCGCGGCTAATCCAAAATGTACTAGGCACTGAAAACCAAAGTATGATGATGGGTGAATCAGTTACGAGTAGAGGTTATTAGAGGTAAATTGATATGCAGCAAGATAATCTGCTGTCGAGAATTTCTATCGACCCAAATATATGTTTTGGTAAACCTTGTATTCGCGGACATCGTATTTGGGTGTCTTTGATTCTTGACTATTTGGCGGGTGGAATGACTATTGAGGAAATTTTAGAAGCATATTCCAGTATAGAAAGAGAAGATGTACTTGCTTGTATTGCTTATGGTGCAGAAATGGCACGGGATGTTTTTGTAGAACTTCCTTTAACTGAAAAAAAGTAAGCAAATCGGTGAATTTAAAGCTTGATGAAAATATTGATCTTCGTGTTGTAAGTTTGTTGCGTTTAGCAGGACACGATGTAGCGAATATATCAGGGCAAGGTTTAAGTTCTGCACCTGATGGGGAAGTAATTGATGTTTGTCGCCGCGAGGGTAGATGCTTAGTAACTTGTGATCGCGGCTTTGGAAATCGTCTCAAATACAACCTGTCTGATTATGCAGGAATTGTCATTATTCATTTGCCTTCTCGTCCTAATTTTACATTTTGGCAAGAAGCTATAGAGACCCTTATTCAAGAACTGAATACAGCAGAAGTCACTGGAAAATTGTGGATTATTCAGGGCGGAACGATTCAAGAATATCAACAGATTGAATCAGAGATATGATTGTCAGGACAGGTAAGATGCTTACCCCACAACATTTAACTCTTGGTTTCGATATTGTATAACTGGCAGAGAGTGAGGAGTTTTTGTTTGAGGCGATCGCGCACATTCTCTGGTAGTATCACTACACAATCTGGCGCATACTGCATAACTTCGCGGCTAAACCAAAATGTACTAGATACTCGCCTGACAACTCGCCGGACTCGCGCTTTATCTGGTAGCCACTCATTAATATCATCTTCTGGTTTAGCTTGATAGGCAAAAGCTAAACCTGCGAATAAGTGCATTTCTACTTTTATTTCATCCAACTTAGTACGCCACTCACCAAAAATTGAAGTCACAGCAGCATCTGTAATCCGGTCTAGACGTAAACTCCAGTTATGAGTTAATTCTGGAATATCAAAGTTTCCTTCTGTCTCTTCACACCAGCAATCAAGATATACCCGCTTTTCGTGGGGTGTAACTTTGGCATAGCGAACTGTGAAATTTAACAAGCGTCCAGTTGCATCTTGATAAGAAAGCTGAAATGGTTGGTTCCGCAAAATGTAGCTATCTATTTGTAAGCGCCAAGCTGGGGGAAGATTCTCTAAGAAACGTTCGATTTCGTTTCTTAGTGGTATCGATAATTCGCTACGTTCGAGAAGCAAGTTTGCAATGATTTTTGCTTGTTCGATTTGTCCAATATCTGTCAACGCATTGATACATCTATGTAATGCCCTGATGCGTGGTTCTTTCCAATCGTTATTGTTACCTATGAGTAACTTACGTTGAGCGATCGCTTCTATTAATTTAGAGATGTTCGGGCGATCGCCCCACATCATACCGAATTCACGAGCGATCGCTTCTAGCTCGGCTTTATCACGTTCTGATATCGACAGTGTAATAGATTGACCTTTTCGACTCATATTTTATACGGACACTTTTATACGGATATATCTTGGCAACTTCTATTTTGCATGGCATTATAGGGAATAACAACAAGTTACGGACAGTTTTCAAGTAAATTTAAAAACTCGCACCATTGGTGCGAGAAATAGCCTAGAGATGTTTTTTATACCCATCTGAAAAACTGCAACCATTGGTTGCAGAAATTTGTGGGTGGTATTTAGCATATATATAAAAACTGCCACCATTAGTGGCAGAAATTGATTAGATTTACTAAATCTGTCATTCTTTTTGCATAAAAATTCCGAGAAACCAAGCATTTAACATAGGAATTTCAAAGATATGTCTGAAAATTACAGTATTAGCCTCAAACCTGTTTATTCTAAAACCTTTCCTACACCTGATGGCGTGAAATTACCTAATAATTGGTCACTCTCTTGGCATCAAGTGGCAACTCTGGAGGCATTACGCGATCCAAGTATTGAGGTAATTTTCAACACTGCAATGACTGGAGATGGTAAAAGCTTGGCTGCTTATTTGCAGGCTATGACAAGTAGGACACTGGCTTTGGCAATGTATCCAACAAACGAGTTAGCAAGAGATCAAGAAAAACAGGTTCAAGGATACAAAGATATTTTTAAACCTCAGAAAAATCCGCAAATAAGACGATTAACAGCAGCTATTTTGGAGAAAGATATAGCGACTGGTAAATTCTCTTCTAAACGAGATGGGATAGAAGACTTTTCTATTAACTATGAAATTCTGCTGACCAACCCTGACATTTTTCATTACATCCATAATTTTTACTACTTGAGAGAAAAAATAGATAACCCTGACAGGTTATTCAGACGTATAGACGAGAATTACAAATTATTTATATATGATGAATTTCATGTTTTTTCATCTCCGCAAATAGCTAGTGTCATCAATACAATACTTTTAATGAGACACACTGGGAATCCAAACAAGAAATTTCTTTTTCTTTCTGCAACACCTAATGAATTGCTCAAGAGTTATTTTCAAAAAGCTGGAATAGAACCGAAGATTATCGATCCGGTTGATGTTGGAGCTTACAAATTTTCATCAGATGATTCAACCGATGGGTGGCGGCAGATTAGTCAACCTATTAACTTATGCTTTGCTCAAGGAATAGAGCCTAATCTGAGTTCTAGCTACAAATGGATAGAAGAAAATGCTGAAACGGTGATTTTAAAGTTTTTTCAAGACTATCCTAATAGCAAAGGTGCAATTATTCTCAATTCCATCGCAGCAGTTAAAAAGCTCATAGACAAATTAAAACCTATTTTTGAACCGCGATGGAAGGTTAGAGAAAATACTGGCTTAACAGGAGAAACAGAAAAGTCTCAATCAGTTGCCGAAGCAGATTTACTTTTGGGTACATCTACAATTGATGTTGGCGTGGACTTTCGGATTAATTTTTTAGTTTTTGAAGCTGCTGATGCAGGAAATTTTATTCAACGATTTGGTAGGCTTGGCAGACATGAAGGTTTTGAAACTTATCAAGCTTACGCTTTAATACCTAACTTTCTTGTTGCAAGGTTATTTAAGGATGAATTTCATCCTTTACAAAATGGTGAAAGTTATAACCGGGTTGAGTTTAATAATGCTATTCGTTCATCTTGGATATTTAAAAACGACTTTGAATGTTATCCAAGGCGTTGGGGTGGAATCCAGTCATATTACATATATAAAATACTGAGCAATAATAATCACATGAAAGATAAATACCCAAACATTGATAAAAAATTTGGTACTAGTATTCAAAGAGCTTTAGGAATCAAACTTGAACGCATGAAAGCTCAATATTATCGGTGTAAGGGTGAAAAGAAAGACAAAATTATCGATGAGGCTAGGAGTTTTCGGGGAAGTAGCCAGTTAGATTGTGCAATTTATGACTTAACTAATCCAGATGAGCCAGAAGCAGAAAGATTTAAAATGTATAATCTTCCTGGCATTCTCAATAACTTTATTTTCGAGTTATGGGATAAAAATAGCTTTATGGAAAAAGCCGAGAAAGCTGGAGTAATTACTACTCGCTTTGATAAAGCTTTGTGTTATTTAAAGTTCAAAGGCTATCGGGATGTGCGGGAAGATTGGCACTTCTATTATCTAGGGAATCTGAGAGAATTAGCTAATTCTGGTAAAGTGCAAGTTCTACCAGATAAACAACACGAACTACAAGGTTTAGAGATTTCGCAACGACACGGCTACGGTATCAACCAAATTAGTGATGTTGTGAGTAGACGTAAACTAGTGTGCTTCATTTCAGACCGCGATCGCAACTTTTTACGCGGCACTCTCGGATTACCTATGCACTTTCAAGCTTACCCCCTCACTAATGAGCCAGAGGATAAAAGTCCTCGCTACACCATTACTTTTGGACAAGATGCGCTGTTATTGGAAACCTTAACTTGGCATTGGAAGCCAAAGGATGATGAAGGATGGATATGTTAGAACTAGAGGCTATTAGAGGTGAAGCTACATGACTAACAATGATTTGCTTTCTCGTATTTCCATCGACCCAAATATTTGTTTTGGTAAACCGTGCATTCGCGGACATCGGATTTGGGTTTCTCTAATTTTGGATTATTTAGCTGGTGGTACAACAATTGAAGAAGTTCTTGAAGCTTATCCAAGCATAGAAAGAGAAGATGTACTGGCTTGTATCGCCTACGGTGCAGAGATGGCGCGGGATGTTTTTGTGGAACTTCCTTTGACAAAAAAAAAGGAAGCAAGTGCGTGAAATTAAAGCTAGATGAAAATATCGACTTGCGCGTTGTAACTTTATTGCAATTAGCAGGACACGATGTTGCAACAGTACCAGGACAAGGCTTAAGTTCTGCACCCGATGCCGAAGTTATTGATGTTTGTCGCTGTGAGGGTAGATGTTTAGTCACTTGCGATCGCGGCTTTGGAAATCGTCTGAAATATAATCCCTCTACCTATTCAGGAATTGTAATTATCCGTCTACCCTCTCGCTACACATTTGCTGATTGGCGTGAAGCTATTGAAATATTAATCACTGGGCTAGAATCCGCCGATGTGATAGGTAAATTATGGATTATTCAACAAGCAAAAATACTCGAATATCAAGCTATTGAAAATGAGGAAGCAAATTAATGAACGAATTTGATGATGATTTACCGGAAGAAGTACCAGATTTTGATTCAGAAAAAGATGAAGATGATGAATTGCCTGTAAAACGCGAACTTCTCACTATTCGGTTATTTAAAGAAGCTGTAAAAAAGGCAAAAGGAAATGAAGGCGATCGCATCCTAGAAAAATTTGCAGATTATGTCTTACCTAATTTAATTCGGCAGTTAGCAGGCGCAACCGCTAAAGGCGGTAAATTCTTTGAAGTCACGATAGAAATTATAAATGCCAAACGCGCAGCCGCAGGTAAAAATCCTGTTCGTAGAGACAACGCTGGCGACCAATCTATACTTGCTCACTTACTTAATGGTCTATTTCCCAGCTATCGAATTTTAAGGAAGTTACAAGCAGAAGGAATAGGCACAAATCCAGTTAAGCGTAATTGTGAAGATTTGCAATCCTCTGTATTTATTGTTTCTTACTTGTTGCATGACTATGAAAAATTCCCTGACTATCGAGATTGGTTAGAACAAAATTTTATCATTCGCAATTGGGAAGAAGAACCAGCAAAAAAAGATGATGCTCCGAATTTGGGACGTGAATACATTACCAAAAAGATTTTAGATTTTGGTTTATACCACTTACTAGGCGAACAATGGGAAGAACTTATCGATGACATTATTGAAATTAGCAGCAATGCAGGCGTTAAAAATGATTCGGATTTAGGTTTAAGTACTCGTGGATTAAAACCTTCAAATGATGAAAGACTAGATAGCAGAATTAGACAGGTTTTGATTGACTTAGTTTCACTATCTGATTTATTTGCTTCAGTAATTAAACATCCGAGAGATGTAGAAAATGGTCGTTTACCTACATTACTGGCAAGATTAAGCAATCATCAATTACAACTTACCTATCATTCCCTTTCAGAAAATCGTGGAATTCTCACAAATATTTTCAATAATGCTTTAATCACAGCACATCCTGAAGAGTTTTATACACCATTACTCTATCTACCTGATGGCGTTGTCTATTTAGCTACTGTTGATGCTCCTCCGATTACAACTGATGGAATTCCTGAACAAGTTATTACCAAAATAAAGTACTTATGTGCAGAGAAACTGAAGGAAAGACAGACAGGTTTTAATCGTGATGGCAAGGGTTTTAAATTTGCAGATTATTACTGGTTATTTTTTGATGTAGTTGAATTAATGGAAGTTAGCATTAATGCTGCTTCTCGGCTACTTCCAGACACAAAACCTGCTTCTGCTGGTAAGCGAGGCGAAAGCTTGCTGAATTATCAAGCACAAGGCGAACTATCAGCACACTTAAATTTACAAATTGCTAATGAAATTCGCATTGATCGCTTGGCAGAATTTGGTGATGTTTTGTGTCGAGGGATTTGGGGTAGTTGGTGCGAAAAAGTTAATGATTGGCAGAAACAGCTAGCAAAAAATCAGAGAAAAAGTATTCCTGATTTAGATTTGACACAAAAGCTAGCTGAATATTTGGAATTGTCAGCAGAAATTCCAGCCGTCAGAGAAATTCAATCTTTGAAAAAAACAGGTGGTGTACCTCTTGATTGGTATTACCTAGCAGCGCAATACTTTCGTAATAATTCAGGTTTGGACTTTGCTCAAATTCTGGAAGTTATGAAAGGGATGGTGAATCATGTTGCAGTTTTGATTAGACCCATTTTAGCAGATTTTCAAGATATGCCCGATGGCTGGGATGACTTAAAAACTTATGTCAATCAAGTTATTTCTTTACCAACAGGCGCAGTTATAGAACCAAACCCAGACTCATTTTTAGTTGAACTTAAACGCTATAATGCCGCAAAAATTACAGGTAGAGGACGAGAAAATGTTTGTGCAATTTCTAGTTCTTCATATACTGTGACTGAACAGATGGAATCAGCGACTTTATTTGCTCCTCAAGTCTATAGTAATCGTCAGATTTTATTTAATGCTCAAGCTGCTAAACGGCAAATTTGCTCAATTTGGTCAATTGAAATTATGTTGAGACAAATTTTGATGAACCAAACAAATGCCGTAGGAGCAGATTTTGAAGGACGCAAATATCGCTATCTCTACCTTTACCCAACTTACTTTTTTACCCCAGAAACTAATAAATTTTTGCAAAAGGCTTACAATCAATTTTCTCGAACTCGGTTTGATGCCGAAATGCGTAAGCATTTTATCACAGAAAATCAAGTTGCAAAGTTTCAAATTGATGATTATCAAACAGTTGATTCTCTACTGATTAAAGAAAATCTAAAGCCAGAAGATGACCGGACTTTCAAAATTAGCTTTCCAGAACATGAAACTCTGACCTTTTTCTTTTTAGGTTTACCGCCTGGAAGAGACGCTACAGATACAGAATCTTGGGTAACACCAGCTTGGTTAGCGTTAGCGTTACCGCTTATTCTCGATGTGAAAGTCGTAGCATCAGAATCACCTGTACCACCTTTCATTAGTGGTGCTGATTTTGAACAAACAGTTTTAATTGATGGAGAACATCAAGCGATTCGTTCTTTGATTCAAAAAGATAACTATCGTTTAGATAGCATTCTACCTCGTAGTTCAGAAAAGCGTGAATTTTCTCCCCTCAATGCTCTCACTGCTGCTTACTCTATTCACTTGGAAGTTAACCGTAAAAAGGATGGCGATCCAGATTGGGGAAAATTAGCAGATTTAGCACGGGATTTAGAAACTAGTCCTCTCTATGTCTTCTATTACCTTAATAAATGGTTGCGAAAGCAAGACAAAATTGATTCTGTACCTATGGCGAAAGTTCGCCTATACTTGGATTTTTATCACTATTTTGAACCAGAAGGAAAAGCTGTGAATCAACTGCGTAAGTTAACAGAACTCTACCGTCGTTTTTATCGTTCTAAAAGTCAATATGCCAAAGCTAATGCAATTCTCAAACCAATTGATGAGGCTGCTGATGTAATTTTGAAAATTGATAAATCTATGGCTAGTGACACTGATTCTTTAATAGATGTGGTAGCGGCTCGTCTAGCCAAGCTGATGAATAATGTACGACGGAGAGCGGCTGAAGGAAAACCAACATTAACTTTAATTGATGGTAAGTGGAAACCTGCCTTAACTTCAGAAGAAGAACGTCAAGCAGTCTATGAGTTTTCTAAGTATTTTGTGAAAAGCATTTTTGAGGAAAGTTTTAAAAGCGATCGCGCACGTTTAGCAGGTACTCAACTCAATTTAATTAGAGATACTTGTGAATACCTTTATCGCCTAGCAGATGATGAAGAACGTAAAGCACGTCCACAAGATGAACCTGATGATATTCCTGAATTAGAACTTGAAGCATCAGTCTAATTTATTCTTTCTTTTTCAACTAACTAAAACGGAGCAATTAAACCATGAAATTCTTAAAAACACTCGATTCTAAATTTTTCCACGATGTAATTCCTGCTAAACCTATGGGGAAATATGTTCATTTCATTACTATTCGCGTTACAGAATCTTATCCTTTATTCCAGACAGATGGTGAACTGAATAAAGCCAGAGTGCGTGCTGGAATTGAAAACAAAGAACCTATTAGTCGCTTGGCAATGTTTAAGCGCAAGCAGTCTACACCAGAACGTTTAACAGGTAGAGAATTATTACGTAACTACAAAATTGGTGATTCGGAAAAATGCGACTACAACGTAGATTTCAGCAAAACTACTCCTGATTGTATTCTCTACGGTTTTGCTATTGGTGATTCTGGTTCTGAAAAGTCGAAAGTAGTTGTAGACACAGCTTACTCTATTACACCCTTTGATGATTCTCACCTTAACTTTACCCTCAATGCACCTTTTGAAAATGGGACGATGAGCCGTCAAGGAGAAGTAACCAGCCGGATTAATAGTCAAGACCATATATTACCTCAAGTCTTTTTTCCCAGTATTGTCACGCTCAAAGATCCTACTGAAGCTGGATTTCTCTACGTTTTCAATAACATTCTCAGGACACGCCATTACGGAGCGCAGACTACCCGCACAGGTAGAGTGCGTAATGAGTTAGTTGGAGTTATTTTCGCTGATGGTGAGATTGTTAGTAATCTTCTCTGGACTCAAAAGATATATGACGTAATGAGTAATGCAACTCCAAAGCAAATTAATCCTCCTGATCCGCTCAATGAAGACGAGGTTTTAGAGGCGGCTACGCAAGCAATTACTGCTCTAATGTCTCAAGAGTGTATTTCTCATACTGATTTTGTTGGTGCATCATTCATACCACTTTTGAGTGAAGTGAAGTCTATCACCAGTAATGAAACTCGATTGCAAGAAATGTTGACTCAAGCAAATGCTGAATCATCTATTTATGCTCAAACATGGGTTCTTAAATCAGGTAAGAAAGACCCTAAGAAAGATACCAAGGTTAATAAGAAAGCTGCTGCTGTCACGGAGTAAGCAAGATGACAATTATTTATCGTTGTCAAATAGAACTACATGACAGCCTTTATTACGCAACTCGTGAAATCGGGCGATTGTATGAAACAGAGCCAATAATTAATAATTATGCTCTCTGTTATGCACTGGGTTTAGTTGATAGCCAAATCTACTCTACTACCGTTGCTGAAGAACATTCCTACTGCTATTTTTGCCCGGAACAAGTGCCAAAATATGAGGAGCATTTAACGCCACTCAATCAACAGGGAATTTACGTAACTCCGGCGCGATCGCTCAATCATTCTTCCATCCTCAACACCTGGAAGTATGCTAACAATAACTACCACGTTGAAATGGAGAAAACACAAAAAAATATCCCCAGTTTTGGCAGAGCAAAAGAAATAGCACCAGAAAGTGTATTTGAGTTTTTTGTCATCTCCCAAAAAGAACTCAAGCTCCCAAAGTGGATTCGTTTGGGTAAATGGATGAGTAAGGCTGAGATCACAGTTGAACAACTACCAAAACCTAAAATAGCTGAAGGTTTATTCACCTGTACTTATCCTCTAAATCCTCTAGATGTCATGTTCACCAATCAAGTAATTAGCTATGACGTGGTGAATATGCCTCCAGTCAGCTTAATTCAGAATGTACAAATGCGAGGGCAATACTACCAATTTGATAGTATCAAAGAGCTAAAACTTCCGGCTCGAATGGAATATCGTTTTCGGAATTAATTATTTTCCCAAGCCCTCACTGTGAAACATTATCAACAACAATCCAATGCCTTCCCCAACGATTACCTAAACAACTTGTGGGGAGAAATCCAAGCTTGCTCTTACTTTGCTATCAACAACCTCAACCGCGATTTTGTCGGTACTAAAGGATTCTCGGTAGTATTCACACGATCGCACCTCTCCAAAGTAGAGCAGCAATTCCCCTACTTCAAGCCTTACCTAGATTTAGCTCTCCAGCCGAACTGTAACGCTTTTTACCTCAATCCTTTACAGCTAAAGGAAGGCTCCCGTGTTGATCCGCACATTGATCGCTCTCTGCGTTCTTATTGCAAAACTGTTGAGCCACCTGCGGTTGTTAGTGTTCTGTATGTGCGAGTACCAGCAGACATGGAAGGGGGAGAACTGGTACTCAAGTCGCACAAACGCCAACTTGGGCAAATTAAGCCTCAAATCAATACTTTAGTTTATTTTCAAGGTGATTTAACCCATTCCGTTAACGCTGTGAAAACTCCCGGAAATCGTCTGAGCTTAGTATGTGAACAGTATAGTTTGAGCGATGCTGAACTCCAGGAAATCCCTGAGTTTACTGTAGAGTCAAGAAGCTCTCAGTCTACAACCAAAAAAAGAAAGTATGCCTCATAGTTTAGTGTTGAATTTGCTACCTCAATCGCCCATTCCACCACAATATCTTACAGGTAGACATCTCCACGCCCTATTTTTAACCCTCGTTAGTTCTGTAGATAGCACATTGGGCGATCGCTTGCACGATTCCACCGCAGATAAAGCTTTCACCCTCTCTCCCCTGCAAATTAGTAGAACTAACTCCCCCCTTTTGAAAGTGGGTAGGGGGGGATCTAAATTACAATACTCACATCAACAACCCATCCCCGCCGGAACGCCTTGTTGGTGGCGTATCTCTTTATTAGATGACACTTTATTTAGTCAACTTACTCAACTATGGCTAAATCTTAATCCCAACCACCCTTGGCATCTTGGCCCCGCAGACTTATATATTACCAGCATTCAAGGTACACCCCAATCTACGCAACCTTGGGCAAATGCTTGCACTTATGCTCAATTGTATGAGCAGGCTAGTGAAAGCGATGGCTTCGCCGACGCCAAAGGCGTACGTACTCTCAACTTGGTCTTTTCCACACCCACCGCCTTCCGTCAGGGACAGTATGATACTACCCTTCCTACTAGAGAATCTGTTTTTAATTCTCTACTTTCACGGTGGAATAAATACAGTGGTATCGAATTTTCTAACCTTGCGATAGAGACAATCTTTCCTTCTTTTGTCAACATTCATACCGAAATAATAGCTGATTCCCGCAGTAAATTTATTGGCATACTGGGAGAAGTTAGCTATAGGATATTAGGAGAAATTACACCAATACGAATTAAGCAAATTAATGCCTTAGCTGACTTTGCTTTATATGCAGGAATTGGACGGAAAACAACAATGGGTATGGGAATGGCGCGGCGGTTGGATTCTCCCTGAATTTGGAAGTGGAGAGTAATGGAGATGACGGAGATAAGGGAGAGAATAATAACTCTTGACTTTTGATTTTTGACTTTTGACTTATGAACAATTTAGATTATATTTCCATTGTGGCATTGAATCAATATGCCTATTGTCCGCATCGGTGCTGGCGGATGTTTTGTGCAGGCGAATTTAGCGATAATCAATATACAATTGAAGGCACAAGTTTACACGATCGCGTCCACACCACAAGCGACGGACAGCGAGGAGAAACTTGGCAAGTTCGGGCAATTTGGCTGAAGTCAGAAAAATATAAACTGCTGGGAAAATCTGACTTAATTGAAGCTGAATCCGGTCAATTTTATCCAGTGGAATACAAACGGGGACGTAAGGGCGAATGGGATAACGATGAGTTGCAAGTCTGCGCTCAAGCATTATGTTTAGAAGAAATGACAGGACAGACTGTTACCACTGGATATATATATTATGCTCACTCTCATCAACGCCAATTAGTAGAGATTAATCAAGAACTGCGGCAAAGTGCGATCGCTACTATTCAAGCTGTAACAAATCTCTTAGAAACAGGATTAATACCACAACCAGTATACAGCAAACGCTGCAAAGGATGCAGTCTTTATTCACAATGTTTGCCCAAAGTAGTTGATAAGGTAAGAACTTACCAAGAAGCTAATTAAATTTTAGCTTCCTGCCTTTTTAGAATATACTTTGCCCTGCCGAATAAGCTCGTGCAGGCGGACTTAGTTTGTGTATTCACTTATCAATATATCACCTCTGCTGAATAAGTCCGCGTATATGGACTTTGTTTGTGTAGACGCAACTTCCAGCCGCTAAGAAAATAATCAATTAAATTTTGAATCAAATTATGGGAACAGTTTACATCACACAAGATGATTCCTTCATTGGCAAAATAGACGAACGTCTTCATGTCAAATTTGATAAAAAGACAATTTTAGACGTACCCCTGATTAAAATTGACGGTTTGGTAGTCATGGGAAGATCCAGCATTTCTCCTGCTGCAATTACCGAACTAGTTAACCAAAAAATTCCCCTAACCTTTCTGACTAATACAGGTAAATATATTGCTCGTCTAGAACCAGAAATGAGTAAAAATATTTTTGTACGTTCTGCACAATGGAAAGCTGCTGGAGAATCAGCATCAGCAGTTCATGTTACCCAAGGTTTTGTTAGAGGTAAACTGAAAAATTATCGTTATGCTTTATTACAAGCACAGCGCCGCTATTTTGAACTAGATTTAAATGCTGGAATTACCAAATTATCAAGTGCGATCGCATCCATCGATAAAAGTACCTCAATTGATTCTATCAGAGGCTTAGAAGGTGCTGGCAGTGCCGCATATTTTGGTAATTTTAATCAACTAATTCGCGTGGATAATTTTCAGTTTACCACTCGTAACCGCCGTCCTCCCATAGATCCAGTCAACTCGCTTTTGAGTTTAGGTTATTCTTTATTACGCCACGATATTCAAGGTGCATTAAATATTGTTGGCTTCGACCCTTATTTAGGATACTTACATACAGAGCGTTATGGACGACCTTCTTTAGCACTAGATTTAATGGAAGAATTTCGACCTTTAATAGTAGATGCTGTTGTTCTGACAGCGATTAATCGTCGGATGCTAGCACCAAAAGATTTTATTACTGAACCTGTAAGCAATGCAGTTTCATTAACTAAAGAAGGCTTGCATATTTTTCTACGACTATATCAAGAAAAGAAGCAAGATAAATTTAAACATCCCGTAATGCAAAAGCAGCATAGCTATCAAGAAAGTATGGAAATTCAAGCTCGATTGCTAGCGAAATACCTTATGGGAGAAATTGATAAATATCCACCTCTAGTGATGAAGTAATTCGTAAAGTTAAGAGACGCGATTATACTCTTACGAGAAGCCGCTCTTCGAGCGTCTACGCGTCTGTACAAGAGTTAAGAGTAAAAAATAGAATTAATAATTCCTCATTCCCCTATTACCCATTCCCTACTCCCTATGTACGTTGTGATTTCCTACGATGTATCAGAAGACAGTCGCCGTACTAAAATTCACAAGATTCTCAAATCTTATGGGCAGTGGATGCAGTATTCAGTATTTGAGTGCGACCTGACACAGACCCAGTATGCTAAACTGCGATCGCGTCTTGCTAAAGTGATCAAGCCAGACCAAGACAGTATCCGCTTTTACTTCCTCTGTGGTTGCTGTCAACCCAAGATTGAGCGCATCGGCGGCGAAATGCCAATTGATACCACAGTCTTTTTTGCTTGACACAAGTGTCAACCAGTAGGTGTTTTTCAACAAAGATGAATTTTAGCGGCTTAAAAGCTTACACAATCTGGCTTTGAACCATATTTAATGAATTCAATGGTTGACACCATACCCGCAAACCTTCACTACAACTGCTTTTGAGGTTATTTACTCCTCTACCTATCTTGACAACCCAACCCCTGGAAAGCTATCTTTGTTGCAGGTTGACACCAATGAACCTTGAAAACCAAATATATCAAGGCTTTCAAGCTGAGCAGTTGCAACTAATAAAAATCCCTATCAGGGATTGAAACGCTATATTAGGCTTCCAATCATTACCCAAATCACGTTGCAACTAATAAAAATCCCTATCAGGGATTGAAACATATTGAGGAATAAGCCAACCGAATTGTAGTTCGTTGCAACTAATAAAAATCCCTATCAGGGATTGAAACGCATTAGAGAAAGATTTAATTCCAGTTCCACCAAGTTGCAACTAATAAAAATCCCTATCAGGGATTGAAACCTCTATTCTCACCACACCGGACAAATCAATACCCAGTTGCAACTAATAAAAATCCCTATCAGGGATTGAAACCGGCAACTTCAAGCTAGGAAAATCCAAACTCTTGTTGCAACTAATAAAAATCCCTATCAGGGATTGAAACCGGACTGCGATCTCACCACGCCTAATAAGTTTTCTAAGTTGCAACTAATAAAAATCCCTATCAGGGATTGAAACTTTGCGATCGCCACTCTTTGTCAACTCCTTCGCGTTGCAACTAATAAAAATCCCTATCAGGGATTGAAACTATACAAACTTCAATAATAGTTTGGCAATATAGTTGCAACTAATAAAAATCCCTATCAGGGATTGAAACTCGCCAGTGAAAGCTGACAGGCAGGCAATAGAAGTTGCAACTAATAAAAATCCCTATCAGGGATTGAAACAACGAAGAGAAAACAATCCATATCACAGAGACCAGTTGCAACTAATAAAAATCCCTATCAGGGATTGAAACTCAAAAATATGTTAGATTTTGAGCAATACTCATCGGTTGCAACTAATAAAAATCCCTATCAGGGATTGAAACCAGGGTAGCTATCAAAACGCGAATTCCTAAAAGGTTGCAACTAATAAAAATCCCTATCAGGGATTGAAACCCAGATATAGAAGTTTATGATAATACTTGGGAAGTTGCAACTAATAAAAATCCCTATCAGGGATTGAAACGTAGACTTCCTGAAAGTAATCCACTCAGAAGATACATCATCAGGTTGCAACTAATAAAAATCCCTATCAGGGATTGAAACTAAGCAAAAGCTTCCGATGCCTCATTATCAAGCGATCGCTTGTTGCAACTAATAAAAATCCCTATCAGGGATTGAAACTTGATAGCTACCCTGCTGCAATGCCAAGTACTGGTTGCAACTAATAAAAATCCCTATCAGGGATTGAAACATAATTCTTTAAGAAATACATCGCCCTCTTTAAGTTGCAACTAATAAAAATCCCTATCAGGGATTGAAACGCGTTTGTAGCTTTATTGTTGTGAATTGTGCAATTCGTTGCAACTAATAAAAATCCCTATCAGGGATTGAAACTTTCAATGAATAAAAACATATCCGAATCATAAGGTTGCAACTAATAAAAATCCCTATCAGGGATTGAAACTTACATTTTAGCTTTGTGTTCGCTCACATTTTGGGTTGCAACTAATAAAAATCCCTATCAGGGATTGAAACATCTTTTAAGTGATGGATACAGAGAAAGGCACGGTTTAGGGTTGCAACTAATAAAAATCCCTATCAGGGATTGAAACATCTTTTCTTAAATTAAACCTCAAAAACACCTTTGTTGCAACTAATAAAAATCCCTATCAGGGATTGAAACCGGCAATCCATCGCTTGCACCGCTCCACATTCTCAGGGTTGCAACTAATAAAAATCCCTATCAGGGATTGAAACATAGATAGCTATATTTATATATAAAAACAGGGGTATGTTGCAACTAATAAAAATCCCTATCAGGGATTGAAACTTTAAATGTGCAAACTCAGATTGCACATTTAGACGTTGCAACTAATAAAAATCCCTATCAGGGATTGAAACTCACTCTCACGACAAAGCCGAACACGACATTAAGGTTGCAACTAATAAAAATCCCTATCAGGGATTGAAACAGCGATATTTGCCAGGGTAGGTAAAAGCAAAAGTGCGTTGCAACTAATAAAAATCCCTATCAGGGATTGAAACTCTCAAAGACACCCCCTACTGAAAGTGCATTACAGCGTTGCAACTAATAAAAATCCCTATTAAAGATTGAAACAAAGTTTATGAGCGTGAGAGTATGCTTGAAAATTGGGTTGCAACTAATAAAAGTCTATATTAACGTGAGTTCGATGAACCTCTCCCTCCCAACCTCCCTCTCCGAAGCGGAAAGGGAGGAGCAACGAAAAAATCATCGTTTTACTCCCCTCTCCTCGTAGGAGAGGGGCTGGGGGAGAGGTCAACATAGCACTCGTCGAACTCACGTTATATTAATCATTATTTAGCGCATTACCTATAGCAACCTAAATCATTTATGAAAATATCTCTTTAATATTTCTCTGTGCCTCTGCGGTTTGATTAAAAAAACTAATTTTCACAATTTAGATAAGTATGAAGCTACGCCGACATCATAACAACAAAGGTTTGCGTCAAATTAAAAAAGATATTACTGTAGCTTAAGTAAGAGCGATCGCTCGTCGTTTAAATATCAAGTATGCTAGTTCTCAGTTTTCTGTACCAGAATTAGGGTTACTCTTGAGCAATGAACTACGAAACAGCTCGCAAACTTCTCATAGACCAGACACTCACAAAAGAGGAAAACCCAGATGCCCTGTTAAAACGTCTCAAACAGGGTAAACCGCCAGTACCGGGTCAAATAACCTCGATTTTACTGGCATTGAAAGTAGTTTATGAAGCGCTAAAAGATGCCCCAAGCCTTGACAGAGAACTGGCTTTAGCCCTTTATCAGTTAGGCATCAAGGCACAACAGTTATTTGCCGCAGGACGCAAAGCTGGGGTTGATTGGCCACCACTGCTAAAGGAAGATTTGTTACGAATTTCCCTAGCATCTGAAAGTATCTTTTCTGGTACATGGCAAACCCTAGCTCCTGCGGGGTTGGGGAATCTCTAGGAAATGGAATTATTAACGAGTTTGCAGTTCAGTTTCCAACTTGTCTAAGTCAGTCTTAAGGAAAATCGTCAATTGACCAGTGAAAGCTTTTCCTTCCTTGGGTTGGGCAATTTCCACCCAGTAGGCGTAGCGATCGCCTACACGCAATTCTCCCTTTAACGCTTCTCTAATAGGACTTTTCGCCAAACGTGCTGAGTTAACTGTACTTTGGTTGGGATATTGGTAAACTACCTGAGCGCGATCGTAGTCTTGATAAATATCCAAGTTATAAATCACCCGTAACGTTTCTTGAAGACGGGCAAATGACATTCCGTTAATCGCATCATACATAGTAATCCGCTCAGTGCGAATTGTCCCCCGGTCTTTGCTAAAAGCTACTTTCCCAGGAGGCAATACCGATGCTAAAAACGTGAATCGCTGAGCTGCTGTATCAGTTTTTTGAACGAATAATTGCTCACCAACTCTAGGGCGAAGCGTGGGATGTGCTTTAATCCAGGTACTAACTTCCTCAGTACCTTGTCCTGGTAAAGCATTAGCTCTAGAATCAAAAACCGTTTCTACACATAACCAAGGCGCTAGAGATAAAGGCAAAATCAAACACTGAAGCAGAGATTTCTTGAGCATCTTCCTATTCCGGACTTATATGGAAATTTCCCCATTAGGGAATAACCATAGTCTTCCCGTTTTTCAGCAAGATCATTTCAAGCGTCAACCCAACCTAACAAATTAAGGATCTGACTCATTAACATAGAAAAGTAGAGAGTATCTACCTTGTTTTTTACATCAAGTACTATATAGATAGATATCTGAGAGATTACAAGCATGACTTCGGTTTCAAATCAGCAAGCCGCTACTACTCGTACAGAACTATAGACTGGCGATCGCAGGCATCTGTACCACAACTATGTCATGGCTCATCTTGTTGCAAGAATTAATAATGCATAAGGAAAGTATCTCTACATTACTTTTAAAAGAGGTTATTAATGAAAGTAACTACTGATTTGAAAAAACTTTATGATACTAATTACATAGAATGGCTAGAGCAAACTATTGAACTTTTGAAAAACCGTCAAATGGAGCAGATTGATTATGAAAACTTAATTGAGGAAATAGAAGATTTGGTTAAAAGATAAAAAAGAAGATTAAGAAGTTTACTAGAGCAGATTATTAGACATTTACTTCTCTACCAATACTGGGAATTGTAACGCCAACAAAATTCTAGCCACTGGAAAGCAGAAATTATTAGCTTTCTTAATCAACTTAATGAGGACTTAACAACCAATTTACGCCAATATCTAGAAGAAAATTTAACTTTAATTTATAGCAATGCTCTGGATTATATTAAAACTAAAACAAAGCTGAACACTTTGCCTGATATTTTTCCTTATAGTTTAGACCAGCTAATAGATAAAAATTGGTTACCATCATGAAAGAGTAACTAACTTGAAAACTCATATTTGAAGATGAAAAATTTATTATTTTATGGCAGCATCGCCACCTTAATCACTTTACGCGCCTTCATGTCAGAAAACACCTGTTCTAAATCCTTCAATGGGCGCTGTTCGCTAATAAGCAATTCAAAGGGAATTTGACGACTAGCTATCAGTGATAGTGCCGCCCTTACATACTCTGGTGTATTGTGAAACACGCCTTTAAGGGTTAATTCGCTATAGTGTAGCTGTTCTGTATTAACAGTAATGCTCGTATCCCGTGGACAACCGCCGAATAAATTGACAGTTGCACCAGGACGGGCGCAAGCGATCGCAGTTTCCCAAACACTTGGCACACCAGTAGCTTCAATCACCACATCTGCACCCCATCCTTGTGTAAATTCTTTCACTACACCAGAAATATTCGGGATTTGGTGATAATTAAAAGTCTTGCTTGCACCCAATTTTTTACCAATTTCTAGCCTGTGGTTATTACCTCCCCACAACAACACTTCAGCTTTTACACTCAACGCCGCTACAAACATCAAACCAATCGCCCCATCTCCCAAGACGACTACTTGATCTTTGGCTTTAATATTTGAACGCGCTACACCGTGTAACACACAAGCTAAAGGTTCCGTCATCGCTGCCAATTCAAACGGCAACTCATCGGGAATTCTCAATAAATTATGCTCTACTATAGCCGCCGGAATTTTTAGGTATTCAGCAAAAGTCCCATTATTCCATGTCAAATTTGGACACAAAGAATACTCTTGCCGTTGACAAAAAAAGCAATTCATGCATGGGGCGGAATTATTAGCGACAACGCGATCGCCTACTTGCCAACCGGTAACGCCTGCACCCAAAGTAACAATTTGCCCAGCAGCTTCATGACCAAAAAGTGTTGGCGGTTTGAGCATTTTGGCATGACCACCACGTCGCCAGACTTTCAAATCTGTGCCGCAAGTTGTGGCTACCCCCACTTGAATCACCACTTCACCCGTTGCTGGAGTGGGGTCAGCTACTTCTTCTAAGCGTAAATCTTCTTGCCCATAAAGCAACGCTGCTAACAAAATTTTTAACCTATCAATTTGCTCCACCTGATTTTACCAAGTGGAGCAATACTTTTATTAAAACTAAATTACTAAAGCACTGACTCTTTAATATCGGGAAGCGTTGTTTATAACAGTGAAAGTGCTGAGTCAAGAGCTAAAAGTCAAAGGTTAATAGTTATTATTTTCCCTTGTCCTCTGCTCCTTCATCTCCCCCTCAATCCTCAAGGGTTCACTACTGGTTGGGGAACTACTCCCGTATTCCGGGTTTCTACATTAGGCAGGCGAGTTACAGTCAACAGCGGTACTTCTTGTCGACACGACTGGCAAAACCAATATAGCTCTCCATGACGGGCATGACGCAGGAGGGAACCACCACAACATGGGCAAGTGTTCGCTCTCATACTCATACCAATGTCCTCCTTAAAAAAAGTTGTTGTTTAAAATGGTCAAAAAAGCTGTTGATTAAAACTGGATTTTGGCGGCATAAATGCGGCCATTCGATTCTATGCGGTCTTTGATAATTTGTCTGTAAACAGATTCATATCCGTCAACCATTTGGCTAACACTAAACTTGTTTTCCACATATTTTCGACAGGTTTGACGATTGAGTGACAAAGCTAATGGAATCATTGCCGCCATTTCTTCATAGCTTTGGCAGACAAAACCTGATATGCCGTGAGCAATTACCTCTGGTACAGAACCTTGATTCATTGCAATCACTGGTGTACCAGTTGCCATTGATTCAATCATTACCAAGCCAAAAGGTTCTTGCCAGCTAATGGGAAAGAGAGTTATAGCAGCATTGCCCAGAAGTTCAGTTTTTTCGGCGTGGGTAATTTCGCCTAGATATTCAATTTGCTGACCATCAATATGGGGGGCAATCTCTTGTTCAAAAAACTTAGAGTCTACTAAATCAACTTTTCCTGCCATCTTCAAGCGCCAACCACTCTGCTTAGCAATAGCGATCGCACGTAATGGGCCCTTTTCTGGTGAAAAGCGTCCTAAAAATGCCAAATATGGAGGTGATTGCGGCTGGATTACAAATGGGTAATCTTTGGTTTCAATGCCGTTATAAACAGTGGCAACATAGTTGAGATTAAGTTCACGTTGCGCGTTACTAATGCTGACGTATGATTGTTTCTGATGGTAGCTAAATACGTTACGGTTATCCTTTGTAAAATTGCCGTGCAAGGTATGCACAGTCGCAGTTTTTGTTGTCAAACTCGCCAAAGGTAATGCCGAAATTCCTATATGGGAATGGATAATATCGAATTGGTCTGCACGTTCGTAAACTTGGCTCAGTTCTAACATTTCATACGCTGCATACTCTTGAACATTTTGATCTAAGCGCAATGCACGTGGATAAACTGCTTCTAAACGAGCCAGTGTTTGAGAATCACCAGAGGCAAACAAAGTTACCTTATGACCACGACGAACTAATTCATCAGTCAAGCGACTCGCTACCAATTCAATTCCTCCGTAACTAGGAGGCGGAACCCTTTCCCATAAAGGGGCAACTTGAGCTATTTTCATAACTTATTTTGGCTCAGTCGGTGAAATCATCCTCAACATAATGAGTTACGTCATTTTTATTTTATGAGGAAGGAGCATTTGTACTCACTATTCTGAAATTTAAATTAACCTAACTGACTACCAAAATTGCAGTTTTGGTTAACCGTATCGCAAAAACATTACCAATTATTACCAATTAAGACTATCGGCAATAGTGTACTGACAAGTGTTCTCTTAAATTACAACTTATGAGTTAATCCCTTCATCTATCTTGAGGATCATAACCAAGTAGAATATTTTGTAGCAGAACTTACAAAATTGCATATTTTGTAGCTGAAAATACTAAATTATGACTTGGGATCAATTTAACAAAGCCTTGTTTAGTCAAAATGGCAAAGTCAGAAGAGAAGTTATAAATATTAAAAAATGTGAAATATTTATATAATTCGTAATTTATTGTTTATTGAAATACAAATAACTAACTAATGAAAATTGCTACTTGGAACGTCAACTCAATTCGTATTCGCTTAGAACAGGTTATTGATTGGCTCAGTAAAAATCCGGTTGATGTTCTCTGCCTGCAAGAAACTAAAGTTATAGACGCTGAGTTTCCGCGATCACCTTTAGAAGAATTAGGCTATCACCTTTATTTATCAGGACAAAAAACATATAACGGTGTAGCCCTAATCAGCCGCCAACCACTCCAAGATGTGAGCCGTGGTTTCACAGGAATTTTGACAGATATACAGCCCGAATGGGACGAACAAAAGCGAGTGATTACAGGTGTAATTGATGGCGCTCGAATTGTGAATTTATATGTTCCCAACGGCGCAGCAGTCGGAACAGAAAAATACGAATACAAACTACGCTGGTTGAAAGTATTGCGGGAATATTTGCAATTATTATTGCTATCACAACCTGCCATTTGTGTGTGCGGCGACTTCAACATTGCCTTAGAAGCCAAAGATATTCACGATAAAGTCAATCAAGAAAATCACATCATGGCATCTGAACCAGAGCGACAAGCTTTACGAGATATTTTAGAACTGGGATTTGCCGATGCCTTTCGCAAATTCACTACAGAAGGTGGACACTACAGTTGGTGGGACTATCGCGCCGCCGCCTTCCGCCGTAACTTAGGCTGGCGGATAGACCATCACTATCTTACACCTGTCCTTTTCGAGCGGGCTAAAAGTTGCATGATTGATGTAGAACCTAGAAAACTAACCCAGCCCAGCGACCATACACCAGTAATAGTGGAATTTTAGATTTTAGACTAGGGAATGGGGGCTGGGGACTAGGGACTGGGAGGTGAGGAGGACAAAGAGAAAAAATATTACTATTGACTGTTGACTTCTGCTTCCTTGCCCAATCCCAATACCCAATCCCCATTACCCCTTATCCCCAGAGGGGGCCCCACCTTCCCCAATACCCAATATCCAATCCCCAATCCTTAATCATTATGTTTCTGGTAACTGGAGCAACAGGAGGAATTGGTCGCAGAGTTGTGCGACTCCTACGCCAACGGGAGCAGTATGTGCGGGCATTTGTCCGCCTTACCTCACGCTACAGCGAGTTAGAATACCGGGGTGCAGAAATCTTCATTGGTGATTTGCAGCTGGAAAAAGATATCCAAAAAGCTACTCGTGGTGCAAAATATGTTATCAGCGCCCACGGTTCTGATGGCGATGCTTTATCCCTAGATTATCGCGCCAATATTGAACTGATTGACCAAGCAAAAGTTAATGGCGTACAGCACTTTGTCTTTATTTCTGTACTAGGAGCCGATCGCGGCTATGAAGATGCTCCCACATTTAAAGCCAAACGAGCTGTAGAGCAATACTTGGAAGCTAGTGGCGTAAATTACACTATTTTACGTCCATCTGGATTAGCATCAAATTTGCTACCCCTGGCAGAACAATTTCGCGAAACTGAATTGTATTTGCTCATTGGCGATCGCAAAAACCGTACCTCAATTGTCAGTACCGATGATTTAGCCAAGATAGTGGTAGATTCTGTGACAGTTGAAGGCGCTCGTAACCAAACTTTAGCAGTCGGAGGCCCAGAGATTTTATTGCGAGAAGACATTCCTCGAATTTTCGGTCGGATCTTCAACAAAGAACCAGTAGTAATTAACTCGCCTCTATTTGTCATTGATGGTTTACGGAGTGGATTGGGTTTATTTAATCCCCAAGCCCAAACAGCTTTAGGAACCTATCGTACGTTGCTAGCAAATGAATTTTTCTGTACAAAAGATGAAATTGCCAAATTAGAAGCAATTTTCAACTTCCAATTAGAAACATTAGAAAATTTTTTGCGACGCTATTTAGCAGTGTAATTGGGGGCTGGGGACTAGGGGCTGGGGACTAGGGACTAGGAACTAGGAACTAGGGACTAGGAGGACAAGAGAAGAGCTTTCCCAATCCCCATTACCCCTTATCCCCAGAGGGGGCCCCACCTTCCCCAGTCCCCAATCCTCAGTCCCCAATCCCCAATCCCCAGTCCCCAATCCTCAGTCCCCAATCCCCAATAATCAAAAATTCTATGAGATTTCCCTTAACTGCAAATGCTGCTCAAGCACGTCAGACAAAACAACGCTTTGCTAAACCAGAAGAACAACTAACTTATGAATTGGGGAAGGCGGTACAGGAATTACCACCCCTGTATACAAGATTATTGGCGGGAACTATGAGCGTTATCGTATTTGGAGCGATCGCTTGGGCGCACTTCTCGAAAGTGGATGAAGTGGCGACTGCACCAGGGGAATTAATTGCTTCTACCCAGGTAAGACCTGTAACATCCTTGGGTGGAGGGTCAATCGTTGCCGTTAGGGTGCAAGAAGGCGATCGCGTTACCAAAGGTCAAGTTTTGATTCAAAAAGATCCAGACTTGCAAAAAACCGATGTTACCCGCTTATCCCAATCAACGAGGTTAATTCAGGATGACTTGCAACGTTTAGATGCAGAACGCACTGGTGGCAAAAGTACAGGGACAAAACTGCAAGATGAACTTTTAAACTCCCGCTTGCAAGACTTCCAAGCGCGGCAAGCAGGCGCAGAAGCGGAAGCAAATCGTCAACTAGCACTTATTGATCAGGCAAAAGTCCGTTTGACTCGATTGCAAGACAACTTAGTCAATGCTAAAAGCAGCCTTGGCAATGCCAAAACGAATCTAGCTAACGCCCAAGACATCCGTACTAAAGTTGAGAGTAATTTGGCGATCTCCCAACAAAGAGAAGAAAGTCTGCGGACTCTTATGACTCCTGGTGCTGTACCGAGAGTCGATTATCTTGAGGCGCAAGAAAGATTAACTCGCACCAAAACAGAAATTACCAAGGCACAAGATGAAGTAATCAATGCCCAAAACAGAATAACAGAAGCACAAGACAAAGTTACATCCTTAGAAAAAGATATTGCTGCTCAAGCCCAAGAAATTCGCCAAGCCCAAGAAGCCTATCAATCTGCTCGTAATCAAGCTCAGCGTGTAGCATCAGAACGTCAAAGCGAAATTTTGACACAGATGAATAAGCGCAAAGAAGAGCTAACCACAGTTCAAGGTCAACTAGAACAAGCCAGAAAACAACAAGCTTTAGAAACTATTGAGGCTCCCGTTGACGGCACGATTTACAGAGTCAAAGCTACAAAAGGGCCAGTGCAATCGGGTGAAGAATTGCTGTCAATTTTACCCGAAGGAGAAGAGATGCTATTAGAAGTGAAAGTCCTCAACCGCGATATCGGGTTTATTCGTCAGGGGATGAAAGCAAAAGTAAAAATGGCAACTTTTCCTTTTCAGGAATTTGGCACTATTGAAGGCGAAGTCGCACAAGTTAGCCCAAATTCTATTATTGATAAAGAATTGGGCTTAGTTTTTCCCACAAGAATTAGGCTGAACAAACACTCAGTTAATGTCCGGGGTCAAGAAGTAGAATTTACACCAGGGATGACTGCTACAGGTGAAATTGTCACACGTAAAAAGTCAATTTTGACATTCATCACCGAGCCTGTGACGCGGCGATTTAGTGAAGCATTTTCAGTCAGGTAGATAGTAGAGACGTTGCATTGCAACGTCTCTACTGTTGTCTCTGCTATATTTATTTATAAATCGTGCCTATCTAATAATTCTTTAGCTGTTTTTTAGTTTGATTCAAGATGTTTTCACCATCAGTATCATAACCATAGCTAATACTATTACTGTCTAAAACGTCTTGATAGTATCGGAATGGCTGCGAGACTTTAGATGTAGAAATAGTGTATAAGCTAGAGGTTGCTGATGGTGTAGAGTATTCTCTCGACTGTGAAATTGTCTGATTTACTAAAGAATTGACATTGCCACTATTCAAACTAGAAGTTGTAGATGGTGTAGAGTGTCCTATCGGCTGTGAAATTGTTTGATCAACTAAAGAATTGACATTGCCACTATTCAAACTAGAAGTTGTAGATGATGTACTATTCCCAGCCGTATCTGCGATGATCTGACGTACTTGGGCATCAGTGAGTGTGGGGTTAGCACTTAGCATCAGAGCAACTACACCAGCAACGTGGGGAGTTGCCATAGATGTACCACTTAAAGTGGCATATTGATTATCTGGTACGGTGGAGTAAACATCAACTCCAGGGGCTGTGACATATGTGATTTTATCTGTTCCAGAGCGGTTAGAGAAATCAGCGATTTGATTATTCTTGTCTACTGCTCCAACAGCAATTCCCGACTGGTTTGCATACTTAGCAGGATATTCTGGTGATGAGCCACCATTGTTACCCGCTGCCATAACAACGATCGCTCCTTTACTGCTGGCATATTTAATAGCTGACTCTAAAGTACTATTAGAATACCTGCTTCCTAAGCTGAGGTTAATTACATTTGCTCCATTGTCCGCAGCATAACGAATGCCCTTAGCTACAGAACTCGAAGTACCAGAGCCAGAGTCATCTAAAACCTTGACTGGCATAATTTTGGCATCATAGGCAATACCAGTGACACCGTAGTCATTATTTTCCCCTGCGATCGTGCCTGCAACATGAGTGCCATGACCTTCTTTATCTAAAGTACTATTGTTATTGTTGGCAAAGTTCCAGCCGTATTGATCATCTACATAGCCATTGCCATCATCATCTATACCGTTACCAGCAATTTCCTTGCTGTTAGTCCAGATATTATTTTTTAAATCTTCGTGGGTGTAATCAACGCCAGTATCCACAACAGCGACAACAACACCTTTACCTGTGTACCCATTTGCCCAAGCTTCTGGAGCATTTACAAGATCCGCTCCCCAATTATTCCCACCCAGGTTAGGCACATCAGCAAAAGTATTCTTACCAGCAGCTTCAGCTACTGCGGCCCCGGCATTTACTAAGCCGTAGCCATTAGTAGAGTTATAGTTTCCAGTGCTTGTGGCGGTAGTAGTAACATCGCTGGTTTTACTGCTTTTGAGCATCTGCACATCAGCATCATCTGAGTTGTAGCTACTACTGCGAACACCGAGGCTGTAATCATTTTGAGTAAAGATATCTGATGAAGAGATTGGAGTGGCATTTAACTCTTGATTTGACAGCAAACTCTTATTAACATCATTCCTGATCATAAGTATTCTATACTCAAAACTAGTAATCTTTTTTGACAGCTTTAACCATTAAAACCCGCACAAATAACAGGTTTTAATGAGTAATTAGTTATCTGCTAAATAATAATTACTCTGAAACTAAATATAAAATGCTAGTTTTATTACAAATTAATTATGAAAACTTTGATTTTAATTAAGAGTTTATTTGTTAAATTAACCTTAAAGCAAATTTTATTTCATTTGAATAGCCAGTAGGGGTGTTGTCGCCAAGCGCCGCACCATTAACGATGTTCGGTGCGTTAGGACTATAACGTCCATAACACACCCTACTGGCGTGACACAGCTAAAATGAGAGAATAGAAAAAGGCTCGTAGTTGGGCTTCAGCCCCAAAAACATAAATCTAATGCACAACTTTAGCCTTGCCACGCTACTACTAGATGAAAAGTATGTCAATAATATTTTCTGAGTTGTGTGTACACCGTAGCTTAATAAAGTGAGCCGATGCAGTATTTTTTGTTTCCAAAAAGAGCATCATAAAGTTATACCAATTTGAAAAAAGAATGTGACAAATAAACCATGCTGTAGAGACGCAATGAATCGCGCCTTCACCCAACGATGTATTGCAATCATTAATTGAATTGGTATTACATTAAAAAGAAAAACGCCCTCAATATCAGAGAGCGTTTTTGATTCAATTACTACTATTAAATTGTGATTGGTTCGTTATCCGACGAGCTTTCTAGAAACCGGAATAAGAAAGGCGGTATAAAATCCTGATTTTGTCTTACTAGACATTGGCCTGCTGCCGTTGATATAGTGACCAGTACAAACCCTTTTGTTGCAATAACTGTGAGTGCGTACCACGTTCAGCAATCACACCTTGCTCTAATACCAAAATCAAGTCAGCACGTTTGAGAGGAGCAAAACGGTGAGCAATCAAGAATACAGTCCGGTTGGCAGAAATTCTTTGGAGATTTTGTAGTACTTGCTGTTCAGTTTCACTATCTAAAGCACTGGTAGCTTCATCCAATACTAAAATCGGCGCTTGGGAAAGAAATAACCTTGCCAGAGCAATGCGTTGTCTTTGTCCACCAGATAGAGCTGTACCGCGTTCTCCTACATTGGTTTCGTAACCATAGGGTAATTGACTGATAAAGTCGTGCGCTACAGCTAATCTTGCAGCTTCTACTACTTGCTCTGCGGTGATGTCGGGATTACCGAGAGTGATATTTTCTAAGATGGAACCGTTGAATAAAAAGTCTTCTTGGAGGACTACGCTAATTTGTTGCCGTAATGAGGCTAAATCGGCACTTTTAATATCAAATCCATCAATGAGAACACGCCCTGATTCAATTTGATAGAGGCGTTGCAGTAGTTTAGATAGGGTACTTTTACCAGAACCACTACGTCCGACAATGCCGATAAACTGCCCTGGTTCAACATTAAAGGAAATACCCCGAAGAACTGGTTCAACATTGGCTTGATAACGGAAAAATACTTGGTCGAAGGTGACTTGACCTTTGAGGAGTGGTAAAACTAGACCAGTTCCGAGTTCAGCTTCGGGAGCGACGTTGAGAATGTCACCAATCCGATCTACAGAAAGTAGAACTTGTTGGAGGTTTTGCCATAACTGCACTAGACGTAAAAGTGGGCCTGTGACTCTACCAGAGAGCATTTGAAAGGCAACCAACTGACCGACTGTCAGTTTTTGTTCAATAACTAATTTGGCTCCAAACCAGAGAATTAGCATGGTAGAAAAATTGGTGAGAAAGTCACCAATATTGCTACTGATATTGGAGGTGGTAGAAGCTTTGAAACCTGTGCGGATGAAGCGAGCAAATAAGCCTTCCCAACGATCGCGTGCTACTGGTTCGGCTGCATGGGCTTTCACGGAATGAATTCCGGTGATTGTCTCGACTAAAAACGATTGACTGTCGGCGCTGCGGTTAAATGTTTCGTTCAGCCAGTTACGCAGAATTGGTGTTGCAACTATCGTTAAAGTGGCAAATAAGGGCAGTACTGCTAAGGCTGCAAAAGTAAGTGGAACATTATAGTAAAACATCAATGCTAGGTAGACCACAGCAAAGAAGCTATCTAGAATTACGGTTAATGCTGTACCTGTAAGAAACTGGCGGATTTGTTCGAGTTCTTGGACTCGTGCTACTGTATCTCCAACGCGTCGCGACTCAAAATAAGCCAAAGGTAGACGCATCAGGTGACGAAATAGCTGAGCCGATAAGCTCAAATCCAGGCGTCGGGCTGTATGGGTAAAGATAAATAGACGCAGTGTGCCGAGTATTGATTCAAATATGGCTACCGACAAAAGTGCGATCGCCATGACATCAAGAGTCGGTAAACTCTCCTGCACCATCACTTTATCAATAACGACTTGCGTAATTAGTGGTGTCGTTAACCCCAAAAGCTGCAACGTAAAAGATGCTAATAAAACTTCTGTGAGTAATCCTTTGTATTTCCAAACTGCTGGTGTGAACCAACTGAGATTAAATTTTTCTTGCTTGGATATCAGTTCTGCTTGCCATAGTTGCCCATCCCAGGAGGCTTCGACTACCGACTCTGGCAAGCTTTCACAAGCCCCGTCAGGGTTTTGCGGATTAGCGATAATTAAGCGATCGCCTTTAATTGCATACGCTACCACCCACTGGGGAGTACTGACTGAAGAGTTATTCCACAACAATAAAGCTGGAAATGAAATCTGTCGCAATTCACTCCAACTTAGTTCTAACCGTCGCAATACCAACCCTAACTTTTCGGCTGCTTCTACAACATTTTTTGGGCTTTGTCCTCTGAGTTGACGTTGCACCCATTCCAGTTGTACGGGATTTTCCAATTGTTGTGCCACCATTGTTAAACAGGCAGCTGCTGTATTCCAGCTAGCAACAAACGGATAATTCGATCTGACAAAATTTGCAGATGGCAGTCCTCTTTGGGGTTGGAGACTATGAGGGCTAGGAGTTACCTCTGAGGCTTTTGGAAGTGCAGACAAGGAGGCCGTAGATGTGTAGGAAAAAGTTTCCCTTTCTCCTTCTCTCCCTCTCTCCCTTTCTAGCGATAACCCTTGCCAAAACTCCTGAATTTGTGGGTGAGAAACTTCTGCCCACACTGCAATATCCCAACAGACTACTAATACTTCTTTACTAGCAGCTACAGCTTTACAATCTGCTGAAAACTTTTGTAAATTACCAAACCAATCTCCTGCTTCCAAGGCTGCTAATGGTTTGCCTAAACTCTCTTCTCGTAAACGAACTTTACCAGATACAACAAAGAATTGGTAACCTCCGGCTTCATTTGACCAAATTTTTTCTCCCAAATTGTACTGACGGATTTCTGATTGGCTTTGCAATCGAGATTTCTGTTCAGGAGTAAGCCAGCATAGCGGTGGTTGATTCCAAGGTAAAGAAGCTAGCACGCTTAATTGTCGAGATTCATTATTCAGAATTTTTAACTCACTTGTAATTTGACCGTCAGCTTTTGAATTTTCTCTGCTAACCATTTCTCAAACAACTCATTTTGTAGTGCTTGCTTTAGTTGAGTATCTTCTAAAGACGCTGGTAGAAATTGTTCTACTCGAAACAATCCATAACGTCCATCAAGTTCTATCGGCCCTAATAATTGTCCAGAACTGGCCACATCAATAGCCGCCCGTAATTTATCCGGTAGGCTGCCTCTACTGATTAGCCCCATCATGCCGTTGACAACTCGATCATCTGCCAGCGAATACTCTTTAGCCAGTTGCTCAAAGCTACTTCCTTCTTCGATTTGAGTTTGTAGTTCCTCGCTGAGTTCCCGGTTCTCAACCATAATCCGAGATAGTACTACCCGATCCAAAAAAATTTTACGTTCAATGAAATATTCGGGGATTTTTGCTTCGGTAACTACAGCCTTGAGTTTTTCTAATTTGAAACCAAAAGCAACTGATGCATAAAAAGTAGCGTAGTCTGTACTATTCTTACTTAACCATTCTTGGAAACTTTCCGGGTCAGTCAGTTGATTTTTCAACCGGAAATCTATAATTGTCTGTTCAGTTAATCCCGGTTTGATTTCAATATCATCTCGTGTTTTTATTTCTTGCTCAATTACGTACTGGCGCAGAATATCTCCAATGTACTGTCCCAATTTTCCAGAGGCTTGCAGGTATTTTACTGCTTGCTCAATGAAAATTGGCTGGTCATTGACGGTCAAGAATGGTAAAGATTCCATGAACTAATTATGGAGAAATGGTTAAACACTTAAGATGACTTTTTAATTAAATCATATAGAAATAAGCTGGTCATCAGCGGGCGAAAATGGTAAAGATTCTATAAACTAGATTACGGAGAATATAAGCTGAAAATTATATTGCTAGTAAATAAAATAATTTTGCATTATCAAGTATATGGTTGAGTCAAGACAGGACTGTATTATAAATTTCAACGCTGGCGAAGTAGCGAAACTCTCATGCTAAGAGTAAGTTGTGTTAAAAAGCTCTATCGACGTTGACTTAATAATCAGGCAATAATACTCGTCCATGTCCAGGCAAGTAGTATAGCGGCGATCGCCCCGATTAATGTATTGAAAATATTCACCACTTCATTGGTTAGCCAAGTGTATTTAGATTGTAGTGTTGCTCCAATCACGCTTTCTAAATTGGTGGCAATAAAGGCTGCCAACACACACCAAGCTACTCCTAATACATCAATCAACCCAACTCCCCAACCTACCAAAGCGATCGCCACTGATGCCACAATCCCAGCTATAGTTCCCTCAAGACTTACTGCCCCTTCTGTACCACGAGATACTGGTTGCAATGTGGTAATCAAGAAAGTACGTTTACCGTATGCTTTACCAACTTCGCTAGCAGTGGTATCAGAAAGTTTGGTACTGAAACTTGCCACATAACCTAATAGCAGTAGCGACTGTGGACTGGGGATTAGGGACTGGGGATTGGATATAAGAAATCCTGAATTTATCATCCCTACTCCCAAGGCACACAGCGCCCCTGTTAAAGCTGAACCCCAGACGTTTTCTGGGCCTCTTGCCCCAGAACGCTTTTCGGCAATTCCTTCTGCTTCTTTTTGTGCTAAACCGATGCGGGTAACTCCAGAACCAACCAGAAAATAGAACGCTACTACTAAATATCCTTGCCAGCCGAGAGTTCCCCAAATGAGTACGCCCAATAACCAAGCATGGAATAATCCAGCTGGGGTGAGCAATTTTTTAGGAGCAATCCAAACTACACCTAACAAAATTGCGTTTAATCCTACTCCAACCAACCAGGGATTCAGAGAATTTATTAAAGGTAACATTAGCAATGAATCACGAGAGTTTTGCCAGAATATCAACAGAATATCGGATTCTGCTACCTCTAACTAGTCTAATTTTTTTGTCATGTGGTTGGATTGCGATCGCTTCGAGTGTGCAGCAGGCGATCGCCCTGAAAGTAGAAATACAGGTGATATCTTAAACATCCAGCGCAAGAGTTTTTGCGCCCTTGCCTGTAGTGCAAACATAAATTAGTATAGCTCCACAAGAGAAAGCAATTAGATTAAGGATGAAATGTAAAATATGAAATCAGCTGTAGCAAAATTTTCATACTAGCCTACTGCGACGGGCATCCGGCGAGAGACTCTACATCTAAACTTGCTGATCAGGATATAAGTTAAAGTCAATAAAAACTGTGTTCAAGTTGACCGCAACTAGAGCTTAAGAGCATAAATTGTAGATAGCATCAACTATCAGCCTCTTCACCACTAGCTATGAGCGAAGTTTTATTTCATCTTGCTTTCCCTGTAACTGACATTGCCCAGACAAAAGCATATTATGTGGATGGCTTGGGCTGCATTCCCGGCCGGGAAAATCCCCACGCGCTAATTCTCAACCTTTACGGTCATCAATTAGTAGCTCATATTACCAAAGAACCCCTGATACCTCAACGCACTATCTATCCCAGGCACTTTGGGCTAATTTTTACTCAAGAACATGATTGGCAGGACTTACTAGAAAGGGCGCAACTACAACAGCTCCTTTTTAGAGAAGAACCCAAGAATCGCTTTGTTGGTTCTGCTTTAGAACATCGCACTTTCTTTTTAGAAGATCCTTTTTATAACTTGATGGAATTCAAATATTATCGCCACCCAGAAGCAATTTTTGGCAGTTCTGAGTATGCCCAAATTGGGGATAGAAGTTGATTGTAATTCGTAATTCGTAATTCGTAATTCGTAATTTGTAATGACGCTCTCTACAAGACCAAGGCGTTAGCGGAGCTTTCGCTTTAGCGATACGCGGACTCGCTATCGCTAACGTAATTCGTAATTGAGAAATGCGATCGCCTAGCGTCTCCCTCTTGGGAGAATCGCGCTTAGCATGTTGGCTGGTAAATTAGAGCGAAGGCAGCTTAATCGGTTCTGCCAATGCTTCTGTTACTGTTGCTAAAACTCTAATGTCTGTCAACATCCAAGGGTGCAGCGCAACTGGTACTATTACTTCTCTTCCCACAGGCATTTGTGAACTTTTCGCTGGCAGGATCATCAAATCATAAGGCGTCCAGATAGAAGTAAAATTTAGCTGCTTTAACATAGCAACATCAGCATTTAAATCTTTGAGAAAAAGGCTGTTGGGGCGCATTTGCACGCAACCAGGACGCAGAGAACCATAAGCAACTACAGTTCCCTGATGGGGTGAAGATATGGTGATTAACCGTTGTACGCGTTTAATTCCGCCCAGTCGTTGGATATAATAACGACTGACAATTCCTCCCATACTGAAGCCTACTAAATTCAGCGGTTGTTCTGGCAGAAAGTTGGCGGTAACATAATTGACTATCTGCTTTGCTAACTCATCAAGACCAACATCACCATTATTAGGTACTAAATCTAAAGTATAAACAGACCGACTTTTTTGTCTTAAGTAGTCTGCCATTCTATTGAAAACTGCCCCCGTGTCTTCAATGCCATGTACCAATAACACGGGGTTGTGCTGCTGATTTTCTGTGTTCATTGATCAAATTCGCTCAATCATATCTGTAGAAAATCTAACCGAGTGCGATTGGCTTTGCCACTGCCCTTTGGGCAATCGCTATCTGTCCAGAGATTATGACACTCATCCCACTGGTAGAGAGCAAATTACTTAACTTCAACCGAAGAGGTATTCGCTATAAATAAATATTAATTTTTATTAAGTGTGCTTTCAGAATCTTGCGCTTGGTTACAGTAAAATTTAATAATTAGTTCTCGATATACACATATACAGGTTGCAAATGCTTGCAAGAAAGATGTCGAGAACATTTGCCCTGTAATGTTATTACAATGTTAATTAAGTAGAAACCTATAAGGTTGTCACTGGAATTAAGTGACGTAAACAAATGTAACATTCAACCGTAATTCTTAATAATTGCGGTTAATTTCCAGATATTAAGAGGCAGGAGCAATTCTAATCATGGATTTTATCAAAAAATTAATCAGTGGGATTTTGAGTTTCATTACTGGGCTGTTACCGAAGAAGAAAGGTAACGGTTACTACTTGGAACTAGACGAAAGTAAGGATTTGAAGCCACTAGAGGCAGCTAAAGAGGCAGCTAAAGAAGTAGCATCGAACGCGAAGAAAGCAGCGGAAACAGTTACATCAAACGTCAAGCAAGCAGCGGAAACAGTTACATCAAACGCAAAGCAAACAGCAGAAACAGCTACATCAAAGACACCAGCTTCATCGAACGGATCAAAAAGTGCCGCAGCTAAAGCTAAGGCAAAATCAGTGAAAGAAGCAAAATCAGCTAAAAATCCAAAACCAGCTGATGTTCAACTAGTCCAGACTGCTGAGGGACTTAAGATTGAACCTGGTAAGAATGCAAAAGCCGCAGCAGCTAAAGTTCTCAAAGAGGAGCCAAAAGAAACCACTTTTGCGCCCAAATATCTTGCTCCTTCGGCTAACGGCTCTAACGGTCGTCGTCGTCCAGGGGCAAATATGAGTGCTTACCTAGACATGGCAAGTCAAGTTAAGGTTAAAACTTCTAACTAAGTCTGGTAATTGGCGCAAAAATCATAACCCACTATCCATCACCCCCTTAACAAATACTAGTCCGCTATACAAATGAAATGCTGAGTCCCAATTCGTCTGTTCCCTACGAAATAGGTGAACGTGAGATTGAATTTGACTCAGCATTTCTGTTTGATCTAATACTGTATCTGCAAAATGTGTGAAATCTGACCAAACTTTGACTTGCGGCATTTGCTGTTCAAGCCAATGCAATAAACTATTCCAATTGATTCTGATTGTATTTTGGCTAACTTGGGAAATGATTTCTAGACCTTGCTGAAATTCATAACCATTGTCGTAAAGTCGCAGAATGCAATTTCTGTCGGTTAGGTGTAAATCACAAAACTGGACGTAATCTTGGGTTTGAGTTTTGCGTTCTAGTTTACGACGAGCGTCAATATCTACAACTTGTTCAAAAATCGGTAACAGTCCTAAGACTCGTGCTTTGACTTCTGACCAATCAAAGGTTAAGGAACCAAGTTGATTTGCTTCGTTGCGGCAAACAACAGTAACTTTTGAGGTGTTTTCTTGGAAATAGTCAACTTGAAAGACTTGAATTTTTTGAATATCAGCTATTGTTGTCCAAAAGCAGGGAATACCAGCCTGTTGTAGTTGTTCGCCATAAAATCTGAGTTCTCCTACTTGTCCAGTGCGGTACAGTCTCCAGCCACGACTTGGTAGTATTAACCGTGCAGTATAAGCATCTAGCTGCATAATCTGAGCAAATTTTCCGGCTGCTACTGTTTTGAGTTCGCTAGCGAGAGGTTCTAAGACGAGTACGCCAAGTTTAGTGTCACTGGCTTGGGCTGTTGCTTGAGAAATGGCTCTTATTCTTTCTTCTTGCTCAATTTCTTGTAGCCGTCGCAAACTTTCACGTGCTTGGACGACTATTTTGGTATTGGTTGTGTCTCGTAGCAATTGACGATAAATTTCTTCTGCATCCTGGCGTTTTCCAGATGCTTCATGCAGTCTTGCAAGATAAAATTGCACCCAAGGATTGTCTGGGGTTTCTTTTAGTAGCTGTTTGAGTAATTTAGCAGCAGTGTGATAATCTTTACGCTCAAAGGCGGTGGCAACTTGCTCAATCATAAATTAAGTCACAACAGCTATGTTTATTGACAACATCTAGCACCAATAAAAACAGAAATGTAGGCTCAACGTTACCAGCCAGATACATCCTTTAGCAGGTAAGTGGATATAATTTAACATTAATAACAAATTTTAGGCAATCGGCTTAACCTTATGTAATTCATGATTGTATTGAGTCAATATGTATACTCTATATAAATTAAATTGACATAGCTTATTTACCTAAAAGTGAATAATTAAAAAATGTAATTTAGATTATGTATAGGTTGCAATTAATCAGGCAAAGTTATTAAAAACAGCGCCTATATTTTATTCTAGATAAACTTTATATAAATAATTAGTATTGGCTAGCTTGGAATTTTTTTATAAATAACATATAAAAAATCATATCCCTCAAAAAGAAGATGTATAACTATAAACAAGCATATTGTTTTTATTAATGAATACAAAAAATAGACTCCTAGAAATTGATGTTCTCAGAGGGGTTGCAGCTATAAGTGTTGTACTATTTCATTACACAACTCGATACAACCAAAAGTATAGTCATTCAGATGATGTGTTAATGTACTTTCCTCAAGGTCATCATGGTGTTGAATTATTTTTCATAATTAGTGGCTTTGTAATTTTCATGAGCCTAGAGAAAATTCAAACTGGCTTCGAATTTATAGTTGGGCGTTTCTCACGGCTTTATCCAGCTTACTGGACTTGTGTTATTTTAACTTACGCAATTGTTAATATTGCTGGGCTACCTAACTATAGAGTTAGTTGGGATATTGCCATAATAAATCTCTCAATGTTCCAATTATTCTTTAATATTTCTAATGTTGATGGAGTTTACTGGACTTTAGGAATAGAATTATGCTTCTACTTTATTATGTTCATTTTTTACAAATCAAGGCTATTAAAGCATATATATGAAATCGCAATAATATGGCTGGTGTTGATGGCATTAAATATTGTATTAGAAAAACAAGGAATTATATCTATTGAAACCAGAGTTGGAATTTTATTTTTTCTTAGGTATAGTTCATTAATATTTGCTAATTTATTTCTAATCGGGATGATGTTTTATAAAAAATATAGAGAAGGGTTTTCGTTAAAGCAGTATAGTATTATTACTGGCTGTATATTAATATATAAACTTCAGCATTCTTGGAAAGAAACCATATTAATTATTGTTTTTACTGCAATATTTAATTTTGTATTGGATAATAAAATGAAATTTATTGTTCAACAGCCTCTATTATTTATAGGTACGATATCTTACAGTTTGTATTTGATTCATCAAAATATTGGTTATGCAATAATATATACCTTTTACAAATTGGGAATTAATCCTAATATAAGTATATGTATTGCTTTAATAATATCTATATTATTAGCAACTACAATCACATTTAAAATTGAAAAACCAATGATGCGGTTTATAAAAGAACAGTATAAAATCAGAATATTAGTACAAAGATAAGCCTAATTGGCAACATACATATCGCTGATTTTAAACTTCCGAGGCTGCCATAATTAGGGATAAAGCAACTATTGGGGCTGTAACTGCTCGGAGGATGCGACGACCAAGGGAAACAGGTTGGAATCCAGATGCGATCGCATTTTCTAATTCTTTTGTTGTCCATCCTCCCTCTGGGCCAGTTGCAATGATGATTTCACCAGAGATATCAGTCAGCACCTTGCTTAAATAAGGATACTCACCACGAGCTTCACAAATATAACGGTGAGTTGCCAGATTAGTAGTAACAGCAGTGTTAAAAGCAACAGGTTCTAAAATTGTTGGTACGAATGAGCGTTCTGATTGTTCTGCGGCTTCTGCGGCAATGCGCCGCCAGCGTTCGAGTTTTTGAGGACTGGGATGAAGTAAAGTGCGATCGCTCAATACAGGAGCAATACAAGCTACTCCCAACTCTGTACAAGCACGCACTACTTCATCAAATCCATTACCTTTAGGCAACGCCATGATCAACGTAATAGATACTGGTAACTCAGTTTCTACTAAAAGTGCTTCTAAAACCTCTGCTTGCTCCCCAGCTAGCTGCGCTAACCACCATTTACCTACACCATCCATTGCAATAAAGCGATCGCCCTCGCGCAAGCGCAATACCCGCACCAGATAATGTAATTGTTCTTTTGTCAGAACAATTTGTCCTTGTTGAAATTGAGAGGGTGCGATCGCTATTCTTTGCAGCTGAGACATGAGAATAATTCGTAATTCGTAATTAACGTGAGTTCGATGAACCTCTCCCTCCCAACCTCCCTCTCCGAAGCGGAAAGGGAGGAGCAACGAAACAAATCATCGTTTTACTCCCCTCTCCTACGAGGAGAGGGGCTGGGGGAGAGGTCAACATAGTACTTGTCGAACTCACGTGTAATTAAGAGGCAGAGAAAATGGTTTGACACAACTATTTTGCATTACTTGAGATAAATCAGCAGGTTCAATCCTGGAATTGTGCGGGAAAGTGTCCATAAAACTAGGGTGATGTAAAGTAAACCTAAACTCCACTGATACCAAGCAAGTGCAGATATGATGCTAGGAAGGTGTTCGTCTCGCAAACGAATATCGTTAAATCCTAATTTAACTAGGTTATTGAGGCTAAAGTCGTAGTAGTTCAGCCAATTCCAGCGACGTTCCCATAGTATGGGCATATATCGTTCACGGAAAGCCTGATTTCTGGGAATTACTGGTAAGCGCCCAATCAATAATCGTAACTGCCGCATCGTTCCATCTTCTGTGAAGTAGGAAACATCCATTAAGCTGTGATAACGGCCTTGCTGATAAAGTTGCAATAGTAAAGCTGCGGGTACGGGGACTATGATAATTAAAAGACAGCCTAATGTGAGCCAAGGCTGTTCGGCATTACGAAATATAGCTAATAAGCTAAACAGTGTTAAGCTGCTAAAACTAATTAATATTGAACTGGTTTCATAGTATGTAGGAATAATTGGCATAGGAAGTAGACGACGATAGCGATCTACTAGCCAAAATAGTAGTCCGAAGTAAGCGATCGCTAATCCTCCAACGCCGAACACTAACCAAAAATCCGTACCATAGCCACTCAATAACAACAGTACACTCAATGCCAACCAATTCCAAGCTTGCAGTAACCAGGCAGCAGGAGAAAGAGGTTCACTAATAATCAGGTGATTGCTTAGTTGGGTGTATTTTTCTAAATCGATGTCTGCTAAAGCGAGTAGCTCACTGCTATTGCGAAATGATTTTACCAGACGACGGTTAGCGATCGCTTCCGCCTGAGTTGGAGAAAAACCTACATTAATTAAACTAGCCAGGGAAGCACTATTAATATTTGTAGCTGTTAGCAGGTAGCTTAACTCTGTTAATCGCAGCCTTTGTTTTGTATACTCCAACTGATTAGCATCCGCTACTTGCTGCTGCTGACGGAAATTCTGCCCTAAATTTCGCAAGACGTTTTGATTACCTTGCAATGTAGAGACATAGAATACCTTACCAATTTGACCAGGATTACCTAAAATTTTGGCTTGATTAGAGTTAAAAGTTAAACTAGGTACATTTAAAAAAGCTTCTTTAGCAAACCTCGCATCACTAAAATCTGCTTGGTTAAGAATGCTAGCACCGCGCAGATTTACAGGTTGGTTAAACTCTGCTTCTCGAAAGGTAACGCTTTGCTCAAAACTTGCATCTTCTAATATGAAACTCTGATTAAAATTACCTTTAGTAAATTGTGCTTGTTGAAAAAAGCGCACGCTAGAAAAATCAACATTCCCTTGCCACTGCACACTACTGAATTTAGCCAATTGCTTAAAAATTGATTGGTTGAAGTTGGCAGTGTTTGCAAAGATGCTACCTTGAAAATCAGTGTTTTCTAAAAATTGAGTTTGTCTAAAATTAGCTTTGTCAAAAAAAATACTGCCTTGAAAATTGCTCAACTGTCGAAAAGTGGCATTAATAAAGTTGGCAGTCCGCCCAAACCTAGTTTCAGTCCAGTTAGTTGGTTTAAGAAAGATTGCACCTTGAGCATCCACAGACTGAAGAAAGAATACATTGGAAAATTGGACTTCTCCATTGAAGCGAGTTTGCGCCAATGTTAAGACACCACGAAATACTGTGATTTCACCTGATGGAGTTGACTGAGTTCCTAAAAGCGATCGACAATCTTTAGAGTTAGGTAAATCTATTGCCAGTGACTGCAAGCATACCAAGCGTAAGCGTTCCAGTTGTTCTTGTTCATTTAGGCTGAAAATAGGAGCAATGGCTTGGGCATAAAGAGGTGTTTTTAAACCCAAATCGCTACCCACAAAATCCCCTTGAATCAAAGAGTAGCTAAGGTCTAAACCCAAGGGTTTCGTACCAGTTTTGTACAATTCTTTGCGTAACAGTTGGTAAAAAGCATCACGGAAAGTAGCATTTTCTGGCCGCAAATCTATCAGCATCTTCTGCAAATCGACTGTCAAATTACCTTCACGGAGTGTCGGTGTACGTAGTCGTTCTTGCAATAATTCCAGAGTTAAAGGTGTGCGTTCTGGTTGTGCTACCAAAGCAGGTAGGGGTAGAAAGAGGAAAATTAATAAAACGCAAAGGCACGCAAAGGTTAAACGCAAAGGTACACAGAGAGTTTTCTCTGCGTTCCCCTGCGTTCCTATGCGTTTAAAACATAATTTATCCAAATTGGCTGTATATTATTCATCGCTCATCAGCAGAACAATTTTACCTGTAATAGAGCCAGTTTCTAGTAGTTTGTGTGCTGACGCTGCTTCTTTTAGCGGAAACTTGTGACTGACGTGGATTTTTAACTTGCCTTCATCTATCCAAGTAGCAGATTGTTCGAGAATCTCTGCATGGTGTTGAAGGCTTTGTTGCAATCCTAATAACGCTGGGGCTAGCATGAATTCTAAACCAATGCGAAGATTGCGGGTTCTGGCATTCTTCCAAACAGTATTGGCATCTGGTTCGAGAATCGTCACGATATCGCCATATACCCGCACCGCTGGGAAGGTTTTGTGAAAAGTTTCGCCGCCTACAGTATCGAAAGCCAAGTCTACACCTTCGCCATTCGTCCAATCTAAAGCCGCCTGCACAAAGTCTGTTTGTTTGTAGAAAATTATATGGTCAGCACCGAGTTGTTTGACGAAATTAGCCTTTTCTTCAGAACTCACAGTGGTAGATACAGTAGCACCTTTAAGTTTTGCTAGTTGAATTGCTACATGACCAACACCACCAGCACCTGCATGAATCAAAACTTTTTCCCCAGGTTCCAATCTTCCCCGTTCATACAAAGCTTCCCAAGCGGTAATTAAGGTCAAAGGTGCTGCTGCTGCTTCGGCAAAGGAGATAGAAGCGGGTTTACGCGCCACAAACCGCTCATCAACAACGGTATATTCTGCATAATTACCTTGGTGTGCGCCTAAACCGCCATAGCAAAAATATACTTCATCTCCTGGGCGAAAACGCTGAACACTAGCACCCACTGCTTCAACAACACCCGCACCATCACATCCTAAAATTGCAGGCATTTGATCGGGGTAGAAAGTACCTCGGCTACGAAGTTTAGTATCAATGGGGTTAAGTCCAGCTGCAACCAAGCGGACTAAAAGTTCACTATTCCCTACAGGAACACCAGGGTTTGGTACTTCCTGCACTTGCAAAACTTCGGGACTGCCAGCTGCTGTCATGATGATTGCTTTCACGATTGTTTCCTCCTGGCTTTAGATGCACACTCACTCATTTGCAACTTTACCGTAATCGGGAGAACATAGCGATGCCTACGCGTTTGTGTACCTCATATTCAACATCAGGGATTGAGAGAAATTTTACAACCTGCGGGGTGGAAGTTGATGGTGCGATCGCCAATTTATCCGCAAGAGGGAGCAGAGAAGACATAGCGCTTCTCATTTAAATAGAATACACTCTGACCTCTCTCCAAACTTCTCTCCTACAAGGAGAGAGGCTTTGAGGCTTACTCCCCTTCCCTTGTAGGGAAGGGGCTGGGGGTTAGGTCTGTATTGGATTCAACTGCAAAACGCTGTAGTTATAGGTTCTAAGATAACGGAAATAACAAATGCGTAGGCGTAGCCAGCACTTCGACAAAGCTCAGTGACCACCGTAGGCATCGCCAACTCAACAAACGCGATCGCCAAATCAACAAATGCGAACGCCGAAATAACAAATGCGATCGCCAACTCAACAAATGCGAACGCCAAATCAACAAATGCGAACGCCGAAATAACAAATGCGATCGCCGAATCAACAAATGCGATCGCCAAATCAGCAAATGCGAACGCCAAATCAGCAAATGCGAACGCTAAATCAACAAATGCGATCGCTAAATCAACAAATGCGAACGCCGAATCAACAAATGCGAACGCCAACTCAACAAATGCGAACGCCGAATCAACAAATGCGATCGCCAAATCAGCAAATGCGAACGCCAAATCAGCAAATGCGAACGCCAAATCAACAAATGCGATCGCAAAATCAGCAAACACCTTTCAGAGTCCCCAATTGCCGCGTAAAGTTGCGTTATCATCGCACTAAACTATAAATTCTACCTATGGCTCAGGATTTCGGGACTTTAAAAAAGATATACAACGTTTTTGACCCATTTCGACCTTTACCCGCAGGAGATCCTGCTTATGTCGATTGTGGGGAGGTGCGGGGAGATGGTGACATTCTTGTAGAGGTAGGTAGAGAAATTTTGTATTCAGATAGAATGACCTGTCAACTTTATGCAGGTCATCGCGGTGCAGGTAAATCAACAGAACTGCTACGTCTCCAAAAATTTTTGGATGACAAAGGCTGCTTTGTAGTCTATTTTGCCACTGAAGAAGATATCGAGCCAGAAGACGCACAATATACAGATATTCTCCTCGCTTGTACGCGACGTTTATTAGAAGCATTAAAAGATAACGCTGATCCTGAACCTTTGCTGACATGGTTAAAAGACCGTTGGCATGATTTAAAAGATGTTGTGCCTAACGTATCTTTAGAAAGTCTGGACGTAGAGAAAGAAATTCCCCTATTTGCTAAAATCACAGCTAATTTAAGAACTGAACCTAGTCTTCGCCACAAAATTCGTCAGCGAGTTGACCCGCACACTACAACTTTGATTGCAGCGTTAAATCAGTTTATTAAAGATGCAAAAAGACGTTTACCTTCTGGATATACTCAATTAGTAGTTATCGCTGATAACCTTGATCGAATTGTACCCATAGTCCAAGAAGATGGGCGCAGCAATCACGAGCATATTTTCTTAGACCGTAGTGAACAACTCAAAGCTTTAGATTGTCATCTCATTTATACAGTACCAATTTCGCTGGTGTATTCTAATCGCGCTACAGATTTACGAGATATTTATGGTACTGATGCTCAAGTTTTGCCTATGATTATGGTGCAAACTCCTGACAATCAGAGCTATCAAAGAGGAATCGATAAAGTTAAGGAAGTGTTGCAAAAGCGGGTTAGTCGTGTTGACTCTAATCTTTCTATTTTAGATATGTTTGAGCAGCCAGAAGCTTTACATCAACTATGTCTGATGAGTGGGGGTCATGTGCGGAATTTGCTATTATTAATGAAAGAGGCGATTAAATACACTGATGCTCTGCCCATTTCTAAAAAAGTTTTACAACGCTCAATTAGTGAGACTAGAATTACCTATCGTAATACAGTTTATGCCGATGAATGGCAAGCACTGGCAAAAGTTTATCATTCTAAGCAAATAGAAAATGATGAACGGCATCGTAACTTATTATTTAATCGCTGTATTTTAGAATAAGTAGGTAGGTGCCAAAAAAGTCAGCTATGTTAAGATATGTAAAGACTGATAATGCATCTACAAGGTAGTTGGTGTATGGGTGCGCGTTTAAGGGTATTTCTGACTCCTGAGCAAGACCAAACTTTACTAAATCTGAGAAAACAGGATGTACCACAGAAAGTCAAAGACAGGGCGGAAATAATCAGGCTAAATGCACATGGTTGGTATGTAGAGAAGATAGCAGATCACTTTGATTGTCACAAAAAAACAGTCACAAAAGTTTTGCATCAATGGCAAAAACTGGGCACAGAAGGGCTTTGGGAATCTCCTGGGCGAGGGGGGAAACCAAAGTGGCTTGAGGATGACATGATATTTTTAGAAGAATGCCTCAGAAACGAGCCACGCACATACAATAGTTCTCAGTTAGCTTTGAAGTTGAAAACAGAACGCAACGTTGAGATGAGTGCCGACAGATTAAGACGGGTACTCAAAAAAAGGGGGTCGATTGGAAACGGACAAGGAAAAGCCATAAAGGAAAACAAGACCCAGTAGCACGAGCAAACAAGCAAGCAGACCTAGACATGTTGGAATTAGCTGCTGCCACTGGTGAAATAGACCTGAAATACCTAGACGAGTCAGGGTTCTGTATGTGGAGCGAACCTAGTTATACATATTACTTTAGAGGTGAGCAAAAACGGTTAGAACAGACTAAACGCCGTGGTCGCAGATTAAGTATTATCGGGCTTCTCCAACCTTTAATCAGTTTTGTTTACGGTTTAGTTATCGGTGGTGTTGACCGTAAATCTTATATAGAAATGATGGAGAAAGAAGCCAAACAAGCCCAAGAAACTGGACGTATCAGCGTGATTGTGCAAGATAACGGGCCAATACATCGCTGCCAAGAAGTTCAACAATTGTGGAAAAAATGGGAAAGTCAGGGTTTGTACATCTTTTTTCTCCCGAAATATTGCTCAGAAATGAATCCAATTGAATTGGAATGGCAACATCTCAAGAAAGATGAGTTATCCGGGCAAGCATTTGATGATGAGCTAGATCTCGCTTACGCCGTCATCAATGGTGTTCAAGCTAGAGGAAAAAAAAACAATCACAACACACATCGTGTAAAATTTAGCTCTAGATTATCAACTTAAGATTTTGTTACATAGTAGAAAATTTCGGTGCCTACCTACTTATCGCTACCGAGATGCTGAAGAACAAATTCAATGTTGGTATGATGTTCATCCTTTAATTAAAGGAATTAAAGAATTTCAAGATGCTTTTAATAATCTGACCCCTAGCTAGTGAGACACAGCTTTATGAAACTGGAACTGACTGATTGGGATCAAGATTTACCACCAGAACCAGATGAGGAATATCAAGCATTAGTCCGTACTCTTAAATTTACAGAAGGCTTTGGCTTGTTATTTGCGCGCTGTTCTCCGGCTGAGGGTGAGCAGTTAATTGGCAAAGTTAAAGAAGATATTACCGATAAAACTATTGAAGTTTTGCGATTAAAGCAAGCTGTTACTAATTTATATGAAATTATAGACAAATTAGAGAATAAAGAACAGATAGATATTTTATTTATTACAGGTTTAGAGTATTCATTTTATGAATATGAAGAGTCTAAAGCTTTAACAGGCTGGAATAGTAGAGATATTTATTCATATAGTTGGAAGAGTGTACCACCTGTTTTAATTAACCTGAATCAACAGCGAGAACGTTTTAGAGATAGCTTTAATATTTGTTTTGTTTTCTTACTACCACTATTTGCTATTAAATATTTTATTCAACGCGCCCCAGACTTCTTTGATTGGCGTTCTGGGTTATTTGAATTTCCTATAGATTCAGAAACCTTAGAGCAAGAATCATTACGTATACTCCAGGATGGAGACTATAAAAAATATCTCACGCTAACACCAGAAGAAAGAACTCAAAAAATACTAGCAATTCAAGAATTACTTGCAGAAAAACATCAAGTAACTAGTAGCCAAGCAAAATTACTTTTGAAACTAGGAAGTTTGCAATTGGCTGGACAAGATTATACAAAAGCGATCGCATCCTATGATCAAGCACTGAAAATTAAACCTGATAACCACAGAGCTTGTAACAATCGGGGCATTGCGTTAAGGAATTTGGAACTCTATGAACAAGCAGTTGCATCCTACGACCAAGCACTGAAAATTAAACCTGATTACCACCAAGCTTGGAACAACCGGGGCATTGCGCTATTTAATTTGGAACGCTATGAACAAGCAGTTGCATCCTACGACCAAGCACTGAAAATTAAACCTGATTACCACCAAGCTTGGCACAACCAGGGCATTTCGCTAGATGATTTGGGACGCTATGAACAAGCAGTCGCATCTTACGACCAAGCGCTGAAAATTAAACCTGATGACCACCATGCTTGGTACAACCGGGGTGCTGCGCTCTTGAAATTGGGACGCTTTGAAGCAGCAATCGCATCCTACGACCAAGCACTGAAATTTAAACCTGATTTCCACGAAGCTTGGAACTGGCGAGGTACTGCGCTCTTGAAATTGGGACGCCTTGAAGAAGCGTTCGCATCCTACGACCAAACACTGAAAATTAAACCTGATTACTTCCCAAGTTGGTACAACAAAGCTTGTAGTTATGCCCTTGAAAGTAATATTGATCAAGCACTGCAAAACCTGCAACAAGCAATTAATTTGAATTCTGAAAAATGTCGTGAATGGGCAAAAACTGACTCTGATTTTGATGGTATTAGAGAAGATAAGCGTTTTAAAGCTTTAATTCAATAAAAAATGTCAAAAAACCCCCAAAAGCAAAAACAGCTATCTCTCCAAGAAATAGTTAGTCTACCTATAGCAGAACGGCACAAATTACTAGCACCCTTTATCGCAGCTACAGCCGAAGATTTTTTAAACGACCCGGAATTAACAGAATTCTCAATTTTAAATGGCGAAGATTGGGAAACTGAGAATGACAACACAATTCATGTGAAAGAACTCGAAAGCATCCGTAGTCATGATGGTTTTTTGAACGGCTACGCACCAGAAGACGAAGGACTTTATGACGACTGAAATTAAAAGCGATCATCTACGAAATGATTTTACATAAATATGTCACAGCTAAAAATTGACTATCCAGAAACTTTACCAGATGCCTTACAACAAACACGAGAACAATTTGAACAAGAGGCAAAAATGGCAATGGCAGTCAAACTATTTGAAATGAAACGTATTTCTTCTGGTTTAGCTGCACAGTTAGCAGGTATAGATAGGGTAACTTTTTTACTTAATTTACACCGTTATGGCGTAGCTATGATTGATTTAACAGAAGAAGAACTGATATCTGATTTAGCGAATGCCTGAAACAAACATAATTGTTATCAATACAGCACCACTTATCTCTCTAATAGCGGCAATAGGAGATTTAATAATTCTTCAATCTTTGTACACCCAGGTTTGGGTTCCCTTTGAAGTTTGCCAAGAAATACTTTCTGGAGGTGTCAAATTCGTTCCTTTCTCAGCTACTATCCCTCAAGAGATACCCGGATTTTTCACTTGTGAAAAAATTTGTTAATATGAACAATGAAATTAAAAGCGATCGCTCCTAAATGGAATTACACTAAATATTATGAGAATCCTAACTAACATTTATGGAAAAAGAATTGACTACTCTGACTTATGAAATTGAATTAAAACCAGGGGAGAAATTGAATCTCCCAGAATCAATACTGGAAAATATTACTACAGGACGCTGGGTAATTACGATCCAACAAAAAGCCGAAGAACTCGAAAGCACCCGCAGTCATGATGGCTTTTTTAACGGCTACGCACCAGAAGACGAAGGGCTTTATGACGACTATCCAAGCAGGTGAGTTTTGGGTAGCAGATATTCCGTTCACCAGCGGTAAAGGTTTTAAAAAGCGCCCTGTACTTGTGTTGTGGATAGATGGAAATGATGTTGTAGCAGCAGTAGTTACATCCGCCGAACCACGCACACAAACTGATGTACTTCTAAATGATTGGGCTACAAGTGGCTTGCGTATTGCTTCAACCGTGCGCTTGTCTCGATTGGATTGCCTAGAACAGCCTTTGTTGCTGGCTAAGATAGGGCAAGTTTCTGAATCAGATGCAAAGCGCTTAAAAAAAGTATGGGATTTGTATATCAAACCTCAATTTTAAATAACTGAAATTAAAAGCGATTGTAAAAGTTTTCATGACTTACTCTTTGTAATACCAATTCAATTAATGGTTGCAACACATCCTTGGGTGAAGACGCGATGAATCGCGTCTCTACAAATGGTCTATTTGTCACATTCTTTTTTCCAATTGGTATAACTTAACAGTAGTATTTCACACTTCAAATATTGAATCTATATCTCTTCACTTAGTAGAACACAAGGAGCGATCGCTTTTTGTCACTTTCGGATTTGTCTTTAAATAATCCTGTAGTAAATTGCAACCGCGTGAAAGTAGTTTTTCCAGTTTAATATCTGCTAAATCTCGGAAAATCACTGCACCGTCACCACTACCTGCTGCAAGAGTCTTGCCATCAGGACTGAAACTAACGCTGGTTAACTCGCCTTTATCACCTTTCAAAGCAATTATTAACGTCCCTTCGCGGTTCCAAAGCTTGACTTTATCATCGCTGCTAGCTACCAAAGTTTTACCATCGGGGCTAAAACTCACACTGACGAAACTATCGCCATCCCCTGCCAGATTGTTTACTAGGCTACCGTCTCTACTCCAAAGTTTGACGGTGCTATCAATACTAACTGAGGCAATAGTTTGACTATCAGGCGACCATGCTACACCATTTACGCGACGGCTATGTCCATCTAAGGTGTACAGCAGTTTACCATCGCGGTTCCAAAGTTTCACAGTTTTGTCATCACTGGCTGAGGCTAACAGCTTACCATCTGGACTAAAACTCACCCAATTCACTGCACCATTATGACCTTTAAAGGTGTTGAGCAATTTACCATCGCGACTCCAAAGCTTGACTGTTTTATCTTTACTCGCTGAGGCAATTTGCTGACCATCAGGTGACCAAGCTACGCTCAAAACTGCATCATTATGTCCTTTGAAGGTGTTAAGCAATTGACCATCGCGACTCCAAAGTTTAACTGTTTTGTCTTTACTCGCTGAAGCAATTACCTCACCATTTGGGCTGAAACTAACGCCCCAAACTTCACCCTGATGCCCTTTAAGGATATTGAGCAGTTTACCGTCGCGAGTCCACAGTTTTACAGTTTTGTCACGACTCGCTGCTGCTATGATGCGATCGCTAGGGCTAAAGCTGATGCTAGTCACCCAATCATCATTATCAGCCGTGGGATTTCGCAGCAATACATCGTCCCAATGCCACAGTTTAATGGTTTTGTCGCGACTTGCAGAAGCCAGGGTGCGACTGTCAGCGCTGAATGTCACGCTATTCACCCAATTATTATGTCCCCTTAAGGTTCCTAGCAGCACACCCGCAGGACTCCAGAGTTTGAGCGTTGCGTCGGTACTGGCTGAGGCGATGGTATTTCCATCTGGGCTGAAACTAACGCTGGTAACTCCAGCACTGTGCCCTGCTAAGGTTTTGAGTAATTGACCTTCCCGACTCCACAGCTTGATTGTTTTATCCAAGCTTGCGGAAGCAATGATTTGACCATCAGGCGACCAAGCTACACTTTTCACCGCATCATTATGCCCCTGCAAAGTTTTGAGTAATTTTCCTTCTCGATTCCACAATTTCACAGTTTGGTCAGTACTTGCTGATGCAATGGTTTGACCATCAGGCGACCAAGTTACACCCAAAACTGCATTACTATGACCAGCTAAGGTTTTGAGCAATTTTCCTTCGCGATTCCAAAGCTTGACTGTCTTGTCGGTACTTGCAGAAGCAATGATTTGACCATCAGGCGACCAAGCTACACTGTTCACGACAGCCTGATGTCCGGGTAAGGTGGCGAGTAATTCGCCCTCACGACTCCACAGTTTCACCGTTTTATCTTGGCTAGCGGAAGCAATAATTTGAGCATCAGGGCTGAAACTGACGCTGTTAACGACATCTGTATGACTTGATAAGGTTTTGACTAAAGTACCATCAAGCCGCCACAGCTTAATTGTACTATCAGCACTGGCTGAAGCAATCAAAGAGCGATCGCTGCTGAATGTCACACTATTCACTCCTGACAAATGCCCGTCCAAGCGGTTATACTCTCTTACCGCGTAAGCTGCTTGGTATAACGCCGTCTTTACCTGTTCTCTTGTATTAGAATCTACCCAGACTGTTTGTTGTAGTTTTCTACCACCTCTTAAAGCTTCCTTTAAAGCATCGATACCTTTCTGTGAGGCAAAGAGGGCTTCGCTGGATGCACTCAGGGTTTTAATTTCGCTATCTACCGCTGTAACTATAGAAACACTTAACCCCAATATTGCCAAAATAGAAGCTGTCAGAGCGATTTTTAAAGAACGATTTAATCGAGTTTCACTAAGCCTTTGTTTTTTCTGGCTTTCTACTAATTGAGTTGTTAACTCTTTCTCTTTGAGTTCTGCTCGTAATTGCTCAATTTCTAACTGACTCAGTTCTTCGCGCTTACGGAGTTCTCTTAATTCTGTTAATAAGTCTAATCCCTGTTGAGGATGAGTCTCTACAAGTTTACCTTGCTGCTTTTTTTGTGTTAGTTCGCTCTTAAGTCGCTCAATTTCAAATTGACTTTGTTCTACTTTGTAGCGTAGCTGGTTAAGTTGTGCCTGTAAACTCGATTCTTGTTGTTGCAAGTAGCGAATTAAGTCTACTAAATAATCATGAATCAGTTGATAGCGTTCAGGAACATCGGGAAACAAAATCACTAACCCGGAGCGGACTAAAATATCTAATACTAATTCTAATTTGGCAGCATCTTCTAATTCTGCTAATTGTGCTGTTAACTCAGCACGAGTTTTAAAAGGTCGTTGATTGCTTTCATCTGTTAATAGATATAAGACGAGTAAAGCTGCTCGTTCATTTTCTGGGCCACAGTCTCTGATGAGTTCTTTAATATATCGCTCAATAAGTTTATTCGGTCGATATCGTTGATATTCTTCTAATTTGGTAATTCGCTCATCTTGTAGTTGCGCTCCCACAACTTGCAATTCAATTGGGCGGACTTCTCCTAGTTCTGCTGATAAATCTTCAACTAAAGCATCAATTAAAGTTGGTTCTAAATGCAAGTGCGATCGCTCTGTTAAATTTTGGATAATTGCCTTAGCATATTCTGGTGAAAAATTATTTAGTTGATAACGAATATTTTTGTCCAGAATATTATTATTAATTGCCTCTAATGCCGAAAGATTTTTAAACTCTAATAACCGATGTAAATAATCTTCTCGTAATGAGAGAACAACTTTCACAAACGATATTTTAAGGCAGTCACTAATAAATTTATCAAATTCTTGTTTTTGTTTGCGATCGCTATAACCAAAGAAAAACTCTTCAAACTGATCAAAAATCAATACTGTAATCAAATGAGCATCAGCATTTTCCCGTAATTGTTGTAAAATCTCCGCGATAGTCATCACTGTATCAGAATTAGGCAAATCTTCCGCTGCAATAGCTGTTTCACCTTTAATTTGAGACATTGCCTCACTTAAAGATTTTCCTAAAGCCTGCACCCAATCTGTATAAAATAGCAGCACCACAGGCACAGCAATTTGATCACCTATAGCGCGATTTTGCAAGGCTGGAACTAAACCCGCCGTGACAGTAGAACTCTTCCCTACACCTGACTGACCATGAATCACGGTCAGCTTTTGGTCAGCGCGGCTAATTCTGCCAATTAAGTTGTTAATATCTCGTTCCCGGCCAGAAGCAGCAATTTCTAAAGCAACGCTGTTACTTCCAGCAGCAGAGATCAATGCTGGATTTGTAGCGTGTCTTTGGGGTTGTAAGCGCCCTGCACCAATGAAAGCCCGAAAACCATATTGCTGCTCAACAGAACGCCGTTTTTGTCTAATATAATAGGCTTCTAGATAACGACCTTCTTCAAAATAGAGCGATCGCAATTTTCGCAATAGTCGAATATAACGATATGCATCATATTGAGGTGCGCTATTTTCTAAAGCTGATGGCAGTTCTTTTGCAGCTTTTTCTAAATATTCACGGGCTATTTCTGGCTGACCTAACTTTCGCTGAGCTTTCGCTAAAACTAAATAATAAATTTGCCCCAATAATAACGGAAATAAACAGTTATACGGCTCATTATGCTTTTGTGCCTCAGCTAATTTCAACAGTGATATGTGTGCTAAAATACTCGCCTGTCCCCATCTGGACTGCTGCACAGCAACTTGAGCGAGATAACCATAATCACAAGCAAGTTGAATTTGACTGCCATAAGTTTGATGCAATTCCAAAGAGTTTTGAGCAACAATTCGCAATTCTTCCCACTCTTCGAGGTGTTGCACAACTTCAGCGAGTTGACCAATAAACTTAGCAACTATATCTAACCGCCGAGCCTCTTGTAAAACATTGAAACATTGTTGAAAATAAGATTTAGCTAGAGACCAATGCTGACGATTTTCTGTTTGATTCTGCTCTGCTAAACGGTGATAACATAGCCCAATATAGAATAGCAAAATTCCCTGCCTCAGAAGAAAAGCAGAGGGTGGGCAAGAGGGATAGGGGGATAAAGAAGAATTATCCCACTCAAAAACTCCCCCCCTCTCCCACTCCCCCCCTCTCCCCCTCTCCCCCTCTTCCCCTTGCTGCCAAAACTGCAAGCTTTGCTGAAAATGGGTTAACGCTAGATTAATTCGGTCATTAACATAATTATCTAAACCAAAAATAAATTCCAAGCTAGCGTGTAATTCTGGCTCTAAGCTAACGCCACGATTTTGCAATTCTCTGATAGCAAAGTGGAGTTCACAACTATGTTTCCAGACTTGCTCTAGAGTTGAATAATGTTCAACAAATTTAGATTCATTATGTGGTGTAGCATCAGTTTGCAACACCGTAGCAAACAAAGAATCAGTTTCCTGTTGCAGAAATTGCTGCAACTCTGGAGTAGTCATTTCAAACCGAATCGGTGTCGCCGCCCAACTAGCAAAATCTGGTGCTAAACGTACCACTTTTTGCAACAACTCATCATTCACCCAAAAAATCATGGGAAATGAGTGGCGTTTCGGAAATTCATCACGAATGTGATTGATTGACCTCAATAAATCATCAATGCCATCAACTGATTCAATACCCGAAATCATCAGTGCCGATGGCTGCTGCTCTGCAAACTGGAAATGGATAGTTGTGTAAAGACTTCTGATATTGTGAGACAGGACTATCTTTTGAATCTGCAACTCTCCTGAAGAAAGTTCTTCAAGTTGTTGCAAGATTCGCTCTTGTAAAACTCTATAATTACAGCACACCAAAACTACGGAAAACTGGCCGCTAGAAAGAGCGATCGCTCTTCCTAAACTTCGCAAAGCCCGTTCGTTAGCTGCTATTACATCTGCTTGTTGGTCTCGTTCAACCATGATTTAAATTTTTGCGTCTCTGCTAACACCGGGTTGACAGCATACCAAGCTCCTCGATGATCGCGGTATTCAAATACAAATAAACTTCGTAATAAAGTATGGTATTCGATATCACCGCCGACTCTTTGCTGTTGCATCACCTGAAAAATTAATTCCCACTCATGAGGGTCAATGGCGTTAGCGCGGTAATCCCGTTGTCTTTGAATCACCAACTCCATACAATCCCGGTCAAAGGGTGGATCTTGTTCTCGCAAACAGTCAAACAGCAACCCCAGTAAATCGCGCACATGACCACCACTAATCAAGCACAACCGATCTAAAGTTTCTAAACTATCAAATACTTCTGTAATCAAGTTTAAGCGATCGCTACTTAAAACGTCTGGGAAGGCTCTCGCTAACACCATTTGTCGCATCATCGCTAACCCCTGGATGAAAATATCCCCGGAACGCAGACGCACAGGTATCATTGGCAACACTTTCGGCGCGACACCACCACCCAAGCGATGTTGCAGTTCGGCGCTATTGTTGGAGAAAGTCAAAGCTAGGGGAATAGTGTAGACAACATGACAATTGAGTTTGCGTAACTGTTCGCCCCTTTCAATAAATAAGTATTCTGGCAGCGATCGCCCAGATGGTAAAGGGCGAATCGCAACCCGATCTAGGTTATCAACAATTACCACTAGTCCTTGTTTGGCTCTACTTTTAAGTTCGGTGTTAGCACGCTCAAGCAGTTCTTGATTAATTGACTGTAAAATATTCGCTGTTCGCGGTTCTAAGTAGTCTCTTAATCGCCGCCGCAACTGGGGACTTTCTTTAGTCTTAGCTGTAATTTTGGCGATTCCAACAGACAATTCTGCTTCTACTCCAAGGTCAATTGGCGTTTGTAGAAAATCGATAATTTCACTAAACAACTTCGTGAAGTAGCGGGGTTTGAGGCGAATTTTCATCGCTTCTAGGCTTTCACTTACCTGACCTGCGATCGCCAATAAAATATCAGTCACATCCACATCTGCCATTTCGAGGATATGGGTGGACTCAAAGTAAACTACATGAAATTTCTGTTCTTCTAACTCAGCTTTGAGCCGCAACAACTCCGTTGATTTTCCACAACCAAGATGTCCTGTAAATAATTGACAGGTAGGCGCATCTGGCGATATCCGAGTGATTGTGCGCTGCAAAGCCTCAATAATTTTGCCACCCCGCACCGCAGCAAAATCGATATAGTATCGGCGATCGCGCAGATTTCCTATCATTAGAGGTCTGCTCGGATTGCAAGCCTGATAGAATCTTTCTAAATCTAGGAGCATAACTAATCGAATTCACTTAGGAGTAGGGAAGATGAAATCTGTTGAATAAATTATTGTCTAAGAATTTCTACTTTAATTTCAGTCCAACTTATTCAAATTACTAACTAAGCTAACAATATTATGAATAATTTTTCAAATTTACATTTTGTATGCAAAAATGCATTCCTAACTAATTCGTAATTCGTAATGGGCTACGCCCCGCTACGCTAACGTAATTCGTAATTAAGATATACAGAGAAAGGCTTAGTACGGGTGGTTTTTAATAAGAGTCAGGAGGCACTATTTATTCTCTCCTCTGCCCCCATGTCCCCTACCCAATGCCCTTTGCTATCTACAAACCCATCGAATATGAAATTATCCGGTCATACAATTTGTCAGGCAACAGGCGCTTAAGCATTGCTGCAAGTTTGGCATCTTGTCCAATCAGATAGCGCGTCTTTGGATGTTTTGCAGTTAGGGCATGAACCACAGCCTGGGCTACAATCTCCGCAGGAATTCCCTTAGATGCAATGATTCCAGTACTTTTACGTACAGCATTCATTGCCTCACCATAGAGATGTTGCGCTGATGGGGAAAGATTTTCTCGTGCCATGTCCGCTTGAGCAAAAGACTTTTCCCAGATTGGGGTAGCGATCGCCCCAGGTTCGATAATTGAAACGGAGATTCCCCAAGGTCGTAACTCCATCCGCATTACATCGGTAAGTGCCTCCAGAGCATATTTTGAAGCATTGTAGGCTCCCAAGAACGGCGCAGCACTTCTACCACTAATGGAACCCATATTGACAATTCGACCCCGACCTTGGCGTAATAGCCCAAGAAATGCCTGTGTCACTGCTAATTGCCCAGTGACATTGATCTGCATCTGTCGTTCAAATTCGGCGATGGGTAACAACTCTAACGGCCCTGGGACGGCAACCCCGGCGTTATTTACCAAACCTGAGATCCCAGCGTTACCGACTGTATTTGTTACCGTCTCAACAGCCGCTGCGATCGCCTCAGCGTCAGTAACATCTAAAAAAATAGGAATCAGCCTTTGTGATCCTTTCTGTATAAGTTTTTCAGCATCAGCATCTTTACGCACACCCGCAAAGACAAAGAATCCCAACTGATCTAACAGCAAAGCACACGCCTCACCAATTCCTGTTGATGCTCCGGTAATTACAACTGTACGTTGATTTTCTGCAACCATTAACTTTCTCCGCATACGACAAGCTCATTTTGACTTCTGGGTAGATGCGGATTAGCTTCTCCTAAAGCGAGACTAGCTCAAGGTAAGCAGTATCTATATACAAAATACAAAGTACTTCGTGAAAGAGATATAGGAGAAATAACTGCTAATAACTCATGTACAGACGCGACGTTCCCAACTCCTGTAGAGACGCGATTAATCGCGTCTCTACCCCATCAATCCTTGCAGATGCCGGCACGAAGGCAATCTTCGGTTTGGTCATCTCTAGCTGATATTTCCCACGGTAACTTGCATGACTGAGCATTTGTGCTGTGAGCAATTAAAGCACTTACTACGGGAAGTTGGTTTTTGACAATTGGTAGGTCAGCACTAAAAAAGCTGAGCTTAACATTGTATAGATAAACAGGCCATGCAATCAGACCGATGCAAATTGTCCGATTCATACAAAACCTCAGCTAAAAATTTCCGATCGCGTTACATTTAGATCCATCTTGATGAACCGGATTTTAAAAACTGAGCATTGTATGTTAACAATTTTGTATTAATTTACTAAATGTTGTTTACTTAACAGACGTGATTTGTAAATTATCCGTTCCAGACTTTTTCAGGTAAGCATTGCTTATAAGATTGCTCCCTACTAACTTATGCAGATGCATCCTCAAAAAACAGGACAAAAAACCTATAGAAATCAAAAACATATCTTGGTAGCTACATTCGCCAGATAAAATAGTTAACAAATGTTGCCTACTAGTAACTCATGACGCCTTCACAAGACGTAAATACTGTAAACCCTCCCAATATCGACCAAGAAGGATTGGGCAACTTAGAAACTGATCCTCTCGACGAGTTGCCGGGTGAGGTCGAAATGTCCCTTTTCGATCACCTAGAGGAGTTGCGACAGCGGATTTTTTATTCGTTGATTGCTGTAGCAGTGGGTATTATCGGCTGTTTCACTGCTGTCAAACCGATTGTTCAGCTGCTAGAAGTCCCAGCGCAAGGAGTAAAATTCCTCCAGCTAGCGCCGGGAGAATATTTCTTTGTCTCTATTAAAGTGGCAGCCTACAGCGGTTTGGTACTTTCTAGTCCTTTTATTCTTTACCAGATTATTCAGTTCGTCGTTCCAGGACTAACTCGCCGGGAACGCCGCTTGCTGGGGCCTATAGTTTTGGGTTCGAGTGTGCTATTTGCCGGGGGATTGGTATTTGCCTACTTACTCCTTATCCCCGCAGCTTTGAAATTTTTCATTAGTTATGGAGCAGATGTAGTAGAACAACTGTGGTCAATTGATAAATATTTTGAATTTGTACTACTGTTGTTATTCAGTACTGGTTTAGCATTTCAAATTCCCGTCATTCAACTGTTACTTGGTAATTTGGGAATTGTCTCTTCTAAACAGATGCTTTCTGGTTGGCGTTATGTGATTCTGGGAGGAGTAATTTTAGGAGCTATTCTCACACCTTCTACTGATCCTCTGACTCAAAGTCTCTTAGCAGGGGCAGTTCTAGGGCTTTACTTTGGTGGTGTTGGGCTGGTTAAACTCACAGGTAAATAGTTACTTTGCTCAAATTCAAAATTAGATGTTACAAATTAGCTATGATGACTTTGAAAAAGTCGATATTCGAGTTGGCAAAGTAATTAAAGTAGAAGAATTCCCCAGAGCAAGAAAACCAGCTTATAAATTGTGGATAGACTTTGGTGATTTGGGCATCAAAAAATCTAGCGCTCAAATTACCAAACTTTACCAACCAGAGAATTTAGTCAATAGATTAATATTAGCTGTTACCAACTTTCCACCCCGTCAAATAGCTGATTTTATCTCAGAAGTTTTAGTTTTGGGTGTTGTTTTAGATGATGGAGAAGTTGCGTTAATTCAGCCAGATAGAAATGTACCGTTGGGTAAAAGGATTTTATAGGTAGATAATAGACTTGTCTGGGAAATAGGGCATTTAAAATAGGTGGCTGCAAAACTTATCATTTTTGTCTAGGTTTAATAGAACTGCTAGATTTCTCCAGAAGCGATCGCATCTAATTTATTTTCATCAAGAATTATAATTTTCCCACCTCGACTGTAAGCAATTACTGAGTTGAGGCTTTTAATTAAACGCACGCATTCTTCATAAGTAATGCCGATACTCCGCGCTATCCGATAATAAGATAATTTGACTTTTAAACACTCACCTTCCGGACTTGATTCAGTACCTGATTCCATAGCGAAATATTGAATTAATCTCGCAAGGCGAACAATAGCTCTTTCAGAAACTAATCCGTGGACTGTTTCATGAAGTAGCTGAATCCGAGTGTTAAAAACCATCAACATCCGTAAGGCAATTTCAGGATTCTGCCCAATAGCTTTTAATAAAGCATCTCGCTCTACAGTGAGAATTTCACAATCAGATTCAGCAGTTACTGTTGCCGGAGAAATTCCATTTCCTAATAAAGCTGGTGCAGCAAAAATTTCTCCAGCAGCTAGGGCGCGAAGAATTGTTTCTTTTCCGGTGGTTGCTATTTTAGTAACTTGAATTGAGCCACTGACAACAGCATATAGTTTTGCTGGTAAGCGATCGCCCTCATGTAAAATGATTTCTCCTTTGGTATAGCGTTGCACCTTGGTGTGAGGTTGCAAATTTATCTTGTCTACTGTTTCTAAACTCGCAAACACGATAATTTGTGAGAGTTGTTCCAAGGATGCCTGCATAATATTAATTCGTAATTCGTAATTCGTAATTCGTAATTTGTATAGCACTGGACAGGAAACTTAGTACAGTATTTCATTAATTCGTAGCGAAGAGACTGAAATAGCTTTGCGCCCCTTTGCGCTTAACTCTGCGCTCCTTTGCGTTTCAATAGAATAGACTTGTCCTAACAAAAATGGCTACAGCTATAATTCGTAATTTGTAATTCGTAATTAAAAGTAGAGACGTTGCAATGCAACGTCTCTACAATGGTCTATCTGTCGTATTCTTTTTTCAAAATTGTATAACTAGTATTATGTGGCAAACACTGGACGATGCTGAATCCAAGGTTTTGCCGCTTCTATTTGGGCTGCAAGACTAATTAGGGTAGCTTCAGCCGCAGGTTTACCAACTAACTGCACACTAATGGGTAAACCATTACTATCAAAACCTACAGGAAGTGCGATCGCTGGTTGTCCAGTCGCATTAGCTGCCGGACAAGGTGCAACCCAACGAATAATATTTTCAAATGCTTCTTCTGAACTCAAAGCAGCCCATTCCGCAACTCGGATGGGTGAATGCAGATAAACTGGCAATACCAACACATCTACAGTATCGAAAAACGCTACAATTTGCCGTGCCACTATCTGCATTTGCGAAACTGCCCTGAGATACTCAGCAACAGAACCTGTTCGGGCAAACAGCCAACGATTCATCGGCTGCAATACCTCAACAGGAATTCCCGATGCAGCTACCCCAGCTTGCCACACGACTTGGAAGGGTTCAATTAATCCACTGAAATCGGGAGATTTTTGTTCAACTTGATGACCGAGTTGTTCTAATAACTCTACTGTTTGCCGGACACCTTGCTGACAGTTGGCGTCAGCTTCCCCTAAAGGAGGGACACTAGTGGCAAAGGCAATTCGCAAACTACCAAGTTTTGCCTGTGTGGCGGCGAGAAATGGTACTTCTGGATCGGGTAACCAGTAAGGATCACCTGTGACATAGCCTGATATTGTATCTAATAGGGCAGCCGCATCAGCAACTGTACGAGCAATCGGCCCATTGCTAGCAATTCCTGCGAGGCGATCGCCTACGGGTGCTTTACTGATTCTGCCTCGTGATGGTTTGATTCCCACCAAACCACAGCAAGCCGCAGGCCCCCGAATCGAACCGCCACCATCAGAACCTTGAGCGATCGCAGATAATCCCGCTGCTACTGATGATGCTGCGCCACCACTAGAACCGCCAGGAGTGTATTCCAAATTCCAGGGATTTCTAGCTGGGGTAAATCCTGTAGGTTCAGTGTAAGGAAGAGAACCTATTTCCGAGGTTGCAGTTTTACCGAGAATAATAAATCCAGCTTGTCTAATCTTTGCTACTACCCCATCATCATTGTCGGGAATATTGTTTAGTAATATCGGATTTCCATAAGTGCAAGGCACGCCTGCCACAGGATTAAGGTCTTTAATAGAAATCGGTACACCAAAAAATGGCGGTAATTCTGAAGTAGTTGTGAGTATTTCTGTTTTAGCTTTGGCATCTGCGATCGCTAAATCTGCCATCACCGTAAAATAACTTCCCAATTGCGGATTCAACTGCTCAATCCGTTCTAAATATATGTCCACTAACTCTAGCGGCGACACTTCCCGGCGGCGGATTAATTCCGCCAACTCTAACGCTGGGGTAAAAGCTAAATCAATTTTATTCATAAATTAGTTAATGGGTAGTTGTATCTTCCTCTACAGCTTTGTGATTGAAATTGTTACTTTAGCAGGATGTTGGTAAACTACAAATTTACAGCTTCTTTGATTTGTCAATTAATCTGGATACTCAAATTTAAAAGGCACACTTGAGCTTTTTACTCTAGCGATCGCCCCGTTGCCTAGACATTTTAATTGTTTACGATAAACTTTTGACAAATCCCTTAGAGATATTTATGCCTGGATTATAAACGCTCATGAATTAACTGCATAGTTAATATTAACAATGCTAATAAACATATCTTATTTGTTTTTTTATTAGGCTTTACCTTAAAATAGCTAAATAATAATCAAAAATTAATTATATTTAACGATAATAATTTTCTCAATTTTAACAAAATAGAATTCAGAAGTCAGAAGCCAGAATGGGCTGCGCCCCGCTACGTTAACAGAATATAATTCGTGCGACACTTCGACTGGCGGTAGTTGAGCGCAGTCGAAACTCAGTGCATCGCTGGCGAATGAATAGATGGGTTTAAATCCCCCACTTATTGATTCTGTCTCCTGAATTCTGACTTCTGGATTCTTTTTTAAAGTGATTTATAAATTATTACAGCTTGGCAAAAAGAATAATTCTATTGATAATTTATAATGGACAAAAATATTTGAATAAATTCAAGCTAAGTTTTGGCAAAATTATTTTTTATCTAATATCAATTGCCATCACTTCGTACAGCGTCTCCGATAGGAAAAGTTATGAACTTAGCTCATAACTTCTCTTCTTGAGCCTTTTCTTACTGCAAAAATAACTCCCGAATCCCCGTACTCCCAATTTCCACCGCTAGCGCCGCCAATATAAAACCTAAAAGCTGAGTAATAATCACTTCACCTTCTGTACCAATCCAGTTTTGGATAAAGTTTGCCAAACGCAAAATCAACCAAGTAACAAACATAGCTGCCACAATACCCAGCGCCACCCCAAGATGCGGACTTTGTGATTTCGACATCAACAACATCACTGTTGTCAGCGTACCTGGGCCTGCCAGTAAGGGCAAAGCTAGCGGCGTAATTGCAACATCGCGTCCTTCTTCAATAATCGGCGTATCTAACTCTCCTCGTAGCATTTGTAAAGCAATTAACAGCAACAACAATCCTCCAGCTACTCGCAAAGACCCGATGCTGATTTCTAAATAAGTCAAAATTAATTGACCTGCAAAAGCAAACAGCAAAAGAACAAAGATCGCGATAATAACCGCTTTATCTATAACTTGATTTCTTTGGTCTGGCATCATGCCCTTAGTCAAAACCAAAACAACTGGTATGTTGCCCACAGCATCTGCAAGGACAAACACAGCAACAAATGTTTGAATGAGAATCGAGACATCCACAATAGATAGCTTTTATCAAGGTTTGTTAACAACGTAATCTTAATGCTGCTGAAGTTACTAGAACCTAGAGGAAGATTAGTACAGGTATCAGATTCAGCACGGGCTAAACGCCCCGCTTCCGCTAACAGCAGTTAAAAGCGATGCCCTTAGTTTCGACTACTTCGGCTACCTCGACTTCGCTCGGCACAAGTGCGCGGAAATCGAGCGAAGTCGAGATTCAACTACCGCCTGTCGTACTCCTTTGGGGAAGCAAGCTACGCGTTGGCGGAGCCTCTCGCAGAGAAGCGTCCCGCTCTTAAGGGTCAGAATTTATAAACAGTCTAGTATCATTGGTATATTCATTCATCAAATATTCTTTTAATTTTTCAACTATTCTGGCTCCTGTACAGACGCGTAGACCCTCGAAGAGCGGCTTCTCGTAAGAGTATAATCGCGTCTCTACTCCTGACTCCTGTATTCTTCAAACGGGCAAAGAAACAAGCAGCTTAAAGAAAAGCAAAGCTAACGTGTTTCGTATTAAGCCCCATAGATGTTGAAGTAGCGATATATTTTGATAATCTATCTCCCATAAATCAACTGTTCGTTGTTGAATCTATGAAGTCTTATTTAGCCGCCGCTATTCAATTAACAAGTGTGCCTGATCTAGAAAAAAATCTAGCACAGGCAGAAGAATTAATAGAGCTTGCCGCACGTCAAGGTGTTGAATTGGTAGGGTTGCCAGAAAACTTTTCCTTTATGGGAGAAGAAAAAGACAAACTCGCCCAAGCCGATGTCATTGCTCGTGAAAGTGAAAAATTCCTCAAAAGAATGGCTCAGCGCTTTCAAGTTACCATCTTGGGCGGCAGCTTTCCAGTTCCTGTAGGCAACACGGGCAAGGTTTATAACACTACCATACTCATCGACCCCAGCGGTCAAGAACTTTCCCGTTACTACAAAGTACACCTATTTGATGTTAATGTTCCCGACGGCAACACCTATCGTGAATCTAGTACTGTTGAGCCAGGGAACCAACTACCCCCTGTGCATTTCTCAGACAAATTAGGTAATCTAGGACTTTCTATTTGCTATGATGTCCGCTTCCCTGAATTGTACCGACATTTGGCATATAAGGGAGCTGATGTTTTATTTGTTCCCGCTGCCTTCACCGCCTTCACTGGTAAAGACCACTGGCAAGTGCTATTACAAGCAAGAGCCATTGAAAATACCACCTATGTGATTGCGCCTGCCCAAACTGGCAACAACTACGGGCGTCGCCAAACCCACGGACACGCTGTGATTATCGACCCTTGGGGTGCAATTTTAGCCGATGCCGGAGAAAAGCCGGGAATTGCGATCGCAGAAATTAACCCCTCGCGCCTTGAACAAGTCCGCCGTCAAATGCCTTCCTTACAGCATCGGGTATTTTAGGGATTGGGGACTGGGGACTGGGGACTGGGGACTGGGGACTGGGGACTGGGGAAGAATAACTTATAATTAATGCCCAATCCCCAATGCCCGTAAATAAAACAAAAAACCGGGCAACATTTACGTTCCCGGTTTATTTATTTCAATTTAATTTTCTAGAAGCATATAAGTACTTTGCCTCTATTTATAAATCAAAGAAATGGGGGATTAAGAATTAGGAAGATTGTAATAATATAGTCCGCTCCTTCTAGGGGACTATCTTACCCAGTCCCCAGTTCCTAATACCTAGTCCCTTTTATTAAACTTTAGCTGTTGCTTTGGTAACAGCGTTGAGTTCGCCCTTAGCATACTTAGCAGCAAAATCTTCCAGAGAAATCTGCTTAATCTTGCTAGCGTTGCCAGCTGTGCCAAATTGCTGATAGCGTTCAGCACAAACCTTCTGCATATATGCAATGGAAGGCTTGAGGAAGTGACGGGGGTCAAACTCCTCTGGTTTTTTAGCCAAAGCTTCACGTACCGCAGCAGTAATTGCCAAACGGTTATCGGTGTCAATATTTACTTTACGTACACCGCTCTTAATACCTTTCTGGATTTCTTCTACAGGTACACCGTAGGTTTCAGGAATTGCACCACCATACTGGTTAATCAGTGCAAGCAAATCTTCAGGTACAGAAGAAGAACCGTGCATTACCAAGTGGGTGTTAGGCAGACGGCGGTGAATTTCTTCAATGCGGCTGATTGCCAAAATTTCGCCAGTCGGCTTGCGGGTAAACTTGTAAGCACCGTGGCTTGTGCCAATGGCAACAGCCAAAGCATCTACTTGGGTTGCTTCTACGAATTCAACAGCTTCATCGGGGTCGGTTAGCAGTTGTGAGTGGTCGAGTGTACCCTCAAAACCGTGACCATCTTCAGCTTCACCAGCACCAGTTTCTAGGGAACCCAAACAACCGAGTTCGCCTTCAACGCTGACACCCAAAGCATGAGCTACATTCACCACTTCGCGGGTTACATTGACGTTGTACTCGAAGCTAGCAGGGGTCTTAGCATCAGCTTCTAAAGAACCATCCATCATCACGCTGGTGAAGTTGTTCTTAATTGCTGAGTAGCAAGTAGAAGGCGCATTACCATGATCTTGGTGCATGACAATGGGAATGTGAGGATAGGTTTCTACTGCTGCCAAAATCAGGTGGCGGAGAAAGTTTTCTCCTGCATAATTACGAGCGCCACGAGAAGCTTGCAAAATTACGGGGCTATCTGTCTCTACAGCAGCCTTCAGGATCGCCTGAATCTGCTCCAAATTATTAACGTTGAAAGCTGGGATGCCGTAACCGTTTTCAGCTGCGTGATCCAACAGCAGCCGCAGTGGTACAAGCGCCATAGATAGTCCTCCTAATGTGGTTGTCAGCTAGTCGGTGTGAGAGAAGCGTAATAATTACGCTAAATCTTAAGAGTTTTTTCAACTTATAGGAAATTATAACTAGTGTACTGTGCTTATGTTGAAAAACTTTACGCCCTTTAAGGCTGATTATAGGGTAACGGTGACTCCCGATTGTTAACTTTAAACAAACAGTTTCCTGGGTTTTGTTACTCAAGATTCAGGACTCATTACTCTAGACTATAAAAATGGGTCGCCCGGGATTCGAACCCGGAACTAATCGGTTAAAAGCCGAGTACTCTACCGTTGAGTTAGCGACCCTTTTTTTGCATTTCGCAACTTTGCTATATTAGCACAGATGTCTGTAGATTTGTAAAGGGGTTTAGAAAAAATCTGCTCTGAACCTGACAGATGTCGAGAAACTAGCTTCTGGTTCTAACACAGTGAGGTTTTCACCAGTGTTTAGAGAGTTACGGGGAGCGCTCCACGGTTCTAAACAGTAAAAGTCTTTGCCTTTCAATGTCCAAAACACCAGCTTGGAATAGATATCGTCGTAATCCAAGGTTAATCTTAGCTTACGAGTATTATCTGTCACTCTGGTAGATTGACTGGTGAGTTGCCCGAAAGCAAAATCAATTTCATCGCGGTTCAAGTCAAAAGTTCCGTTAAAAGGATGAATTTCCTTAGTTATTTGGTCTTGGTACTGTTGGGAAGGAATTTCAAATTCTAATCCCGTTTTATCAACTGTCAGAAAGTAAGGATGGAAACCAGTAGAAAATGGCATTGGTGTGGATGAAAGATTTTTATACTGCTGCCGAATTTCTAAGGTATTGCCTTGGAGTTTGTAGGTAAAAGCCAGTTGAAAATTAAAAGGATAAACTGCTCGTGTTTGCTCACTGCTATTGAGGACAAGAGTGAGGCTAACCCGTTCTTCGGTTACTTGGTTAGTTACCACCCAGGGCAAGTCACGGGCAAAACCGTGTTGCTTGAGGGTATATTGTTTGCCGTTATGAGTGTAAGTATTTTCTGGTAAATTTCCGCAGATGGGAAACAAAATTGGAATCCCACCCCTAACGCTCAAGTCAGGATTAGCAAAGCGTTCAGCATCCAAGTAGAGAATATCTTGCCCCTGGACGCGCCAACGGGTAATGATGCCGCCACGTTCTGGGACAACTTCCAGTTGGGAGTTAGCAGTTTCGTCAGAAAGAATGTAAGTTTTGTACTGTTGCTGTTGAAGTGCAATGGTAAACACAAATTTAGTCCTGAGTCTAGGGATAGTTAGGAGTTAGGAGTTGTGAGTTAAGAGTTAAAAATTCCTAACTCTTAATTCCTAACTCCTAACTCTGTTATTCGTCTTCTGCAAACACGAAGCGATATAACTCGCTGGGGTCTGGTTCAGGGCTGCTTTCTGCGAACTTGACCGCTTCGTCAATCACATCCTGAATTTTACGCTCAATGCCTTTGAGTTCTGCCTCATCCGCTAAGTTTTGCTCAATTAGATAAGCTGCCAACTTCTTAATGGGGTCACGGGCAAACCAGAATTCTTTTTCAGCTTTGCTACGCATTTCATCTGGGTCTGCCAGGGAATGACCCCGGAAGCGGTAGGTAAGTGCTTCGATTAATGTTGGGCCTTCACCTGCACGAGCGCGGGCTACAGCTTCTTGTGCTACAGCTCGCACTGCCAGCACGTCCATTCCATCTACTTCCACGCCCACCATGTTGAATACACTGGCTTTTTTGTAAATCTCTGGTTGGGACGTAGCGCGATCGTGAGCCATACCAATTGCCCACTTATTGTTTTCTACCACAAAAAGAATTGGCAGCTTCCATAACGCTGCCATATTCAGTGTCTCGAAAAATTGTCCGTTATTAGCAGCACCATCACCAAAAAAGCAAGCTGTCACTTGGTCAGCGCTTTGATCTTTTAGCACTTCCCGGCGATATTTGCTTTGAAAAGCTGCTCCAGCTGCTACAGGAATTCCCTCAGCAACAAAAGCATAGCCACCTAACAAGCGATGTTTGGCAGAAAACATATGCATGGAACCACCACGCCCTCTACTGCAACCTGTGGCTTTACCAAACAACTCTGCCATTACTTCTTTTGCTGGTACGCCCGCACTCAAAGCATGAACGTGGTCGCGGTAGGTGCTACTCACGAAATCTTCACCGGGTCGCATTGCCTGGATGACACCAGTAGAAACGGCTTCTTGACCATTGTACAGATGGACAAAACCAAACATTTTGCCTCTGTAGTACATTTCAGCGCATTTATCTTCAAAAAAGCGCCCTAACACCATGTCTTCATACAACCGCAACCCTTCTTCCTTGGTAATTTGGGCAGTGGCAGTATTAAATGTTGGTAATGTGCGTTCTTGAACCATTATTTTTGAGTATCCCTGCTGTACAACTTAAAAGTTACGGTCTTAAATAAGTTGGTCTTATCACACTTGGTCTTTTCAGTAGCTGGCTTTTGCAATAGTCAACACCAAGTTTATTTATGCACCAAAAAGCATCGTAGGGAATATTTCACTAGTTCTGAGTTCGAAGTGTAAAGTCCTGAGTGTTGTCCTTTTCATTCAGAACTCGGCACTGTTTAGTACTCCCCTCTATAAGCTAACAATCAGGATAAATTGCTTTCTGCATATCCATTAACAATTTTCAGAGAATAGACGCAAAAATATAGTATACCTGGCTAGATAATTGTAATTAAAATCTAACCATGATATGATTTTCTTCTCCCGTCTTGTTAACCAGGGTCAAAACTCGGCAGTGGTATTTTACTTACCGCGCACCGCAGTGCTGAAAAGAGAATCGATAACGTAGATTTCCATTAAGTGCAACATCTATGCCGTTAACAAAACGGTAACGGTACTTGGTGGTATCTAGGGCTAAAAGTAGTTGTGTTAAACCAGTAATACTAAGAATTAAGACAAAAAGCTGACGCTCTGTAGGCGAAAGCAAAAAATTAATAATAAAATGTGACTCAAAATTTCGGGAAGGTGCAAAACAAGTTGTTGCAATATACACTTGTAATGTAAATTCTACACGGCATTATTATGGCACGGTTTTACATGCCTGGAAAGCTCTAGGTAAATTATGCTGATCACGGTGCAGGGGAAGTAGGCTGTGCGAATCCCACTAGATTACTACCGAATTTTAGGACTCCCGTTAGTGGCAAGTGATGAACAATTGCGACAGGCATATAGCGATCGCATTGTACAATTGCCGCGACGTGAGTATTCTCAAACAGCAATTTCTTCTCGTAAACAACTCATAGAAGAAGCTTACGTGGTTTTATCAGATCCCAAAGAACGCAGTAGCTACGATCAGCTTTATCTTTCCCACGCCTATGATCCTGATAGCGCCGCCGCTACCAAAATTGCAGTAGAAAATCGTCCAGAAATCCATAAAAGGGGTCTTGAGGCGCAAAGTCTCAGCATCGAAATTTCTCAAGACGAGTTGGTTGGTGCTTTATTGCTTCTACAAGAACTAGGAGAATACGAACTCGTCTTAAAACTGGGTCGCCCTTACCTAGTAAATAAAAACGGTGCAACAAGTCTCAGTAAAAGCAATAATCTTGTCAGCGAAGAAACCCACGAAAGTGCTGAACGTCCAGATGTTGTTCTGACTGTTGCCCTTGCTTGCTTAGAACTAGGTCGCGAGCAATGGCAGCAAGGTCACCACGAAAATGCTGCCATTTCCCTAGAAACTGGTGAGGAATTATTAATACGCGAAGGGTTATTCCCTACTGTACAGGCTGAAATTCAGGCAGACCTTTACAAATTACGACCATATCGAATTCTGGAGTTGCTAGCACTACCTCAAGAAAAAACTGCCGAACGCCGCCAAGGTCTGAAATTATTACAAAATATCTTAGATGATCGTGGTGGAATTGATGGCAATGGCAATGATGAATCTGGTTTAAGCGTAGATGATTTTCTGCGGTTTATTCAACAGTTACGTAACTATCTGACAGTCGCAGAACAGCATAAGTTATTTGAAGCAGAAAGCAAACGTCCCTCTGCTGTCGCCACCTACTTGGCTGTCTATGCCTTGATAGCAAGGGGATTTGCCCAACGTCAACCTGCTTTAATTCGTCAAGCAAGGCAAATGTTAATGCGTTTGGGCAAGCGCCAAGACGTGCATCTAGAACAATCGCTATGTGCGCTACTTTTAGGGCAGACTGAAGAAGCTACCCGTGTTTTAGAACTCAGTCAAGAGTACGAAGCTTTAGCTTTTATTCGAGAAAAATCACGAGAGTCTCCAGACTTGCTACCGGGGCTATGTCTGTATGGAGAACAGTGGTTGCAACACGAAGTATTTCCGCATTTTCGCGATTTGGCAAACCAGCAAGCTTCCTTAAAAGATTACTTTGCCAATCAACAAGTGCAAGCATATCTAGAAGCCCTGCCAACTGATGCAGAAACAACTAATGAATGGGCTGTAATTAACCGCCAGCCTTTTGGGTTTGGGCAGCCGCAGATAAATAAGCCAAGTTCCCGCAGCAATTCCACTGGGGTTCCAGGGCAATTCCATCAGGGTGGAATACCTGATAGAGAGTTGCGAGAAACGCCGATAAGAGAAAACTTGGAGTATTTAAACTTCTCGCCACCGACATCAAATACATCCAAAAGCGCAAAATTTGAAGTACCGTCGGTACACTTTCCCACTGCTGAACGCATGGGGAGAGGTGCTAACCAGAACATGAATGGTGCGGCTAAAACTGCTGCACCTAACCGTAACCAAAGGCGAAGGAAGCGAAAGCCTTCTACTCAAGCAACCAGCCGAGAACGCATACCTGATAATCATCGTCGTTCTCCTCGGCGGCGGCGAACTTTTGCTAACACTCTAGAAGGGAAAACACGCCTGGTATGGAGGGTGTTTATTTCTTTAGTCGCTATTTTAGTTTTTTGGGTATTGGTCACAGCAACTTTTGGATGGCTAAAAAATTTGTTTTTCCCTAAACCAGCTACAAATGGTTCACAGTTGTTTATACAACTCAATCAACCACCAATACAGATACCTGACCAAACCAGCAAATTGCAATCGTTAGAGGGGCCTCTGACAGAGGCAAAAGCAGAGGAAGTTATCCAGCTTTGGCTATCTACTAAAGCAGCAGCTTTCGGCCCCACTCATGAAATTGATAGTTTGAAGCAGATTTTAACTGGTTCAGCCTTATCTCAATGGCGGTTAGTTACCCAGCAAGATGTAGTAGACAATCGCTACCGTAAATATAACCATAGTCTGAAAGTGGATTCTGTAAATAGCACTGAGTTCAATCTTAATCGCGCTACGGTGGAAGCTACAGTCAAGGAAGTTACGCAGTTTTATGAAAATGGTCAGTTTAGAAATTCTTCTAACGAAAATTTGCGAGTTCGGTATGATTTGATTCGACAAGACAGTGAGTGGCGTATCCAGGGTATGTCAGTTATCAATAAGATTAGTATGAATTTTTGAGATTAAATACAGGCATTAGACTGTCCGAAAATTAGAAAAGAAGTGGATTTTTCATTATGCACAATCTTGAGTTTTCTTGGTGTCTTAGTATCTTAGTGGTTAATCGCATTTATTTTTGAACCACAAAGACACTAAGTATAAACGCTAAGGAATTGAGGCTTACTAAAAACCTAGTTTCTCCAAAACTGATTTTGTGGAAACAATGTGCCGTGATAAACCCAGTTCTTCTGGACTAACTCCAACTGCCAAAGCAATCAACTGAGGTAAATGCAAGACTGGTAAACCTAGCTTTTGCCCAATTACCTTTTCTACTTCTGGCTGACGAGAATCTAAATTCAGGTGGCACAGAGGACAAGGTGTCACCATACAGTCAGCACCAGCAGCCAAAGCATCTTGAATATGCATCCCCGCCATCTTAAAAGATTGGGTAGTGGCATAACTAGAAAGTGGCCAACCGCAACATTGCGTTCGCCCTCGGTAATAAATTGGTGTTGCACCCACCGCCCGAAACATATTTTCCATCGCTTCCGGTTGGTAGGGGTCATCGTAGGGCATTGACTTTTGGGCGCGGAGGAGATAACAGCCATAAAAAGCTGCACATTTTAGTCCACTCAACTTACGGGTAACACGTTTGGTAATTTCCTCCAAACCGTAATCTGTAACTAGAGCGTAGAGAAGATGTTTAACTTCAGTACTGCCACGATAAGGCAAACAACTTTCTTTCTTGAGCAAGCCATTAACCTGTTGAATGTAGGCAGGGTTATTTGTCTGGCATTCTTTCAGGCGTTCGTTGACATGACCAATAACACCCTGACAAGTGCTGCAATGGGTAAGTAGTGGCAGATTTAATTCTTCTGCTAAAGCAATATTTCTAGCGTTGACTGTATCTTCTAGCAGCTGCGAATCTTCTTTGAATGTGCCAGAACCACAGCAAGCAGCTTTTTTTAATTCAACCAGTTCAATTCCCAGTGCTTGAGTGAGGGCTTGGGTTGACTGATAAAGCTCCCGACAAGCGCCTTGGGCAACACAGCCAGGAAAGTAAGCGTATTTAAGCATCTGAGATAGCATAGAAGTATGTTTTAGTTAGGGCGATCGCCCTAGACAATCACTGTTTTATCATCCCTTGTTAGTATGGAAGCCCTGAGCGGCAGCAACCTAAGTTACAAGCAAAGGAAGCGCCCTACTTTGGGAAGCCCCAGAAGTTTTCACATACTTATCGATGCTATCAAGGCTTGAGATACTGATGGGGATTTCGTAAAAAAAAGATTTAGCCAAAATTGAAAAATAGAAGTATTGAAATGTGGAGTTTCAAGAGGCATTGGGCATTGGGCATTTAGAGTGCTGAGTTAGGAATCAAGAGTCAAGAGTCAAGAGTAAGTTATTTTTCTCCCTGCTCCTCTCCTTCCCCTCTTCTTTTAGGGCTGAAGCGTATACGGATGATCGCGCTTTCCGATAAGATGTATATGCTCAAATCAATATCTTCCATAAAGAGCAGAATTCTAACAACCAGGTAAGGACTTTATATCTATGAGCCAAACAGCAAATTTTGAAAAAGTTAAGAAAGTAATAGCCGATCAACTGGAAGTTGCGCCTGAAAAAATTGTGCCAGAAGCCAGATTTACGGACGATTTACAGGCAGACTCTCTGGATTTAGTTGAATTAGTAATGGCTTTGGAAGAAGAATTTGAGGTAGAAATTCCCGATGAAGATGCCGAAAAGATTTTGACAGTTCAAGATGCAGCGGACTACATAAACAAACACGCTGCTACATCAGCTTAACTAGAGACTGAGTACTGGGTACTGAGTACTGGGGACTAGGTAAAAAGTTTTGCCTATACTCAACACCTGATACTTAATACCCAATCCCTAGTACCCAGTTCCTAATCCTTAATGCCTAATATCTAGCTATTTGCTTACTGCTTCTTACAAAGTATCAGATGCCTGCGGCAAGCCCTTCGGGTTCGCCAGTTCCCTACGGCGGGAAACCCGCCTTCTCCTAACGGAGACGCTATGCGAACAGGACTGGACTCACCAGTTGCTTTCCGACGCAAGGCGACAGGAATGTACTGGCTCGACTTTTCGCTTTTTCGCCACCTTTTATTGAATCATGACAGATTATAATCGTAAACGCGTTGTTGTAACTGGTGTTGGCGCGATTACACCGATTGGTAACACAGCAACAGATTATTGGGAAGGATTGTTAAGTGGACGCAATGGCATTGATTACATCACCGCCTTTGATGCGTCTCGCCATGACTGCCGGATTGCTGGTGAAGTGAAAAATTTTGATCCACATGATTACTTGGAACGCAAAGAAGCCAAGCGTATGGATCGGTTTGCCCAATTTGGGGTCGCTGCTGCAAAACAGGCTCTCTCTGACGCGCAATTAGTGATTGATGACCTGAACGCAGAACAGGTCGGTGTTATGATTGGTTCTGGCGTTGGCGGCATTAAGGTATTAGAAGACCAGCAAACTATTTACCTCAATCGTGGGCCAGACCGCTGTAGTCCATTCATGATACCCATGATGATTGCCAATATGGCGGCAGGATTAACGGCAATTCACACTGGTGCTAAAGGCCCAAATTCCTGCGCTGTAACTGCGTGCGCTGCCGGCTCCAACGCTATCGGAGACGCTTTTCGCCTAATTCAAGGGGGCTACGCTCAAGCAATGATTTGTGGTGGCACAGAGGCGGCAGTTACACCGTTGTCGGTAGCTGGGTTTGCTGCTTGTAAGGCATTGTCTTTTCGCAACGACGACCCAGCTCATGCTTGTCGTCCCTTTGACCGCGATCGCGACGGATTTGTTTTAGGTGAAGGTGCGGGAATTTTAATTCTAGAAGAACTACAATATGCCATTAGTCGCGGCGCTCGCATTTATGCCGAACTTATCGGCTATGGGATGACTTGTGATGCCTACCACATCACCTCACCTGTACCTGGTGGACTGGGAGCAGCCAGAGCCATTCAACTCGCCCTCAAGGATGCAGAACTAACGCCGGAGATGGTTAGTTATATCAATGCTCACGGTACTAGCACCCCAGCTAATGATTCGACTGAAAGCGGAGCAATTAAAAAAGCTTTGGGAGAACACGCCTATAAAGTGGCAATCAGTTCGACTAAATCGATGACAGGTCATCTGTTGGGCGGTTCTGGAGGTATTGAGGCCGTAGCAACAGCACTGGCGATCGCTAACGACCAAATTCCACCAACAATCAACTTAGAAAATCCCGATGTAGAGTGTGATTTAGATTACGTACCTCACACCAGTCGCGCTCAAAAAGTCGAGGTGGCACTATCCAACTCTTTTGGATTTGGCGGTCACAATGTCACACTAGCGTTTAAGAAATACCCCTAAAATTTCCAATTTTGTAGCTTGCCGGATCTCAGAAAATGAGATGGCAAAAGTATCATAGATATCATTCCGATATAAGTTAAGCGTTCGGCATAACCCAATTATCAGCTTGATTTATCACCAGAAACTCAGAAGATCCCGCTTGTCCATCGACAATCGGGAGTGGGATGATGAGGATACTGTGGGGGAATCTAGAATAACCCCAGCAAGAGAGAGCTACTCAAGAGTGCTAACCCGTCGTTAAAAACAATCTTATTATGGCTGTTGCAACCCAATCCCTCGAAGAACTTTCAATCAACTCGATCCGTTTCTTGGCTATTGACGCCGTAGAAAAGGCTAAATCGGGACACCCAGGACTGCCGATGGGCGCGGCTCCAATGGCTTTTGTACTTTGGGATCGCTATTTGCGGTTTAACCCCAAAAATCCCAAGTGGTTTAACCGTGATCGCTTTGTCTTGTCTGCTGGTCATGGCTCGATGTTACAGTATGCCTTGCTCTACTTGACAGGCTACGACAGCGTAACCATTGAAGATATCAAGCAATTCCGGCAGTGGGAATCCAAAACCCCTGGACACCCCGAAAACTTCATGACCCCAGGCGTGGAAGTGACCACAGGCCCACTGGGTCAAGGAATTGCTAATGCCGTAGGTTTAGCGATCGCTGAAGCCCACCTTGCTGCTAAGTTTAATAAGCCCGATACCAAGATTGTTGACCATTACACCTACGTAATTGTGGGTGACGGTTGCAACATGGAAGGCATTTCTGGTGAAGCTGCTTCTTTCGCAGGGCATTTGGGACTAGGCAAACTCATCGCCCTTTACGATGACAACCACATTTCCATCGACGGTTCCACCGATGTAGCATTCACCGAAGATGTTTCCAAGCGCTTTGAAGCTTATGGTTGGCACATTCTACACGTTAAAGAAGGTAACACTGACTTAGAAGGGATTGCTAAAGCAATTGAAGCAGCCAAGGCTGTCACCGATAAGCCTTCTTTCATCAAAGTCACAACCACCATTGGTTATGGTTCTCCCAACAAAGCAAACACCGCTGGTGTTCACGGTGCTGCTTTGGGTGGAGATGAAGTGGCATTGACGCGGAAAAATTTGGGTTGGGAATACGAACCTTTTGTCATTCCCCAAGATGTCCTCGACTATACACGTAAAGCAGTAGAACGTGGCGCAGGCTACGAAGCTGACTGGAACAAGGCATATAGCGAGTACAAAGCTAAGTATCCTCAAGAAGCCGCTGAATTTGAGCGTTATACTAGCGGTAAACTGCCTGACGGTTGGGATAAGGTACTACCTAGTTACACCCCCGAAGACAAAGCGCTGCCTACCCGTAAGCACTCAGAAACCAGCCTTAACAAACTAGGGTCAGTTTTACCTGAATTAATTGGTGGTTCAGCTGACTTAACCCACTCCAACCTCACCGAGCTTAAGGGGATCGGTGACTTTCAGAAAGGGGAATACCAAAACCGCAACATCCACTTTGGTGTACGGGAACATGGTATGGGCGCGATTTGTAATGGTATAGCGCTGCATGGTTCAGGATTAATTCCTTACGGTGCTACCTTCCTGATTTTCACAGACTATATGCGTGCCTCGATCCGCTTATCTGCTTTGTCCCAAGCTGGTGTCATTTGGGTGATGACTCACGACTCGATTGGACAAGGTGAAGATGGCCCAACCCACCAACCAATTGAAACTTTGGCTTCCTTGCGAGCCATCCCTAACCTGACAGTGATTCGTCCCGCAGATGGAAACGAAACATCTGGTGCTTACAAAATAGCGATTGAAAGAGCAAAGAACAACGCTCCTACCCTATTGGCGTTCACCCGTCAAAATGTTCCTAACTTAGCAGGTACGTCCGTTGAGAATGTGGCGAAAGGTGGATACACAGTTGTGGATTCTGAAGGCACACCAGAGTTAATCATCATTGCTACTGGTTCAGAATTAAACCTCGCTGTTACCGCAGCTGAGAAACTCACAGCCGAAGGTAAAAAAGTCCGTGTTGTTTCCTTGCCAGCATGGGATCTATTTGAAGCACAAGATGCGGCTTATAAAGAGTCCGTTCTGCCGAAAGCCGTTACCAAGCGCTTGTCTGTAGAAGCTGCCAGCAGTTTCGGTTGGCATAAGTATGTTGGTACTGAAGGCGATACTGTTAGTATTGATCGCTTCGGTGCTTCGGCTCCTGGTGGAGTTTGTTTAGAGAAGTTTGGTTTTAGCGTTGATAATGTGTTAGCTAAGGCTAAGCAATTGTTGGGTTAATAGCAACAGAATATTCTCTTATTTTCTAAGGTGGGCTGAAAAGCCCGCCTTTTTTAATGCAGAGGTAGATTAACTATAATTGGGGTTAAGTTTAGTAACTGGGAGGAAGTTATGCAGAACGTTTCTAAGAAAAGAGATGTTTTATATAACTTAATATAGTCACTAAGGATAAAGCGATCGCGTTATAATTTGCAGTGCGCTATAGTATTATAGTACAATAATACTATATTATAAGTCAATATTTATACTGAGAGGCAGTATGAAAGCAGAGCTTCTCAAGAGATTTTTTAGGGCGATCGCTAGTTCAGATCAACAGGCGATTGATAAGCTGACATATTTAGTGATTGAGGAAGAACGCAGTAAGGGACATACTCTCTTAGCTGACCAGTTAGAGAATATCACTAAAAAAAGCCAGAAAGAGAAGCCTACTAACATCAGCAAATCTGCTTCTTCAATACCAGAAAACTTACAGACATTAACTGAGTTACCGACTAGCAAGCGATTTAATCTTCCTTTAGTAACTATTATACCAAGGGAGCATTTACGGCATCATATGGTGTTGCCAGAAAAAATTGAGAAACGTTTCTGCCGAATTGAACGTGAATATGCGGCAAGAGATAGGCTTGCTCATCATGGATTGCGTTACAGACAAAAAATTCTTCTATATGGGCCTCCTGGGTGTGGAAAGACGCTAGGAGCAGAACGTTTAGCTTGGAATACAGGATTACCACTGCTGAAAGTTCGGTTTGATGCAATGGTGTCGTCTTTTTTAGGGGAAACTGCGAGCAATTTGAGACTTGTATTTGAGGATGCTTCAAAAAATCCATGCTTATTGTTTCTTGATGAATGTGACTCAATTGCTAAAACACGAGAAGACTCTCAAGAAGTAGGAGAAATTAAGCGAGTAGTAAATACATTTCTTCAAATTTTGGACGAGTATCAACCGTCTTCTGGGCTTTTAGTAGCAGCTACGAACCTAAATAAATCTCTAGATACTGCTCTTTGGAGAAGATTTGATGACTTGATCGCAGTACCCAAACCCGGAGAACAAGAGCTAGAATTTATACTAAGGGAAACATTATCTGCAATTGAAGTGGGATCTATCAACTGGCCAAGGATCATTGAGCAGATGAAAGATTTTTCTGCGGCTCAAGCTGTGAGGGTTGCACAAGATGCAGCTAAAAGAGCAATCCTTGAGCGAGAGGAGCTAGTGATTCAGGAACACTTAGAAGAAGCGATCACAGAAATTAAAGTTTCCTAGTATTAATTTTTGGTGTCTGAATAAATAAATGGTTGAAAGTTCTCAGGGTTTTCCACATATCCAGCTTAGGCTGACAACAGAAGGACGTGCTGCATCGCCACCAGGAGGAGGAGCAAAAAAGAATTCCATAACACTCGTTAATCTGGGTAATCGCCAGGGACATGGAGGTAAACTCAAAGGTTCGGTTGACTCCTTAATATTTGATTGGCAAGATACTCAAGAAAAACGTGAGCAAGAAGGAAAGCCACCACTTACCGAAAAATCTAAACCTATCATTTTAAAGATAGATCCTATTGCTTTCGATGTAGAGGATCTGAGAAAGTATGGTATTGAGGTTATTGCTGAATTAGAAGATGGATATATTATTGGGGCTTCTGCCAATGATCCAGAATTTAGTAAACTACAAAAAAAGATAGAACAATTTATTAAGGCAGAGCGAGGTGGTAATAAAATTGCCGAAATATGGGAAATTTTGAATGGAACTAGAAGACCAGAATACATTTTATCACCAGAATTACTTAATGAATGGGAAGAAATTAGTGACGATAAAATTTTTATAGTAGATGTGGGAATCTCATGCATAGGTACTAAGTCTCAATTTTCTGATTATCCAGAACCAAAATCTAATGAAACTGATGAAAGATATACTAGACGGCTTAGGGAGTGGATAAACAAACGTGATTCAACATACCAACAATGGGATGATATAAAGTCAGAAAGAGAAGATGATTTTACAGATTTTGTTCAAGGATATCAAGGAGAAATTTTCAATATTATTGATGGTCATATTCCTAATTCTGCTCAACTACCAGATAGTTTTTCTTGCAGAATTAAAATTTCTGGTAAGGGTTTAAAAGATTTAGTTTTAAATTTTCCGTATATTTTTGATGTCAGTTTACCTGATGATCTAGCTGAATTTGTTGAGCCTGAAGCTTTATCAGATGTTGATAATATCGATTTTCAACTAGAGCCACCAGAATCAAATGCTCCTAATGTATGTGTTATTGATAGTGGTATTCAAGAAAGTCATTTTCTTTTAAAAGCAGCGATTGATTCACAAAGCTCAAGGTCTTGGATACCAGGAGAAACTCATATAACTTCTGACTATTATGGCAACGGTGGACATGGAACTAGAGTAGCTGGTGCGGTTCTTTACCCCAGGACTATACCCCGCAATGGCAAGGAAAAATCTATTTGTTGGATTCAAAATGCAAGAGTTCTGGATGCTAACTGTCAACTACCTAAACAGCTATTTCCTCCCAATCTTCTAGGTGAAGTTGTAAAAATTTACCATGAGCAAACAAAAACAAGAATTTTTAATCATTGTATTGCTGGGTCTGTTCCCTGCCGAACCCAATATATGAGTGCTTGGGCAGCAACGATTGATAATCTAACATGGGCTGAGGATATCCTGTTTATTGTCGCAGCTGGTAATTTACCTTCCGAAGGCGGGAAAACAGGCTCTACAAGATTATCTGTGAAAGAACATCTGGCAGCTAATCGACCGTATCCAGATTATCTGTTGGAGGATTCATGTAGAATTGCTAACCCTGCACAAAGCTTTCAAGCTTTAACAGTTGGTTCAATTGCTCTAAATTATTACCATCAATTTCCCTATTCTTCTATCTCACAGAAAGATCAGCCTTCAGCCTTTTCATGCTCTGGATTGGGAATTTGGAAGACGATTAAGCCAGAAGTAGTTGAATATGGTGGGGATTTTGTTATAGACGAAGGTACACCACCTAACATTACATATCCTCAAAATGTTTGTCCTGAATTAGTGCGTTCAACATTGAATGGTGGGCCTGCAATTGCTGCCGATAATGTGGGAACATCATTTTCAGTACCAAAAGTAAGCCATATTGCTGCGCGTCTAGCAGCTAATTTACCTAATGATAATTGCCTTCTTTACCGTGCATTAATAGTTCAATCAGCAAGGTGGCCTGAATGGACAGTGGCAGACGATGTTAATAAATTGCACGTTCTTCGTAAAATTGGTTATGGTCTTCCCAATGTTGATCGTGCTTTGGGTAATGCTCCCAATAGAATCACTTTGATGACAACAGGAGAGCGCCGCATTGTAGCTAAACAAGCTCATATTTACCAAGTAAAACTGCCAGAAAAATTACGTTCTCAAGGAGAGGCATTTAAGATTCTTCTGGAGGTTACTTTATCATACAAAGCCCAACCACGTCGAACCCGTAGAAATCGTCGAAAATATCTTTCAACTTGGCTTGATTGGGAATGTAGTAAAAAAGGAGAAGATCCAGAACTTTTTAAAGCTAGAGTTTTGAAAGAGTTTGATGCTCCAGAAGATGCGGAGAAGGGAGAAGGTCTTTTTAAATGGATGCTCGGCAAACAAAATAATCACGGAATAATTAAAGGTGTATCTAGAAGTGCAGGAACTCTTCAAAAGGATTGGACAGTTGTAAATTCATTTGAACTTACCGAGGCATTTTCTATTGCAGTTGTTGGACATGAAGGTTGGAACAATGATCCAGAGGCTAGCGTTCCATACTCTTTAGTTGTAAGTTTTGAAGCAATACAAGCTGATATTCCAATTTATACGTCTATTGTTGAGGCTCAAGTTGAAACAGAGGTTCAGACAGAGATACAAATTTAATTAATTATGAGTAACTAAAGCGATTAAGAGATTGCACTACATTTGATATTTTTGTTATTGAAATACTTCGTGTAGTTTAATATTGTTACCTATCTGTACAAGTAAAATTTTTATTATACATATAGTGCCTTTGTACTGACAACAAGCGGTTTTGTGTTGAAATTTTATTCCATAATTTTGTCAGTAGGTTTGAGCATTGCTATCCGAAATATTAATTACCCAATAGGACGATTTCCTGGGTTCACAGCATGGATATATTCACTTCCCGATCGCGGTCTTCCTCGTTTATAATTAGCTTCTTCTGGTTTACCCCATCCCATCTGCAAAACTATTTCTAAAAAGCTAGAATTTTCCCACTTCCACAAACTTGCCCATTCTGTTATTTGAGCAATTCTCTCTACATCAGGTTTGTTAATTTGCTGGTACTGTTTACTATTATTAAAACTCAAATATAAGTCCATTTCCGCAGTCACTTCGTACCAAAACTCTAAAATTGAATTTTTGGCAGATTTTAATATTTCTAAGTCACTGGTGAGTGCAATTAATTCTGTATCTACTGCTGGATAGCGCAAGTTTTTACCTTTAACTATCATCTCCCGCCAGACAACACCTGAAACTTGATTTTCTTGTTGATAGTCGTGAATCGCAGCTTTAAAATCTTGATAGGCAGAAAACTTTTGCAGCCCATCAGTTCTAATAAACTGATCAATTACAGGGTTGCCAGAAACTGTTATCTCTAATTTCAGGCGATTCCCTTTGAGGCAAGCTTGGCGTTCAGCTGCCAAAATCTGAATTAGCTCCTCGGTGGTGTAAACCTTTGACATCAGAACACACTCTAATTAGTCATTGGCCATTGTCATTAGTTATCAACTATAGACTTATGAACTACAGACTTTTGTTAAACCAGATATTTAAACATTATCTCTTGGCAGAATATGGAATGCAGTAACAGGTAGCACGAAAATTTAGACTAGACCGATTTGGTCTAGCCTAAAAGTCATTTGGCTAATTCACTACTGTACTCATTAAAGGCGCGTCGCTTTAACTGCACTGATTCTGTACGAGGTAATAAATCAAACACTTCCCGTAAGCGATCGTCTATCTCTTCATATGGGACTTGACCCTTTTTATTCAAGACTACTTCACCTGACTGATTAAACACCACGACTTGCGGAACACCCTCAGAATAGTAATATCCTGGTTCTGTGGGCTTGTATGTTTGTTTAGGCAAGATTGTATCTACATTCACAGGGATAATCTCTACTGCTCGACCATAGAATTCCTGTACCCGTGAAATAACAATGGCATATTTTTTGCAATCGCTGCTGTCATCCACATAAAAGGCTAACATTGTGGGTCTATGCTGCTCTAACGCCTGTGCAAGAGTCTGTTTAGCAGGAACCAGTGAACCATTGCCAGCAAAAACCACAAAAATGTTGCCTTCATATACATCATCCTTAATACCAGCAGATGCAGGTTGCATACCTATAACGAACAGACAAACAACAAGTATTAACAGGCATTTCGATAGCAATCTTCGCCAATCAGCAATTTGGGTATGTAAAAAAAGAAACTTTCTACTATTCATCAAAAGGAACCTTGCAAGCTATTAGATGTCGTAAGTTTGTGCTGAATTCGGCAAACTGGATTGGATATATAACTACGTCCGCACGCTATTTTTTAAGATAACGCTTACTGAGATTATCTCTTGAAAGGGCATTGAGCATCCGTTCGGCTTCTCTACGAGACCGGAGGCGTTAGCGAAGCTTTGGCTTGAACATACGCTCAGGGCAAGTGGGCATTGGGTATTTGGAAGGAGGCAGGAGTAGTAATTCTTCTTATTCCCTTGTCCTCCTTGTCTGCCTCATCTCTTTAAGAATGGGCTGGCTTTTTGAGCAAAGATTAGTTAAACTCACTAGATTAAATTTGCAATTATATAGACTATCAGTTAGCAACCGCGAGAAGCTTAGGGTACGGATGTGGGAAACAAAATAAAACTTATAGATAGACTACGACTTGGTTTTGCGGTATCAGCAGCAAAAAGTGTGACGTTTTTGGTGCGATCGCTGCGTTTGGGTGCTGCTAGTGTATTACCAGGCTCGATTGCTCGTCGCATTGAACCCCGACTCTTAGAATTATTGAGTCAGCAGGTGAAAAACGGGGTGATTTTAATTGCTGGGACTAATGGCAAAACCACTACATCACTGCTTTTAAAAACGATTTTAGAACGTAAAGGTTACCGTGTTGCTCATAATTCAACAGGGGCAAATCTAGAAAATGGCTTGATGACGGCGTTGTTAGAAAGCACCAGCTTGGTGGGAACGCTGGATGTTGATTACGCCATTTTGGAGGTTGATGAGAATATTGTACCGAAGATATTGAAACCTCTCCAGCCACGAATCATTCTCTGTTTAAACTTATTCCGTGACCAACTCGACAGGTACGGAGAAGTCGACACAATTAGCAAGCGTTGGACAAAAGTCATCTCTACCCTACCACCAGAAACGGTTGTAATTCCTAACGCTGACGACCCAACTTTATCTCACCTCGGTCAGCAGTTACCCCAACGAGTATTATTCTTTGGTTTGAACGAACCTGAAAACTATCTTGAGGCAATTCCTCACGCTGTCGATTCTATTTATTGTCCTAAATGTGGACACTCTTTAGATTACAAAGGTGTCTATTTGTCTCATTTAGGCGATTTCACTTGTCCCAGTTGCGGCTTTAGCAAAAGTAAACCGACTCTCGAAAGCAGCCAATGGCAACAAATTCTCGTTGGTTTGTACAACAAATATAATACTTTAGCTGCTGTTACTGCTGCTCAAGAGTTAGGAGTTGATGAAGCTACAATTAAAGATACAATTAACAATTTTCAAGCAGCTTTTGGGCGTACTGAAGATTTAGTAATTAACGGTAAACGAGTACGAATTCTGTTATCAAAAAATCCTGTAGGGACGAATGAAACCATTCGCGTGGTGAATCAAAGTACAGATAAAACTACTCTGTTGGTGTTGAACGATCGCACACCTGATGGCACTGATGTATCCTGGATTTGGGATGTTGATACAGAAAAATTAGTACAAAGGGGAGGAACTTTAGTCGTTAGTGGTGACCGAGTTTATGATATGGCACTACGTCTACGCTATAGTCAAAACTCTGCTCAGACTACTAACTTAAATTTGATTGTAGAAGAAGATTTGCGGCAAGCGATCGCTACCGCATTAGAGCATACTCCAGAAGATGAGACTTTGCACATTCTGCCTACTTATTCAGCCATGCTGGAAGTACGAGAAGTTTTGACTGGGAGGAAGATTCTTTAATCTGATTGGGCATTGGGCATTGGGGAGCCAGTCTCATGGGCGGCTCCGCCGACTTGAGAGAACTGGCGTCATTGGAAATAGAATTAAGTAATCAATCCCCAGTCCCCAGTCCCTAGTCCCTAGTCCCCAGCCCTATTGCAACTGAATTGCTGCACGTTGTATTGGTAAAACTTCTTCTAAAGTCAGTTCATGATCAGCGGTAATATGACTTTTACAACAAATGTTGCTGAAGAAAACTTTCTGACCAACTAATTCTGAAAAATGTTTTTCTAGAAGTAACCGAGATGTAATATCTCCCAATAATTCAGAGAGGTCTTTTGTTAATGGATCTTTATCATCACGATGAATCGTTCTAAATTTAAAATTATGTTCACCAATTAAATTTTTGACTGCTGAGTCAAACTCGTTTTCTTTTCCTTCAACATAAGCAAAAGATTGCTCTTCTAAGAACTTCCAAGCATCTGGGAATATCTCGCGGATTTTTTCTATATGATTTTCAGTTTGGTAGACCAAAGTAGCAGTTTTACAATCCATATGACAATTTATCTGGTTATAAAATAAACTTTGCAACCCTGTAATATTACGACCAAGTTGGAAGGTTTAAACTGATAACGAAATATTTATTTAAATCCTACCGTTGAGATTATGGTAAAACTGTTACCAAAAAACTGTTACATAAAATACTAAAATATTTGTTTTTACTTAGCGATGTCAGTCATAAATCATTTGTAAACAACAATATTCCTGACTTCTTTAACCAGTCGAAGATTTTAGCTTAACGATTCTCAAAAATCAAATAGGATTACTATATCTAAGAATGCGATGAACTATTAGAGATACACCGGATTATAAGAACACAGAGAGAAAAAGTTATAAGTGAGGAGTTATGAGTTCTCAAGATTTAGAATTAACAATCGGTTGGCTATATCCGACCTTGATGAGTACCTACGGCGATCGCGGTAATGTGATCACAATCGAACGTCGCGCACAGTGGCGGGGATATGATGTTAAAGTGTTACCCCTGGATCAAAATACCACGGCCGCAGATATTAAATCGGTAGATGTCATAGTGGGTGGTGGCGCACAAGACCGTCAGCAAGAAATTGTGATGCGTGATTTGCAAGGTGCGAAAGCCGATGCAATGCGGGAGAAGATTGAAAACGGAACTCCGGGAGTGTTTACCTGTGGTTCACCGCAACTACTAGGACACTATTATGAACCAGGATTTGGTCAGCGGATTGAAGGATTAGGAATACTTGATTTAGTTTCTGTGCATCCTGGGGAAAATACTCGGCGCTGTATTGGGAATTTAGTGATTGAAGTGACAGCATCTCGTCTAGCACGAGATTTGGCAGAAATGACAGGTAGTAAAGCTTATCTAGTTGGCTTTGAAAATCACGGCGGACGCACCAAATTAGGGAAAGTGGAAGCATTGGGGCGAGTGGTGTACGGCTTAGGAAATAATGGTGAAGATGGTACAGAGGGAGCATTTTATCAGAATGCGATCGCAACTTATTCTCACGGGCCATTGTTACCAAAAAATCCCTTTGTCGCCGATTGGTTAATTCAAACAGCACTACGGCTAAAGTATCAAGAGCCTATTACATTGCAATCTTTAGATGATAGCCTTGCTGTACAAGCAAGAGAAGCGATGTTTAAGCGGTTGAAAGTAAGTTTGCCTGCTACTGCGGCTAGGGTTTAAATTTTCGTGTTTTTCTCGTTCCCTGACTCTCACAGGGAACGCAATTCCCCGATTTCATATGTAAAGGGGTGACAAACGCCCCAAACTCAGCCTTGAGTTCATGTTTTCTCATCAACAACGACCAACCCCACACCACAGCGAGTCGCGGCCTCTGCTAACCGGGTATCAAGAGTTGCTAACGGCAATTGTAACCGCAACGCCAATTCTAAATAAGCTGCGTCGCTGCTAAACTTTCCTGTCGTGCTAGCTTCAAGGTTGCATCCAATGCCTTTGCATCCGTAACTTGATCAACCTGAATTAATAGTGACTGTAACAAAGCAATAGCTTGCTCAGATTGTTCCTTGGTCATACGGTTACGTCGTTCAGCCACGGCAAGGGTATTAGCAATCTCCAAAGACCAAATTCCTGGTACAAAAGCTTCAGAATTTGGCATTATTGCCAGTATGGTATTAGCATAATCATTGTTTTCATCCACCAAGCACCAGCTAATTGCTACAGAACAATCTAAAACAAACTGCATTAAAATCTTCGCCCTTCTTCAACCATTTCGTGGATTGAAGTTTCATCTAACGCTACTTCTCGCCGCAGTTGCTGCATTTTGGCGATTGCTTCTTGAATCGATTTTTTTGTTGTTGGTTTTCCCCAAGCGTTATATTGCAGTACACTGTCATCGCATGGTGCAAGGTCTGTTTTATCTAACGGCTGTACAACCACCACTACTTCTACAGATGTATCTTTAAAATCAGTAGGTGTCTGAATGTGCAATATACCATCTGCCCCAATATGCGATCGCAATTTTTTCGTTTCCATTTCTTCCTCCAGTAAATTATAGAATTTTTCATTTCCTGGCTTTGACCGGGGGCGCAATTCAGGAGACTCTGCCTCTGATTTTAAATTCACAAAATACAGAAGCCTAAAGTACTGCATTTTCCGGTAGAACTTTCTGTCAACACAGGCATTAAAAACTAGAATTACTTAATCAGAAGGCTGATACTGATATTTTATATAGATACAGCAGATTTCAAGTTGATGAATTACACAATATAGACCTCATGGTTACTGAGCGTAGTCGAAGTAAAGTTAGATAGAAAGCCTGTTATCCTTCTGACTACTGAATTCTGAATTCTGCTGTATGTTTTTTAGGCATTAGAAATTAAAAGCGGTACAGCAGCAATGACTCACCATATTTTAAAAGCTACAAAAGAAACTGTACACCTGGGCGGTTTCTCCCATCAGCTAAAACCAGCAGTTACTGTAGATTCTGGCGATACAATTGATGTGGAAACTTACACTGGTTACTATGTGCATGACCAAGCACCAGCAGAGTTTCTCACCCCAGAATTTCTTGATATCTGTCAAAATCTAGCACCAGAACGCAAAGTTGCTGGGGGGCCGCATTTACTCACAGGGCCAATTTACGTCAAAGATGCTGAACCAGGAGATGTTTTAGAAGTAAAATTAGAAGCGATCGCACCTCGTTTACCTGTAGGCTTCAATGCAATTCGTAAAGGTTGGGGAGCTTTACCATATCAGTTTGATCAACCTGCTTTAAGATTCATTCCCCTTGATTTAAAAAATAATATTGCTGAATTTCCTGCGGGTAGTGGCATAAAAATTCCCCTTAAACCATTTTTTGGTATTCTTGGTGTCGCTACCCCAGAAACATCTCGCACCTCTGTTCCCCCTGGTGCTTATGGCGGTAATATTGACAATCGCGAACTACAAGCCGGTTCTCGCGTATTTCTACCTATTTTTATTCCAGGTGCGTTATTTTCTATCGGTGATGGTCATTCAGCGCAGGGAGATGGTGAAGTAAATGTCACTGCCATAGAAACATCGATGAACGGTAGAATCACACTCAAGCTTCGCAAAGATTTGCAACTGACAACGCCAATTGCAGAAACTCCAACGCATATCATCACAATGGGGTTTGCTCAAACCTTAGATGAAGCCTTAGAATTAGCTTTAAAAAATATGATTGATTTTCTGGAACGTTTCGTAAATTTGTCTCCAGAAGATGCTTATGTGTTATGTAGTTTAGCCGTGAACTTTCACATTACTCAAGTTGTGAACAGTCCCCAAAAAGGTGTGCATGGTATGCTATCCAAATCAATATTATCCAAGGGGATTACAGCGGATTTCATTTGAATTGAATACAAAGTCAACTGAAACCCTAGCGATTGGAATTCGCGACTACATAAACTAATTTCGTCACGGTGCGTAAGTCCTAGATATAAGAGATTTTACTACGCAAAACCGTCCCTCTCCGAATCGGAGAGGGACAGACTTGAACTTTAATTCAAGGCAGGGAGAGGTTTGTCGAATTCACGTTTTTTAACCTGCATAAGCAGGTTTTGTTTGCCTAGACGCGGTTTATAACCGCTGCCTAGTACCAAGTTGCATTCTATTGCAGTAATTCGAGTGCATGAGATTGCTTCCTGATGTCGCAATGACAGAATACTATCTTTGAATGCAACTTAATAGAAGTCCTGAGAAATTACGAAAAGCCAAAATTATTCGGGTTTTTCACAGAACTCGGAGTGACATTGTTCAAGTTAAGAAACTTGACTGCACGACCTTTACCAGATGAACCATCTGGGTCAATCCAGACTTGGGTATTATTTCCTTGGGCCTGAAAGCGCAAGTAACCAAGAGAAAGTGCAGAGGCAAAGTTCAACTTATTCAAATTTAAACTCTGGAAAACTTGCCGCAGCTCAATCTTGTCTATGCCAACTTGAAAGTCGGTTATAGTATCGCCCATATCACAAATACTTTCATATACGAATGTATCTGCACCTTTGCCACCAGAGATAATATCTCGTCCTTGGTGGCCAGTGATGATGTCATTGCCAGCAGTGCCGTAAATGGTTTCACGAGCAGCAGTTCCATTAATAACATTAGCAACTACTGCTTCATAAGCACCAATATCTACGCGAGTCCCAGAGATGCGTTGATAGCCAGAACCCCGTTGGTCAAAGGGTACTTGTTCTGTGGTGTTGCCATCTTTATCTATATCTGTAACATCAAAAGGTATATCTGCATTGTTGCCTGCGTTAATAGCGGGGCTACCTGAGACAAGGGCATGGGTTTTGACTAAGCCGCCATTGTCTTGCAAGGTGGTATCCAGCAATTTTTCTATCGGAACGTTTAACTTTTCGTTGGTACTGAAGCCTTTACTGCCGCGGAGGTCGCCAATGAGGTTATAGCCGTTGCTGTTAAAATTGCCAAAAACGTCAGGGTTAGTGGTGTTAGTTAAATCCTTATCGTAGTTATCAAAGTTGCCAGCAACGATACTGTTTTCTATTGTGGCATTACCAGAGTTAGAGTTATGTATGCCACCAGCACTACCTCCCCCATAGTAGTTGTAAGCAGTGTTTAGCGTGATAGTGCTATTTTTGACTGTAATTGTGCTTTCATTGTAGATCCCACCACCAATTTCTGCTTCATTGCCACTGATGGTACTATTATTCACGATCGCTTCACCAGAGTTGTAAATACCACCACCACCGTTATTAGTTATTGTTATCTGATTATTATTAATGGTACTGTTAGCAACTGTGAAAACTCCAGAATTATAAACCCCACCACCGTCGTATAATGCCTTGTTATCTTGGATGGTACTGTGATTCACAGTCAGAATACCAGAAGAATTGTAAATGCCGCCTCCATCCGTACCTCCACCGTTATCGCTGATGGTACTGTTGTCCACAGTTACAATGCCAGAAGAATTATAGATGCCACTGCCAGTCCCCTGGGACAAAACATAGTTATTATTAATGCTGCTATTACTTACTGTAAGCGTGCCTTCATTGTAAATGGCAGCTCCAAGATATCCTAAGTTATTGGTTATAGTAGTGTCTTTCACTGTAAGGTTACCAGTGTTATAGATGCCACCGCCAAAATAACCGGAATTATCCCTGATGAGGCTATTACTTATGCTGAGAATGCCTTGATTATAGATGCCACCAGTGAATTCAGAATTATAGCCATTAGCAATAATTAACCCTTCTATCTCAACAGTGACACCACTGCTAATCTCAAAGACATGAGATGCATTGTCACCACTAATATATAGTGAGTTCGTACCTTTACCCCTAATTTCAAGGTCATCTGTAATGCTCAAACTACTACCACCGAGAGTAATAGTATCAGCGATTTTATCGTCGAATACTCCCTTAAAACTGATGATGTCTCTTCCTGTTTGAGCATTAGCATTCAGAACTGCTTGCCGTAAAGAGCCAATACCACTGTCATTGGTGTTAGTAACACTAAATGTAGACATTTATTATCTCAATCCTATCTTTACAAGGGATATTAATGTGACGCTAAAAGATTATGTTTTTAGCAGTTGAAGCATGAAGATTTTTTCTATTAAGCGCTCAAAGCTCAATAGTAAGTGTTGTCAAATTTAATGAACTAATAGGCCCCTTTTAAAAGCGCTTTATCAGAGGGAAATACAGTTCAGTTAAGGATTATTGCTGAAAGTTTCATTGTTATATAGCAGTCCTAAATCATTCGTTAAAATTTGAGGTTGTTGCGACCCCCCTGTAGTCTCACGCCACTTGCTACAAGTCGGGAAACCGCAAGGGCGCAGTGGCTCCCCTTGGCAATGGGGGACGGCGTTAGCTGGGGGGTGAATTTTGTTACAACTCATTTAGGATTGTTATAGAGATATTGCACTGCAACATCTCTCCACAAGCGATCGCTAACGCTAAGTGTTTTATCTCAACTGTGTTGTCTTACGAGATTTAAAAAGCCTGTCAAGTTATTTGCTGGGCAAGAAAAATATAAACTTGTCAGTTAAAGCACCTGACATAAATATTGAAAGTGTTATTTACAATAACATTTAATTCATCTCTAATTACACAAATTTTTTTATCTTTAGCTAATAAGATTATTCACCAATACGCAAAATAAAATTAGATATGTAATAAGTTTTAAAAAAATTTACTTTTCACATATTATGCCTAGTAAAGCATAAAATATTCTAAATTTATTAGCTTTTATCTATTAAAACTGTCTTTTTGTTTTCTCAGCATTAAAATTAAATAGGTCAATTAGTTACTTGCCTTGAAACACTAAGACTTTTTCAATATTCATATTTATCCTTATTATATTTAAAGTTTTTGTAATGATTTTGTGTTTTCATTAAGATCATGTGTTTATATTGTTGAATCTAATGTATTGAATAATATTATTTTTTCATTGTCAATCAATCTTTGCAATTTCCTACTTTTCCTACTTTTACCACTTTTCCCACTTTTTAAGCTTGACTAATTTACCATTTAAAAACTGCGGAATGCTCTACTGCAAACATATAGGCTTTGCTAATGGCTCTTGGGCGATCGCTTGCTGCACCTCCATAAATCTGCTTTGCTCCCAGTAATCTGTTGCGGCTCCTGCTGTCACTGCCGAGCCAGGTGACTGTACGACTTGCACAAAAGTTCCAATCTCTATAGAGGTTATGGCACAACGCCATCTTGGACTTATAAAGGAGTAATACTAATTTATTAGTAACCTTTAGCACAAATCTTATCTATTCACTTATATAGACTTACTTAAGTAAGTCCTGATATTATCTGGTCATGGTCGAGTCAATTCTCATACTAGGAAAATGGCTCTCAAACTTCCATGCACCTCGATTCTATACTTCAAATTGTTAACCGCAAGCTGCTTGAAACTCAACACCGTCCCCTTAACTCCACAGAAATTCTAATTCTGCGGGGTACATGGCAGTATCATACCTATAGCCAAATTGCCCAAGAGCAAGGTTATAGCTCTGGCTACTTTACTAATGTCGTGGCCCCTGAGCTGTGCCGCCGACTTAGTGAAATTATTGGTGTGCGTGTTACCAAAAAAAATTGTCGGGCGCTACTGGAGACATATGCTGCTACACAAGCTGCATCTGAGACAAAACTGCTTTGGCAACATAATACGGGTAACTCTTTTGAAACTAACCAAGATATGTCGCCTAGCTTTCCTAGTGGTTCAGTTCCTCTTAAGTCCCCTTTTTACATTGAACATTTTCCTGTTGAGAGACAGGCTTATGCAGAAATCACTAAACCAGGAGCTTTAGTACGGATTAAAGCTCCCAAGGAAATGGGTAAAACCTCGCTACTACTGAGGATGCTGGAACACGCTAATCAGATAGGCTACCGCACAGTTAGCCTAAATCTAGAGCAAATTGACCAAGACTTTTTGAGCGATCCAAATCGATTTTTGCGCTGGCTTTGTGCTAACATCAGCCTTCAGCTTCAGCTAGAACCGAAGCTAGACGATTATTGGGATGAAGATATTGGCAGCAAAGTCAGCTGTACCCTCTACTTCCAAAGCTATTTGTTAAAACAAATTGACATTCCTCTTGTCTTGGCATTAGACGAGGTAAATCAAATATTTGAGCATCCTCAAGTAGCAAAAGAATTTTTACCCTTATTGCGTTCATGGTACGAAGAAGCAAAACGATCGCCCATTTGGCAAAAGCTGCGTCTGATTGTAGTGCACTCAACTGACATTTATGTTCCCCTCCAGTTTCATCAGTCCCCTTTCAACGTGGGTTTACCAGTTCAGCTAACTAACTTCAACCTTGAGCAAGTGCAGAAGTTAGCCCACTGCTATGGACTTGATTGGGCTGAGGGACAAGGAGCCAGACAACTTATGGATATGGTTGAGGGACATCCAGCATTAGTTAACTTAGCACTTTACCATCTCAAGCGTGGTGAACTAACTCTTCCGCAATTATTAAAAGCTGCCCCAACATCAACTGGGATTTATCAGCATCACTTACAACGTCACTGGGCAACCTTGCAAGAGCAGCCTGAATTAGCGATCGCTCTTGGTACTATTATGAGTGCCACTGAACCTATGCCATTAGAACCTATTCTGGCTTACAAGTTAAGTAGTATGGGGCTGATTAAGTTAGATAACAATAAAGCAATGCCTAGCTGCCAGTTATATCGCCAGTATTTTCAGCCTAAGTTCCTTGATAAAGGCAGACAAGTATTGCTGGAAAACTTAGATAATTGACAGTTTCTACTATTTTAATTAATTGATTTTGTAATACAGGAATAGAGACGCGATTAATCAGTCTGTAAAATTGGATCTATATCTGCCTCTTCAGTTGAAAAAATGTACCTTATTAATACCAATTCAATTAATGATTGCAACATATCCTTGGGTGAAGACGCGATGAATCGCGTCTCTACAAATGGACTATTTGTTGCATTCTTTTTTCTAATTGGTATAACTTGTAAACTACTGTATTCTCTAGTTTGCGCTTAAAAATGCCATTGCATCGACTTGTTATGCCATTGCATCAGCTTGTTATGACATTGCATCGGCTTGTTATGACATTGCATCGGCTTGTTATGCCATTGCATTGGCTTGTTATGCCATTGCAGACCTGCAAAAATTAATCCACGCTTCTTCTTGTCCTAAAATTTTACTCAAATTTAAAAAACAGAAGTGTCTGATAGAATGGGGCGGAGTTTATTATATTTCATGCAAATGAGAACCGTTGTAATTGTCTCGTGCAAGACATCAGAAAAGATATTAATCTCATATAAATATCATGTATCTTTTTAGCAAGCTACCGTGTACACACAAGTCGGAAACAGTATATTTATCTGGGTTTAAGCGCTGGTTTTACCCCTCCCTAACCCTCCCCTTGTAAAGGGAAAGGAACTAGATTTATTGTTTCCCCCCTTTATAAAGGGGGATTAAGGGGGGTAATTTGACTTGTGTGTACACCGTAGCCTTACCAAGGGGGGACGGCGTTAGCCGGGGGGTGAATTTTTTACAACTCATTTAGGATTGCTATATAAGATTCTTAAATTATTCGTGAACAACAAGATCCGTAACTTATTAGAGAAGTCGAGGCTCTGAGCTTTGTGAAAACTATCGAATCGCCTTCTCTGCAATCGGCTTCCGCCAAAGCGTTGACGTAACCTCTCGTAGAGAAGCGTCTCCGTATCGCTAAAGCGAAAGCTCCGCTAACGCGCAGCGTCTTCGATAGGAGAAGGAAAAGAGAAGAAAATAAACAGAGAATTTTAAAAATCATTTATAACTCTTTTATCATATTTATACTCATTTTATTTGAAAAAATCTCATATAAAATCTCATATTTAATTATTCCATTTTCATATAAAACTAATAGCAGCAAGAATTATCAAAAAATGTGTTGATTGTATATAGCTACCTTGTTTGTTATGGTACAAACAATATTATTCATTCTTAGCTAATCATTATTAGGCTTTATTACAGCTATATCTAAATATCTAATCAATAGATGAAAGCTATTAAACGTTTTGCTGCAATTTCAATTGCGATTTTAGCCTTTGTTTTTGTAGGTCTAATTTGTATACCTGCTGCCAAAGAAGTTCAGGCACAAGGGCTTAAGCAACTAGTAATCACTTCAGAGATTCCAGTCAATCCTGATATACCACTTGTGACTTCACGGTTAGAAGTTAACAGTAATTTTGCTTGGCAAGACTTCATTGCCCTTAACTGGCCAGCCGATTGCGAAGGAAACCCCTTAGTAGACAAGAAGATAGGCGAAGCACCAGAAGCTCCCCGTGTTTGGGAGTTCTACCGCACTCCTGGCGAGGTATTTCTGCCAAAGGGAAAAAACCCAAGCACTATTCAATTAACCAAACCCCTAACTTGTCAGAGTGATAATAAACATGAACTGAAGTTACTACGAATTACAGAGTCAGGAAAGCTAGTAACAAAAGATGAGTTTCGTAAAGCCGAAATCATAGCAAGTCGTCCTCTGCTTGACGATAAGAGTGAATTAACAGTCCCAATTGAGACTATCTTTCCATTAAATGAAGATCCTGTAATTGATCAACAAGGTAACTACATTATTAATGAAATTCATATTAATCCAGTTGAGTTCAACCAAATTGTTAAAAACAAATGGTATGACGCTTCTAATTTAGAGGGGTTCAACGATGAACAAAACAAATGGTTTCAACTAGCTTGTAGCAAAGATGAAGAAGCATTTACAGATGCTGTGTGTCCAGATGATGAACAAGCAGGTGCAATAGAAATTAAGGCTGCTTGGCGAGTTTTCAACGACTCAACATCCAATACAGAAAAATCCCGCTATTACACCACTAAGCAACAACTGTTAATTCCAGGAAAATCAGATGAATGTGACGCCGGTAAGGCAGTTTGTAGTGACACTGGTGAAGAATTTAGTCAAGTCGTTGAATTAGGTTTAATTGGCTTGCATATTGTCCACAAAACTAGCCGACAAGGTTGGATTTGGTCTACCTTCGAGCAGATAGATAACGTTCCAGATGGTAATCCCGAACAGGGACGACGGTACACACTGTTCAATCCAGATTGCAGCGGTACAAATTGCGACACAAATACCTTCCTTGCTAAAGCACCATTCCTGTGGCGTCAGCAGACACCCCACGCAGTCACAAAAGTAGGGGGAAAAATTGAGACTCAAATTCCGTCACAGATTGTTCGTGAGGCCAAGATAATAGAATCGTCCGCAGATTGGCAAAAAGAACTGCGGAAAATTTCTGACTCATCAGTGTGGCAATACTACAAACTCATTGGCACTGAGTGGCTAGGTAATCCTCAAACGCCATACAACGAAAATATTAGACAACTTTTACCGCAAAAACCAGTGCTGGCGAATGTTGCCTTAGAAGCTTATCACCAAGGTGTCTCTTGTATTAACTGCCACAGTGGGGCCAGCCTCCCTAATAAAGCTCATGCAGACTTTAGCTTTCTGATGAATAAAGCTCAGTCTAGCAATTTGAGCGTGAGACAAGAAGCGGAGTAAATGGTTACTCCACCAGTGTGATGAGGCTTTGTAGTGCTTGATTAGTTTCCTATCTAAATCGAACTAATATTTAAGGAGTTTTTCACAATGGCAAACCTAACTTATACATTACCCAAAGGATTGAGTGATCCAGACAACTTAGGGAAAGTGAGAAAGGCTGTTACACAATGGTCTAAAGTAGTTGCTTGGTCATGGTCTTCTTACTTGGCATTTGCTGACAATCCCCAACAGGCAGAAGAAGAGAAAAAGCTAAAACAAATTTTAAGGAAAATTCTCCAAACTCAAGCTCAGAATCTCTCTGCATTTACAGCTTATGGGCAGCAAGATTCTAAAGAGATTGCAGACAATGCCAGCGAAATTTTTAAATATCTTCTTGGAGGTCAAAATAATAAACTCAGCGACAAAGGAATTCAACTAACTCTAACTTTGTCTGATGTTTTGAAAAAACTTACTGATGAAGATTACATCTTCACAGTGGATCAAGAGTTTTTGGATAAGTTTACCTTTGAGATAACAGTGGATTTTCATTCTGGTACCCTCCGCGAAGACACAGAGAATCCAGGAAAATACATTTCAGTTATGGCTTATCCAGCACCACCTCCCTTTAATGAAGCCACAGTGACGGAAGAACAATTGATTGCCTGGATTACAACTCCAGGTAGTGGCGAGTACCTGCCTCCTTCTGCCTATATTCCTCTCTGTGCAACTTAAGCAATCATAAGTTTGATTGATGGCAAAAGAGGTAGAGATAAAAGCAAGTAATTCTTCTATCTACCTTACCTCTTTTGTTTAATTGTAATATTTTGGTCTTGGCAATTGATAGTTGCATAATCCTCAGTAAATATGCTCAAAAAACCGAAGTTTAAGACTCGCTTTCGTATTGAGACAATTGAAGCAGAAGGTGCATTTCTTTTGTCTGAAAGAGATGCAGTTTTATTGAGCGATCGCCTCTATCAATTGTTAGTTCCTTTAGTTGATGGAACTCACAGCGCTGACGAAATTGTTGAGCAACTCCAAGACCAGCTACCAGCACAGCATATTTATTATGCACTCATGGAGTTAGAGCAAAGAGGTTATCTCATCGAAAATCAGGAGGTTTTGCCCGCAAACATAGCGGCATTTTGTGAGCATTTGAATGTTAATGTAAAAAATGCTTACCAGAGATTACAAACAACCAAGGTTGTAGTCAAAGCTTTAGGGTCACTGTCTGCCTTAGAATTGATTGCCATTCTTGAATCGTTGCAAATTCAAGTTACGCAAGAGGCAGACATTGAAGTTGTCTTAACTGACGACTATTTGCGAACGGAACTGGTAGAAATTAACGAAAAAAACTTGGCGCGATCGCGTCCTTGGATGTTGGTGAAACCAACGGGAACCCTGATTTGGCTTGGGCCAATCTTCCATCCCGAAAAAACAGGTTGTTGGGAATGCTTACGCCAACGCTTGCAAAATAACCGTCCCATTGAAAGGTTTATTCAAAGACGTCAGAATGCCTCATCGCCTTTAACGCCACCACTGGCTAACCTGCCCTCAACACAGCAAACTGCCCTAACAATGGCAGCAACTGAAATCTTTAAATGGATCGTTCAGGGAGAAAATCAGCGTCTAGAAGGATTGGTGATGACCCATGATACTCTGTCTCTGGAAACGCACAATCATCTACTAACCAAGCGTCCCCAGTGCCTTAGCTGTGGCATTCTTCAAGGATATCAACATTTGCAGCCTATGATCCTTGGCAGCCGCAAAAAAAGCTTTACTACTGATGGTGGACATCGTAGTGTTTCGCCAGAAGCAACCTTTGAGCGATATCAACATCACATCAGCCCAATTACAGGAGTAGTAAGAGAATTGGGCAAACTCTCACGGAATTTGAACGGTTTAACCCCGACTTATTTTGCTAAGCATCATTTCGCTTCAATCTTTGACGACTTAAGCATCTTAAAGCAGAATCTTGGAGGTAAAAGTGCCGGAAAAGGAAGAACAGATGCCCAAGCCAAAGCTAGCGGCTTGTGCGAAGCGATAGAAAGATACTCTGGTGTTTTTCAAGGGGACGAAATCAAAGTTAAAGAGAGTTATTCAAAAATGAGCGATCGCGCTATCCATCCTAATATCTGCATGAACTTCAGCCAAGCTCAATACGAGAATCGTCTGGCGTGGAACGATTATTGTACGAGTTTCTTTCAACGAGTTCCCGAACCATTTGACGAAGAAAGAGAAATTGAGTGGACACCTGTTTGGTCGTTAACCCATCAAGACTTCAAATTTTTGCCAACTGCTTACTGTTATTTTGGTTATCCTATACTGGCAAAACCTGACTGTTGGGCAGACACCAACGGTTGTGCAGCAGGGAACACTTTAGAAGAGGCTATCTTGCAAGGTTTCATGGAATTGGTAGAGCGAGATAGCGTTGCTTTATGGTGGTATAACCGTCTTTCAAGACCAGCAGTAGATTTAGACAGTTTTGAAGAACCGTACTTTGCAGCCTTAAAACATTATTACCAATCGCTGGGTCGCGAAATTTGGGTTTTAGATATAACCAGTGACCTGAATATTCCTGCCTTTGCCGCAATTAGCCGTAGGTGCGATGCCTTCGGCGGTTCGCGAAGCGACCATCGTGCAGTGGAAGATATCATTTTAGGCTTTGGTAGCCACTTTGATCCAAAACTTGCAGTTCAAAGAGCGCTAACTGAGGTAAATCAAGTTCTTCCTGCTGTCTTAACTGCTGATGCCAACGGCACAACCCAATATGCTAGTTCTGCGGAACCACTCGTTTTAGACTGGTGGAAAACAGCAACGCTGAAGAATCAGCCTTACCTAATACCCAATAAAAGCGTTACGTCTAAAGTTTATTCTGACTATCACCAATTTAAGAGCGATGACCTGCTAGATGATATTAAGCGCTGTGAGCAAATTGTCAAACAACGTGGCTTGGAAATGCTAGTTCTTGACCAAACCCGTCCTGATATCGGGTTGAAAGTTGTTAAGGTAATCGTTCCGGGAATGCGTCACTTTTGGAAGCGCTTAGGTGCAGGACGGCTTTATGAGATTCCTGTGGAACTGGGTTGGCTCAAAGAAGCCATCCCAGAGGAGCGGCTTAACCCGTTCCCCATGTGGATGTAATTTTAGTCATTTGTCATTTGTCATTTGTCGTTTGTCGTTGGTCATTTGTCATTGGTCATTTGTCATTTGTTGTTCTCCCTCTACTCCCTCATTTTTCCCAATCCCCAATCCCCAGTCCCCAATCCCCAATCCCCAGTCCTCAGTCCCCAGTCCCCATGCTCAAAGGATATCGAATTATTGATGCGGATTCCCACATTTACGAGCCACAGCAGATGTGGCAAGAGTATCTAGAACCAGCATTTAAGGGTTTTGCTCCGTCTGTAGATTTGACAATTAAAGGCGAAGCGATCGTCAACAAATATTCTAAACGTCTGCGTCAAGAAGGTGCGAAACAAGTAACTCAAGCTTATCCCTTATCTTGGCTCAGCAATTTTGATGCTGAGTCTCAGGTGCGGGCTATGAAGCAGATGGGGGTTGATGTATCGTTTATTTATCCCACCTATTTCTCATGGATGATTGGCGTGGATACTATGGCTCCCCAATTAGCTGGTGCATTTGTCCGTGCTTATAACAATTGGCTGCGAGACTTTTGCAGCTACGATCCGCAAATTCTTCGCGGCGTTGGAGTTGTGAACCTGCACGCACCAGCAGAAATGGTGGTGGAATTACAACGAATAGCAGAGTTTGGTTGGAAAGCGGTTTATTTACGTCCTAACCCAGTCAAAGGGCGACTGTTGTCTGACCCTGCTTACGAACCATTTTGGACAATGTGCGAAGATTTGGGGATTGCAGTTAGTCTCCACGAGTCTACTCACAGTCGCTTACCCACGGCTGGAAGCGATCGCTTTCACACGCGCTTTGCCCTACACGCTTGTTCTCATCCAATGGAACAAATGATGGCGCTGCTGGCATTAATCGAAGGCGGAGTACTAGAACGCCATCCCCAGCTCAGAGTAGGATTTCTGGAGTCTGGCTGCGGTTGGCTCCCATATTGGCTTTGGCGACTCGATCGCGAATACGAAGACCTGCGTTGGGAAGTTGTAGACAACGTAAAAATCAAACCCTCTGAATATTTCCGCCGCCAATGCTTTATTGCGATCGAGCCTTCAGAACCTTATTTGCCTCAAATGCTTGAATATCTCGGTGCTGATAACTTGATTTTTGGCTCTGATTACCCTCACATGGATCATCACCCAGAAATCGTTGCGGAAGTAGTAGCGCTTGAAGCACAATTGCCTGAGAAAGTTGTGCAGAAAATCCTCTGGGACAACCCAGCGCGTTTTTACAATTTGCTGTAGAAAGAGGGAATTATAGTTTGCAATTATAGGTTATAAGTCTGGCCCATCATATATCTTGGAGGTATTAAAATTGAGCGATCGCTCAAGGAGCAGTGGCAAAGTTAATCGACTAATACCGTTACCTTGTGAAGCTGCATATATTTTTACCCCACCCTAATACCGTTTCACTTTAAGGTTGACAACATGGGCAAGCTCTTGAGGCTCTTGAGGCAGGGGAAGCAGGGGAGGCAGGGGAGGCAGGGGAAGCAAGAAAAGTGATGTGTATCAAGAATTTCGTGAAATGGTATAACCACTGCTTGAATTCAATAAACGACCACCCGAATTCAATAAACGACCACCCGAATTCAATAAACGACCGCCCGAATTCAATAAACGACCACCCGAATTCAATAAACAACTACCCGAATTCGATAAACGACCACCCGAATTCGATAAACAACCACCCGAATTCGATAAACAACTACCCGAATTCGATAAACAACCACCCGAATTCGATAAACAACCACCCGAATTCAATATTTTGACTTATGTGTACACGGTAGCTTTTATAAGGGGGGATTAAGGGGGGTAATTCTACTTGCCAAGGGAAGACTACAGAAGGGTCTTTTTAGATGCATCTTCATACATAATCGGCTAAGCAATTCAAAACTCAAAATTGAAGCTGAGCGTAGTCGAAGCTTCAACACTGAGCGTAGCCGAAGTGTTGAAATCGTTCAACCAAGACTAATGCCTCTAATTACGAATTACGTTAGCGTAGCGGGGCGTAGCCCATTACGAATTACGCCTAATGTGAATTAGAAAAAAAGGCGGGAGAAGTAAGAAGATGAAAGTTACCAGACTTTTAACTCAGACTTCCCCCATGACTAGCATAGACTTTGGAACATTAATTACAACAATATTTGTAGTAGTCGATGATTGGTATCAAAAGCAAGTAAAAAATGAAACTTTGATAAAACCGGGTGCGAAGACGAGAATGAGTGATAGCGAAATCATGACACTAGCATTGGTCATGGATTATCTACCATTTCCCGGAGAAACACAATTTCTTGGTTTCATCAGGGGAAATTACAAGCAATGGTTTCCAAATTTACTCGACCAGAGTCAATTTAATCGGCGGTTACGCAAATTAGATGGGATGTTAGAGAACTTACGCCGCAGTTGGGTAGAGCAATTGGTTGAAGGAAGTGAAAAATATTTCCTTCTCGATACTAAACCGTTACCAGTATTAGGACTCAAACGAGACAAGCGATATAGTGACTTTGCCGGAAACGCTGCCCCTGGTCGATGTGCTGCTAGAGAAATGAGTTATTTTGGCTACAAGCTAGTAATGCTATCAACGTGGAATGGAATTGCCGTTGCTTATGACATAGTACCTGCTAATACTGATGAAAGAATTGCCGCTGATGCTGTTTTAGAGATGGTTCAGCACAGCGATATTTACGCAGATAAAGGCTTTATTTCTGCCGACTGGCAAGCTGCCATCGCTCGCCGCACTGGTAATCGTATCTGGACAAACAAGCGCGATAACCAGCATCTTCAACATTCTCATGCTTTGAAACGTTTTATTAGTCGTGTTCGCCAACGCGTTGAAGGTGTTTTTCACGAAATTCAAAATACTGGCCGTAATCCCGAACGCCTACTTAATAAAACTGTTGATGGCTTTTGTGTACATATTGCTGCCAAAGTTGCATCTCACACACTACGTCTATTGCTTCGCCGCCGTTTTGGCATCAATGTTCTCACTTTTCAGTCTCAACCTATTTAATTCACATTAGGCGTGAATTATGAATTACTATGAGTCCTATTGACGACTATCAGATTATCTCCAAGATTTACGAAAGTGCTAATTCATTAGTCTATCGGGCTATCTGTAACTCCAGCAATCTACCTATTATTCTCAAAGTTCTTAAACAAAATTATCCAACTCCCTCAGAACTAACTCGCTATAAACAAGAGTACGAGATTACTCGTTACCTGAAAATTGATGGAGTAATTAAAGCTTATAAATTACTTCCCTACAATAGTACTCTGGCAATAGCTTTAGAGGATTTTGGAGGTCAATCATTAGACATTTTAATGCAATCTAAAAAGTTTACGCTTTTAGAATTTCTCTCTATTGCCATTAAAATTGCTGAGACGCTGGGGGAGATTCACGCTGCCAATGTAATTCACAAAGATATCAATCCTTCTAATATAGTTTTTAACTCAGATACTGGGCAAATGAAGATTATTGATTTTGGGATCTCTACAGTATTTACCCGCGAAAATCCGACAATTAAAAATCCAAATATCTTGGAAGGAACCTTAGCTTATCTGTCGCCAGAACAAACTGGCAGAATGAATCGCACCCTCGATTACAGTACAGACTTTTACTCTCTCGGCGCAACTTTTTACAAATTACTCACTCAAAGCCTACCTTTTGAAACTAATGATGCTTTAGAGCTAGTCCATTGTCACATTGCCAAACAAGCTACTCCTCCCCATATAGCCGCTCCAGAAATTCCGCAAAGCCTCTCCAATATTGTGATGAAGTTGTTAGCAAAAACTTCTGAAGAGCGCTATCAAAGTGCATTGGGTTTAAAAGCAGATTTAGAAGAATGTTTGAGACAGTTAGAGCAGACTGGACAAATTTTAGAGTTTATCCTGGCTGAACATGATATTTCTGACCGCTTCAAAATTCCGCAAAAACTCTACGGTCGAGAGGTGGAAATAGAAACTCTACTTTCGGCATTTAAGCGTGTTGCTGAATACGAACCTGTTGAAGAACTAGCAGAAAAAGAAGTAGGTAACAAGCAAAGAGAAATGATGCTAGTTGGCGGTTATTCTGGTATCGGTAAATCTGTGCTGGTACAGGAACTCTACAAACCAATCACCCAGCAACGTGGTTATTTTATCACAGGTAAATTTGACCAGTTTCAGCGCAGTATTCCTTATTCAGCAGTTGCCTTTGCTCTGCAATCTTTGGTGCGACAACTGCTTACCGAAAGTGAAGCTCAACTAGCTATGTGGCGCGAAAAACTTCTCGCTGCTTTCGGTGTTAATGGTCAAGTGATAATTGAAGTGATTCCTGAGATAGAAGAAATTGTTGGGTCTCAGCCGCCAGTGCAACCATTAGAACCAACTGAGGCACAAAATCGCTTTAACAGAGTCTTTCAGAAGTTTATCAGAGTTTTTTGCCAGCGATTGCCCAAGGGGCAGTGGCAAAGCCAATCGCACCCACTGGTTATCTTTCTTGATGACCTGCAATGGGCTGACTCTGCCAGTTTAAAGCTGATTGAGCTGATCATGACTGATTATAATCTAGGATATCTGCTCTTGCTTGGTGCTTATCGCGATAATGAAGTCAGTTCCAGCCACCCGACGATGCTAACCATCCAGCGTTTGCAGGAGCAAGGGGCAATTATCAACACTATCATTCTCGCTCCCTTAAACATCAAAGAAATCACTCAGCTACTTGCAGATACTCTCCACGCTGAACCAAAAATAACTAAACCGTTGGCAGAATTGGTTTATCAAAAAACTTCAGGTAATCCTTTTTTTATTAATGAATTTATTAGAACTGTTTATCAAGAAAATCTCTTAACTTTCGACCGACAGCAAAAGTGTTGGCAGTGGAATATTACTCAAATTCAAGCTTTGGGCATCACAGAAAACGTGGTAGATTTAATGCTTGGCAACTTGAGAAAACTTCCAGAAAATAGCCAAAAAGCACTACGCCTAGCCGCTTGTGTTGGTAACAGCTTTGACCTGAATACACTTTCAATTATTTACGAAAAACTAGCTGCTAAAACTTTTAGAGATATCTTGACAGCAATCCAGTGGGGTTTTATTGAGCCTATTTCATCTCTAGAAACGACCTCAGAAGCACCAATTGAATCTGCCTTGATTATCCAGGATTACAAGTTTCGCCATGACCGAGTGCAGCAGGCCGCTTATGCCCTAATTGATGACGAATATAAAAAAGCAGTTCACCTCCGAATTGGCAGGTTATTATTTGACAATATCAGTGAATTAGAGCGTCAAGAAAAGCTATTTACCTTGGTAGATCATCTTAATAAAGGACGGGAGTTAATTAAGAGTAAAACCCAAAAGGTAGAGCTAGCAGAATTAAATTTACAGGCTGGGAAAAAGGCAAAAGAAGCGACTGCTTATAAAGCATCCAGAGAATATCTGATTTTGGCTGACAATGAATTTCCTGGAGATATCTGGGAAGAAAGCTACAATATAGCACTCGACCTTTATAAAGAACTTGCAGAAGTTGAGTATCTCAATGGTAACTTTGAGGAGTCGCAATCCTTACTCCAATTGTCACTCAAGCGAGCGAAATCAACTCTTGATTGCACAGAATTTCACTTTCTCAAAATTATCCAATACACCCTATTAGGACAATACAACGAAGCAATTGAGACAGGGCGAATTGCATTGAGAGATTTGGAAATTGATTTACCGTCAAATAACTTTCAAGCAGCTTTCGAGGCAGAACTTGCCCAATATCGAGAAAATTTGAAGGGACGAGAGATTAGTTTATTGTATGACAATCCAGAAATGGAGCTACCGGAGAAAAGAGCTGCCTTAAAAATATTGTCTCGCATCTTTCCCGCTGCTTGGGCTTCTAACCCAGTTCTGATGCATATCGTCGGGACTAAAATAGTCAATCTCAATATTAAATACGGCCACACGGAATTGTCTTCAATGGGCTATGGCTTCTTTGGAGCAATCAATACCCATGCTCTCAACGATTATCTCTCAGGTTATGAATATGGCTGTCTCAGTATGAAACTATCAGATAAATATCAAAACTTGGTTTCTAAGAGTGTGGTTTGCCAACTTCACGGCAATATTACTATGCCCTGGTTACAACATATCAAGCTGTCTGAGGCAGTTAATACTGAAGGGGCTGATGCAGGATTGCAAGCTGATGGTCTGCAAGTTGTCGGATATACCTGGACTTACAACTTATACAACCTAATATATCAGGGTAAAAATCTAGATATTCTTTTAAAGGAAGCTTCTCGCGCTTTACTATTCAGTCAAGAAACTCAGAATCAGTGGGCATTTAATTGCATATCAGCTAGTAAAATTCTTATCCAAAACTTATTGGGACTTACCCAAAACAAATTCTGTTTTAATACAACAGAAATAAAAGAAGCCGATATTTTAGAAGTTACTCAACCAAATCAAACGCCGGCAGCTATTTGCTTTTATTACATTTTTAAAGCTGAGGTTCTATTTTTGTATGGTAAGCCAATTGAGTTGAGCCTGCTGGAGCAAGCAGCAGAGTTGTTTGCCTACATACCAGGAACGATTTCCATCGCCAAGCATAACTTTTACTACTCGCTAACGCTAGCTGCTCTCTATCCTGAAGCTTCATTGGCTGAACGAGATAAATACTGGCAGCAAATGCTAGCCAATCAGCAACGGATGAAAGAGTGGGCTAATCTCTGCCCGGAAAATTTCTTGGATAAATATCTTTTGGTAGCCGCAGAAATTTCTCGTCTCTCTGGTAACTGGTGCGAAGCAGTAGATTTATATGACCAAGCCATTAAATCTGCCAGAGAAAATGAATTTATTCACAATGAAGCTTTGGCTAATGAACTAGCAGCAAAATTTTGGATGGAACGAGGAAAAGAGGAGTTTGCCGGACTCTACATCAGAAAAGCCCATCAACGCTACCAAATTTGGGGCGCTAAACGCAAAGTAGAGGATTTAGATGAAAAATATCCTCAGTGGCTGGCTTCAACATCATCTAGAAGCAAAACAACTTTTGGAATCACTTCAACAAACAGCAACAGCTCCAGTGAGGCGCTAGATTTAGCTACAGTGCTGAAAGCTTCACAAACGATTTCTGGTGAAATCGTTCTGAGCAAGTTACTGCAAAATGTAATGAAGACTGTAATTGAGAATGCCGGAGCGCAAAAAGGCTTTCTGATTTTAGAAAAAGACGGTAACTGGTTTATTGAAGCTGAAGGAGCAGTGGATTCTCTGAATCTTACTATCTTACAATCAGTTCCAGTAGACTCTGTAGATGCAGACGAGCAAATTCCTTTGGTGTCAGCGGGCATTATCAATTATGTTGCCCACACGAAGGAAAATGTGGTTTTAAATAATGCTGTCAATGAAGGGCAGTTTATACGCGATCGCTATATTATCGCAACTCAACCTAAATCCATTCTCTGCACTCCCCTACTCCATCAAGGTAAACTCAGCGGCATTTTATATTTAGAAAATAATCTCACAACGAGCGCATTTACTCCAGAGCGTGTCGAAGTCTTAAAAATCCTATCTGCTCAAGCTGCCATCTCCATTGAAAATTCCCGTCTCTACGACCAGTTAGAAGGCTACAGCCGAACTCTTGAACAAAAAGTGGCGCTAAGAACCCAAGAATTACAAGATAAAAATGAAGAATTAGCCAGTATTTTACAAACGCTCAAAGCTACCCAGGCTCAGATTATTACACAAGAAAAACTAGCTTCTCTAGGAGCTTTAACAGCGGGCATTGCCCATGAAATCAAAAACCCCTTAAACTTTGTTAACAACTTTGCCGAGCTGTCGGTAGAGTTGACCCAAGAATTGCTCGAAGAGATAGAAAATCAACAAGACCGATTAGACCCAGAAAGTAGGGAGTATATTACAGAAATTTTAAGCGATCTCAAACAAAACGCTCAAAAAATCTATGAGCATGGGACAAGATCCGACAATATTGTCAACAGTATGTTGATGCATTCACGCGGGAAAACAGGCGATCGCCAACTGACAGACATCAACGCTTTGCTAGCAGAAGCTATAAATCTAACGTATCACGGAATGCGTGCCAAGGATACTGCTTTCAAAATAACTATAGAAACAAACTACGAGCATGACCTGGGGCAAGTGAGTATCGTGCCGCAGAATATTAGCCGTGCTTTTATAAATATCATCAATAACGCTTGTTATACAGTGCATAAAAAGAAAATTCGTTTTATAGCAGAACCAGGAGACAAAGATGAAGAATTTTTGCCTAAACTTTCAGTCAGTACTAAAGACTTGGGCGAATCGGTGGAACTTTGCATCCGCGATAACGGTGAAGGCATTTCACAAGAAATACTAAATAAAATTTTTAATCCTTTTTTTACCACTAAACCGACTGGTGAAGGAACTGGTCTAGGTCTATCTATTACCCACGATATTATTGTTCAGCAGCATCAAGGGTCAATCAGAATAGAAACCGAGGTAGGCAGTTATACAAAGTTTATTATTACTTTACCTAAATTTTCTTATGACAAGTATGAGCTTCAGAAATTATAGGGCTTATACCGATTTGATAAACAATCACTACAGATAGATGTATTGACAAAAAACTTGCAATATGAATAAGGATTGCATTATAGAAACGAAGGATAGTGAGTCAAAAACTAGCCAAATTTCTGCATAATCTCTCTTGAATTCACAGATAGTATAAATAGAAGGTCTACTCAATTTAGCTAGGTTTACTTTTGAGACTAGTCTGAGCGCCCACCGAACCTATGAATAGAGGTAGCCTCCGCTCAGAGTTTTCGGAAGCTGGGGCTTAAACTCTCTGCAAAATTTGAAATTGCCTCACTAGCATTTTTTCTTATATTGTGTTCATTTTGTCAATGTGTAAGACCTAAATGAAAATAATGGTTGTAGACGATGAACAAGATATGCAATTGTTGTTTAGACAACAATTTAGAAAGGAAGTTAAACAAAATAAAATTACATTATATTTTGCTTTCTCAGCAGAGGAAGCATTGGCAAAATTACAAAATAAATTAACTGATTGCCTGGGTATAATTGTCACAGATATTAATATGCCTGGAATGAACGGGCTAGAAATGCTCAAAATTATTAAAGGAAATTTCCCAGAAATAAAAGTAATTATAGCTACTGCTTATAATGATGAATATAACTCCTTGATTGCCAAACAACATGGGGCAGATGACTATATTACTAAGCCAATTGAATTTAATAAATTAAAAGAAAAAATCCTCAGATCATAAATAATCCCAATCAGGTAAACAACTATGCTAGCTAAAATACTGGTTGTTGATGATGAGACTGACTTAGAACTTTTGCTAAGGCAAAAATTTAGAAAACAAATTCGGGAAAAGCAATTTGAGTTATTTTTTGCCCGTAATGGTTTAGAAGCATTAGAAAAACTGCAAGTAGAACCGCATATAGATGTAGTGTTAACCGATATCTATATGCCGGAAATGGATGGGTTAACTTTGGTTACTAAGCTCACTGAATTGTATCCCATCATTAAGACAGTAATTATTTCTGCCTATGGCGATATTGAGAATATTAGAACGGCAATGAATCTTGGTGCATTTGACTTCCTGACTAAACCGATCAATTTTCAGGATTTAGAGATTACTACTTATAAAAGTCTGCAATATGTGCAGCGGATGAAAGCGGCTAGGGAAAAAGAATTATTAGCACAGCAAGCTAAAACAGAGTTATTAATTCGCCTGCAACAAGAGGTTGCAGTCCGCCAACAGGCAGAGCAAGCATTGCGTGAAAGCGAGGCTAAACTGGCTCAATTTTTGGAAGCTTTGCCAGTAGGTATTTTCGTAGTTGATAGCAATGGTCAAGCCTACTACGCTAACCAAACAGCTAAGCAAATATTGGGCAAGGAAATTGTTAGCGAAGTTACACCAGCTCTAATGTCTGAGATTTATCAAGTCTATCTGGCAATGAATAATCAGCTATATCCTACGGAACAACTGCCGATTTTGCAAGCATTGAAAGGCAAGAGTATAACTATTGATAATATGGAAATTCGCCAAGGAGACAAGAAGATTCCCGTAGAAGTTTCAGCTACTCCGATTTTTAATGACAAAGGTGAAATTATCTATGCGATCGCTGCCTTTCAAGATATCACACAACGCAAACGTTCAGAAGCCGAGCGGATTCGATTAATACTAGAACTAGGAGTCAAGAATTTTGCTTTACAAGAGGCTAAAGACGCATTAGCTAAATCAAACCTGAATTTAGAGCAAAAAGTTAAAGAACGCACTCAAGAACTGTCACAAACCCTAGAAATTCTCAAAGCTACGCAAGCTGAACTAGTATTTGAAAACGCACTTCTCAGAAGTGCAGAACAGCCTGTCACCTTTGATTATCAAGTTGGGGGAAGTTTGCCTATGGATGCTGCTACTTATGTGGTGCGCTCCGCAGACCGTTATCTTTATAAAGCTTTAAAACGTGGTGAGTTTTGTTACATCCTCAATACAAGGCAGATGGGCAAATCCAGCTTGATGGTACGCATGATACACCATCTTCAGCAAGAGGGATTTAGCTGTGCAGCAATTGATATCACTCGTTTAGGTAGCGAAAACATCACACCTGCTCAATGGTACAAGGGATTAATAGTTGAGTTGTGGCTGAGTTTTGACTTGCCAGACAAAGTAAATCTGAAAAATTGGTGGAATGAGCAAAAAGATTTATCTCCTATTCAGTGCTTAAGTCGATTTATCGAAGATATTTTACTAGTTGAAGTTAAAAGCGAAAATATTTTTATTTTTCTGGATGAAATAGATAGTGTTTTAGCATTAAAGTTTTCTGTTAATGATTTTTTTGCGCTGATTCGTTTCTGCTATAATCAGCGCAGCATTAATCCGAAATATCAACGTTTAAGCTTTGCTCTCTTTGGCGTGGCCACACCCTCAGATTTGATTACTGACTATCAGAGAACGCCTTTTAACATTGGTCAGTCAATTCAATTAAATGGCTTTCAATTGCATGAAGCTCAACCTTTACTACAAGGATTAACAGAAAAAGTTGGTAATCCTCAAGTAATACTCAACGAAGTTTTAGCTTGGACAGGTGGTCAACCTTTTCTTACCCAAAAAATTTGTAAGCTCATCCGTAATTCTTCATCTCCTATTACTATCAACACTGAAGCAGAATGGATTGAGAATTTAGTGCGAACGAATGTGATCGAAAGCTGGGAATCTCAAGATGAACCGGAGCATTTAAAAACTATTCGCGATCGCATTCTCAATAGTACTCAGTTACCTGTCTTTTTACTAGACCTCTATCAAAAAATTTTAGCTCAAGGCAAAGTCATTTCAATTGACAGTTTAGAAGAAAAAGAATTGCTCCTATCTGGTTTAGTGGTTAAGCAGCAAGGTTATCTGAAAGTACATAATCGAATTTATGAATTAATTTTTGATAATAATTGGATTAATCTGCATATCTAAGAAATTATTCTTAATTAAATTTTAGTTAGTGTTTATATAATCAGACGTTTATAGAACGATTTATAGGTGTTCGTTATTTACTGAACACCTAAATAATTTAATTGAGCTTCAGCAATATACTTGCTACACTCTCACCTAACTTTTCAATAGATTCCTGCTGTTTAGGATCTTTGAGTGTGCCATCATTATTGAAAGCTTGGTAAGCTTGGGGTAAGGCTACTTGCTCTGGAAGTACCAAAACTTTGATGTTGCCTAAAATAGCTCGCAGGTGAACCAATCCTCGTAAACCACCAAGTCCTCCTGGTGAAGCACTCATAATTGCAGCAACCTTACCTGTAAAAGCAGCCAACGGAGGTTCACCAGGAGATGGACGAGATGCCCAGTCAATAGCGTTCTTCAAAACTGCTGTCAGCGAACTGTTGTATTCAGGAGAAGCAATTAACAATCCTTGATGTGAAATCAGCAAGTCCTTAAATGTGCGGGCGTTAGCAGGTGTTCCTTCTTGGGCTTCCAAATCCTCATCAAAAAGAGGTAGAGGCAAATCGCGTAAATCTATATAAGTGACTTCTGCACCTGCGGATTTAGCACCCTCTGCTGCAATTTTGACCAATTTTTTGTTGTAGGAATCGGTGCGGGTGCTGCCAGCAAAAGCCAGAATTTTCGGTGTGTATGTCATAAAGGCATTGGTTTACTTAGTTAACAGCTAATGAACTAGCAAATTCAACTGCATTATCCCGATTGAAAGCGATCGCTTTTTACTACCCTTAGATTTTCTTTACAAAGGCTCTGTTAATCTGGCTACTGGCGAAGCTTTTTAATTAATTCCAAAAGTTGTTGATAATCATCTGTTTTGCCTTGTTCTAGATTCAGGTTAGCAGCTTTTTGTAAATCAGCGATCGCACCTTGTTTATCTCCCAATTGATAGCGGGTAATTCCTCGCAAAGTGTAGGCTGGAGCGAAGTTAGGATTAAGCTGTAAGGCTTGGTTCAAATCTGCAATTGCCCCTTGCTTGTCTCCTAAATCAGAACGGGCTATGCCTCGACCAGTATAGGCTGGGGCAAGTTTGGGATTAATTTTAATGGCTTGATTGTAATCTGCAACTGCACCTTGCTTATCTTTCAACTGATAACGAGCAAGACCCCGACCGCTGTACGCTTCAGCAAAGTTAGGATTTATTCGCAAAGCTTGGTTAAAATCAGCGATTGCTCCTTGATTATCATCTAAATTACTCCGAGCAATCCCCCGATTATTATAAGCTAAAGCATAGTTAGAATTCAGCTTGATGGCTTGGCTGTAATCTGCGATCGCTCCTTGTTTATCTCCCAAGTTATAACGGGACAAACCCCGATTATTATAAGGTTCGGCATCTTTGGGATTAATTTTTAGAGCTTTATTATAATCATCAACTGCCCCTTGGAAGTCTCCTAAGTTAAAGCGGGCAAGACCGCGATTGTTGTAAGCATTGAGATAATTCGGATTGAGGCGAATTGCTTGGGTATAATCAGCAGCGGCTCCTTTAAAATCTCCTTTATCGTATTTATCTCCACCTTGAATATAGAAGTTGTCCGCTTTCGGTGCTGTGGCTACAGATGTACTAGGAGGACTAACGCCGATATTTACTCCCGCCTGAGTTGACAATTTCAAAAAGGTATTAATCGGAATCCCCAAATTAAAGCCTGTCTTAATGACAATGTTGGGATTTTGCTCAGAGACTTGAAAGTTCTCGGTAGTGTCGCCTCGACCGTGAATTCCTACCAGTTCACCTTGGTCATTCAACACCGGGCCGCCACTCATCCCCGGTAATGTATTATTGCTGTAGACCAAAGCATAGCCATCACGCAAAGCTTTTGAGGCATTAGCAGTAATCCGCCCATCAGTGAAATTGTAAATAGTGTTAGAAATTGCTGCCGTCGCTTGGGGAAAACCAGCAACATAAGCGGTTGCACCTTCTGCGGCTGCATCAGAGTTGCCTATTTTAGCAACAGGATAACTTTGCTTGCTGTTAAACTGCACAACAGCTAAGTCTACTTCTGGCAGCTTTTTGACAGTGTTGTAGTTGAGTTGATAGCGCTGTCCATCTGGGGTGACAATTTCATATTGAGCTTGAGCTTCAACCACGTGCTTAGCTGTCAGAACGGTGTAAGTGTCGCTCTGGTGCTGAATAATTACCCCGGAACCAATACCATTTTTATTATCAATCAGCACTGTGATTGCTTTAGCAACTTTACCAACCTCGGTTGAGGAAAGTGCCACGGCAATTTCCGGCTGTACCAGAGCAATTGATACTCCAATAATTACAGGTGCGATCGCATAATCAAATTTCATGATTTAATTTCCAATAGATTTCTATTTGACTTTGCTTTCGTTAGGCTATTATTGAAGCTTTCTAATTAATTGCAATGCTTTTTGGTAATAATTTGTGTTTCCTTGTGCTTTGTAGAGATTAGCAGCTTTCTGGAAATCCGCGATCGCTTTTTTCTTATCTTCCAAAGCAGAGTGAACAATACCCCGGCCATAGTAGGCTTGGGCAAAGTTGGGATTAATTCGTAAAGCTTGGTTGTAATCTTCAATTGCCCCTTGGTTGTCTTTGAAGGCAGCGCGGGCATTCCCCCGTCCATAGTAAGCCTTGGCATCGTTAGGATTAATCCGTAAAGCTCGGCTGTAATCTGCCATTGCCTCCGCGCTGTCTCCGAAGGCAGCGCGGGCATTTCCCCGTCCATAGTAGGCTGGGGCAAAGTTAGGATTAATTTTAAGGGTTTGATTGTAATTTGTTATTGCCTGCTTGTTGTCTCCCAGGCCAGCGTAGGCATACCCCAGACCGTAGTAAGCTAAGGCATAGTTAGGATTAATTCGCAGAGCTTGGTTGTAATCTGCAATTGCCCCCTGCTGGTCTCTTAAGAGAGAGCGAGTACGCGCCCGATTGTAGTAAGCCTTGGCATAGTTGGGATTAATTTTAAGGGCTTGGTTGTAATCTGCTATTGCTCCCTTGTTATCTCTCAAGGCAGAGCGGACTATTCCTCGATTGATGTAAGCATTGGCATAGTTGGGATCAATTTTCAGCGCTTGATTGTAATCTGCTATTGCCCCCTGCTTATCTCCCAAGGCAGAGCGAGATACTCCCCTGTTGATGAAAGCATTGGCATAGTTAGGATTAATTTTAAGGGCTTGGTTGTAATCTGCGATCGCCCTTTTGTTATCTCCCAAGTTATAGCTGGCTACTCCCCGCCCGAAGTAAGCATTAAGATAGTTAGGATTAAGGCGAATCGCCTGGGTGTAATCAGCTATTGCTCCTTTAAAATCACCATTTTTATACTTTTCCCCAGCCTGAATGTAGAAGTCATCAGCTTTCGGTGCTGCTACAGATTTGCTTGGAGGCTTAACAGCAGCATATACCCCAGCTTTAGCTGAGAGTTTCAAAAAGCTATTAATGGGAATGCCCAAATTAAAGCCTGTTTTGATAATAATGTTGGGATTTTGATCCGAGATTTCAAAGTTCTCCGTGGTATCTACTCTGCCGTGAATTCCTACCAGTTCACCTTTGTCATTCAGCACCGGGCCGCCACTCATCCCCGGTAATGTATTATTGCTGTAGACCAACGCATAGCCATCACGCAAAGCTTTTGAGGCGTTAGCAGTAATCCGCCCATCGGTGAAATTGTAAATTGAGTTGGAAAATGCTGGACTGGTCTTTGGGAAACCAGCTACATAAGCTGTTGTACCTTCTGTAGCCACGTCCGAGTTGCCGATTTTAGCAACAGCATAAGTTTGATTGCTGGTAAACTGCAAAATAGCTAAGTCTACAGCTGGCAGCTTTTTTACGGTTTTGTAATTAAGCGCATAACGCTGACCATCTGGGGTGACAATTTCATATTCAGTCTGAGCTTCTACTACGTGCTTAGCAGTGAGAACCGTGTAGGTGTTGCCTTGTCGCTGAATAATTACCCCAGTCCCGGAATCATTTTTATTATCAATCAGCACCGTGATTGCTTTGCCAAGTTTAGCCACCTCCGCAGAGGATAATGCCACAGCAATTTGTGGTTGTGTAAGGGCGATTGATACACCAATGATTGTTGGTGCGAATGCATAATCAAATTTCATTATTCAATTACTAATAGGTATTAATCGACTTTACTAGTAAATATATCCACTTTACCCCACCGTCTTTACGGTGCAGTTAACATCATCTGTCACCCAAAAAGGAACATACAGCATGGGTAAAGGAGGAACAGAGAATGATTTATAGTTGTTTGACGAGAGCTAGTACGAGTCGAATTTCAGCTGCAAGTTTCATTCATCCGAGATTAGAACTCAAAACTTCGAGATTGGAACTCAAAATTTTGAGATTGGAACTCGGAACTTCGAGATTGGAACTCAAAACTTCGAGATTAGAACTCAAAAGTTTGAGATTGGAACTCGGAACTTCGAGATTGGAACTCAAAATTTCGAGATTGGAACTCAAAATTTCGAGATTGGAACTCGAAACTTCGAGATTGGAACTTGGAACTTCGAGATTGGAACTCGGAACTTCGAGATTGGAACTCCCCTAATACGGTTCGGTTAAGGGAAGAGACGCGATAAATCGCCGTCTCTACAAAGGACTAATTATTGTAAAGACGGCGATTTATCGCGTCTTTGTGATCTATAACTTTCATTAAAAAACCTTATCCAAACTGTATTGGGAACTCCCCTATCCCCTTTCATTCCTAACTAGTGCGTTTTGATTGGCACAGCCCAACTCAGACGAATAATCGTCTTATGCAACGGTTCATCTACCTCAATGCCATCTTGAAACACAGAGGGAGCATCCCAAAGAGGATAAGCTTGCATCCCGTTCACACCCACAACCTCACCGCGACGATTCAACAAAGGCCCGCCACTCATGCCTTTTTCGAGATTGTTAGTGTATCCCAACTGATAGCCACCCTCTAAAGGTTTAGGTAGCACCAGCAATACTTTACCTGTAGTCAACACAAAGCCTTTTGCTTGCGTTCCCTCTTCCGTAGCCGGAAACCCGACAGCAAAAACTTCATCCCCCACTGCTGGAGATTTACCGAGAGATGCCACAGCATAAATCTTGCCATTACTCTGAAATTGCAATAAAGCTAAATCATTTTTGCCAAAGTTCACGCCTTTAGGTAAATTAGCTGCATGAATTTGACCATCTGGTGTTTGAACACGGTATGGAGCGTCACCTGCTTGCAATACATGAGCATTGGTTAATACTGTATACACAGAACCTTGCTTTCGCAGCAAAATTCCTGAGCCTAAAAAATCAGTCGACATCACTTTGACAGTGATAACTTGAGCCTGTTGATAAATTTGCTTCGACTGAGGAGTATTGCAATCAGGGCTAGTGCATGGTGTAGCAACACTGACAACTGGTGCTGATGCTGACAGTGCCATAGTTAAGCTACCAACACAGACGACCAGTGTCAATTTGCGCCAATCCATCTGATTTTCCAGATAATACGAAGTTGCGATCGCTTCAATAAATATTACCTGAATTTCAATTCGACTCAGTATTTATCTCGTCTGTGGCGTTGTTTAAATACGCATCAAAATCGATATTTAGCGTACTCTCGCTGTTTTCATTTACTATATTTCCAGCTACTAAACCACGGCGATTCAATAACCTCCGCACTGTCTCTTTAGGATTACTCCCACGCTTGAGGGTGAATAACAAAGTGCTATCTGTGCAAGGCGCATTTTGGCTAGTAGCAGCACATACAACTGGTTCTCCTCTAAGCGTACCAGTCCTAATGTACTTGAGTGTACCGTTGTCATAGCTCTTTTGAAATCTGCGAGATACCTCCTGACAACGGCGTTCACCTGTCCACTCTCGCGAGAAGTAGTCTTGAGAAATCCATTTAATCATTGGTACTTTCCTTCCATCCTGGGTACTAGCAAATGTTATGGGTACGCCTTTGCTCTTTTCACAGTAGAAGGTTGTCCTTCCAGCATAGCTAGGCTGATTGATGGTTGCAATTGTAGTCAACGCACTCAGCGAAGCTATTGCAATCCCTGTCAACCCATGACCGAATAACTTTAGTTTCATCATTAATGCCCAGCTTATAAAAAAACAACACTTAAATATTACTGAAGCTTTAATATATAAACGACAGCCAATTCTCAGTAATTGTTCCCGATATTTGACGCTTAAAGTTACATGACTACCGCTATAGAAATCATCTTTGATTATTGAAAATATTTTGACTTATAACCCTGTAGAACAGGCTCTTAAGTCTTAGTATGCTTTCAATATTCAAGTCGGAGCATATAGCATCTCTTGCACTTAATAGTGCTAATTACATATTTTTACTTGACAAGAGAATTTGTATGGTATAACTGATATCAAGCTATTAAGCATATTTTTGGCATATTTCACACTTTTGATACACAATATTCATCTCTTCTTCACAAGTTTAAGATACTATTCCCGTTAATGTTAAGAAGTTGTTACATTGGTAGCGATCGCTAACTTTAGTATTCTCTTTGTCGTGTCTCTCAACACATAACAGGGTTAGTAAGCATAAATTCAAGCCTGATCCTGTTTAAGTATTGAATTTGTCAGTATTTTTCTTCTTTGTAAGATTAGTAGCAATTTTTATAAAATGCCAGCTAAATATTTTAATGCTTATAGCAAATCTAATTTTTAAGCTAGTTATAGCTAGTTTGATGAGTATTCCTCTCTTTTCCGACATTTTGTGTTAGTGTTTCTGTACTTAAATCTACTGAAAATTATCAAGCAATAACACAGCAGAAGAAGAGATGCAATGAGATAAATACTATTCTATTAGTTACCATTTCCAGTTTAATTTTGACAGATGTTTCTAGCGGAAATTGGCTAATTTTTATAAAGAAGAGTATAAATATATTAATTGTTATAACGAGGATTTAATCGTGCCAATTAAACGAATAATTGCTGGGCTGAATGAGTTTCATGACAACTATTTCATGGCACATCGAGATTTGTTTGAACACTTGTCTCATGGCCAGAATCCCGAAGTATTATTTATAACTTGTTCTGACTCACGGATTGACCCATTTTTAATAACTCAAAGTCAGCCTGGTGATTTGTTTGTTATTCGCAATGTAGGTAACATCGTACCACCATATGGAACACTCAATAACGGCGAAGGTGCAGGTATAGAATATGCAATTCAGGCTTTAGGCATTAAAGATATTGTTGTCTGCGGCCATTCTCATTGTGGAGCGATGAAAGGATTATTACAGATAGGTAATCTTGCTCAGCAGATGCCTTTAGTTTATGACTGGTTGAAGCATTATGCCGAGCCTACCCGCCGCCTAGTCTTGGACAACTACAAAGATTATCCTCCCGATAAACTTTTAAAAATTGCAATTGAGCAGAATGTCTTGACGCAGATAGAAAACCTAGAGACTCACCCGATTATTCGCTCTAAACTCCATAGTGGTCAACTCACCCTTCACGCTTGGAGGTATGAAATTGAAAGTGGGGAAGTCTTCGCTTATGACGCCGACACAGGACAATTTAAACCTATGGAAAATCGGGCGTTACCTATACCTACCCGTCTAATCGGTGTACACTCAGAATAAGAGGTTGATGTAATGTTGATGAAAGTTAGGTAATAGTTAATAATATTTATTATCATCTAGCTATTACCAATTTTTTATGATCACCTAACTACAACACATAATCTATATCAATAACTATGTGTGCAATGAAAGCTTCATTCTTCAAAAAAAATACAGGATTAATCCGTCAAAAGCTCCAACAATACTGGCGATCGCTTAATCACTGGTTATTAAATACACCCGAAAGAGCGCTATTAGAAGCTTACGAAGCCGCTCAAGGTATTAAAAGTATTGAAATTCAACATTTTGGTGGCAAAAAGATATCTAGAGAATCAGTAAATTTTACTGAAAATGTGATGTCTTATTGGCAAGGATACCTAAGTAAAAAATTAACTATTATCAAGTTAAGGCTGGCAGAATTTAAACTAAGTCGTGGAATCGTAACTATATCTAATGCCGATTTGTTAGAGAAGTTAAACTTTATTGATGAAGTAATAGAGAAATATAGCATAGCAGATGAACTTATAAGCGATCGCTCAGTACTACCAACTTCTCAACCCTTACAAATTAACCGTAGTGAAGACCAAACAAATATCGATTTACCTATTGATAATCGAGTTGTAGATCCACAATTAAGCCAGAAGAATGGAGCTTTCCCCCGGTCTATTGGCAGAACAATTAATAGAATTACAGCAGATTTATCCCCACAAGCAGAAGAAACATTTCTCAGAGATTATCGGCTTTCTAGATATCGGACAAGAACTGCTCTGAGATTTTTGATACTTCTAGTCATCGTACCACTTTTAACTCAATATTTATCTAAACAATTTCTAGTAAATCCTATAGTAGAAAGAATCAGAGGAGAAAGTACAACTCGAATTTTCATTAATTCTGACATGGAAACAGAAGCTCTCCAGGAATTACATAGTTATGAACAAAAACTAAAATTTGAATATTTACTGCACATAGCACCACCGCTTTCTTCAGAGGAAGTCAAAAAAGAAGTTAAAAACAAAGCAATTGAAATAGCTGAAGAATTCAGGAACAAAAGTAGTAGTTCTATCAGTAACGTTTTTGCTGATTTTTTATCTCTAATTGCTTTTGGTGTCGTAGTTGCTTTGAGTAAAAAAGAAATTGTAATTGTCAAATCTTTTATAGATAATATTGTCTATGGGCTAAGCGATAGTGCCAAAGCTTTTCTAATTATTTTATTCACAGATATATTTGTAGGGTTCCACTCACCACATGGATGGGAGGTTATTCTTGAAGAATTGGCTGGACATTTAGGTCTACCCGCTAGTAGAAACGCAATATATATATTTATTGCTACATTTCCTGTGATATTGAATACTATTTTTAAATACTGGATATTCCGCTATCTGAGTCGCCTATCTCCGTCAGCATTAGCTACATTGAAGGAGATGGACGAATAATAAGGAGTAGAGACGCGATTATACTCTTACGAGAAGCCGCTCTTCGAGCGTCTACGCGTCTATCAATTTGACCACTGGATAAGTATCTCTGGTGACATTATGTATGCAAATAAAATATAGAAGAACTGACGAAAATTTGATGAAAATCTTAACTTTGTTTAGTATTAAACATCAATTATTACCCTGCTTAAAAGATAATTAATAAGTAGATTTAGCCAAACTATCAAAATCAAATTTTCTCAGCATCTCCAGAAATGTGAATACGGCAGGTACTTGAAGGGCATTACATAGAATTGCAACACCCATTACTCTCTCTAATGGGATTGGTAAACTATAGACTTGCACACCTTGAGGAATTGGTACAGCTGCTAGACGAGGGAGAATAGCTGCTTTTAAGCCTTGATTGACCATGCTGACTACAGTTGAATCTTCTTGAATATCGCCAACTGTATTCATAAAGGGTGCTACATTTTTGATGTGGTTGTGTATAGGTCGTCCACAGGGTAAGCAAGCAAGTAATACTGGTGAATATGCAGCTATATTTTCCCAAGTAATTTGGGGACTACTAATTTTGGCTTTTGGTGGTAGTAAAGCAACATACTCATCCCGAAGAATTTCCCATGTTTCAAATTCATTGTCAGTCGGTAAATAAGTAACGCCAATATCAGCACGTCCCTCACGCAAAGATTGTTCTACATCAATATAAGAAAGGCGTTCTATGATTGTTACAGCAACTTCTGGGAATTGATCGTGAAATTTTGCAATCGCTTTTGGTAGTAAATGGGTAGCAACGCTGCGAAAAGCCGCAATTCGTACATGGCCACCGTGTAAACCTTTATGCAAGTTTGCTTCTCGTTGCATCATCTCTAGATGTTGCATTGCCTGCCGCGCATGATATAAGATACGCTCTCCAGCAGGTGTTAGCACAGCACCATGACGACCTCTAGCAAATAAAGGCACACCTAGTTCTTCTTCTAAAGTAGCAATGGCATGACTAATCGCTGGCTGAGAAAGCTGCAATTCTAAAGCTGCCTCACTGAAGTTACCACGCTCTGCTACTGCAACTACGGCGCGAAGTTGGAAAATTTTCATAAGGCATTGATGTAATTAAAGCTATAAATATCTTCACTTAATTGTGGCAAAAAGGTTATACAAGTGCTTTTTCTTATTTATAAATACTATTTATAGATACTATACAAGCCATGATTTGATTACTAACTGAGACATTGCTACTGTTTTATTGATACAGCAATTTTCAGGAATAATCTGATGAGAAACGAGAGCAGATATCTGCAATCAGAAGATATAGAAATCAATTGCGATTCCTTATGTAGTAGAAAATTAAATATTAGCAAACTTTTATCTTTACGAGAATCTCTACATGATATTTGGGAAAAACTTGTGAAGACGCTTATGGCAGATCCTAACGAATTACAAGTTTGGCAAAAAGTTGACCGCTACGGTAATATTTCTTGGCACGCTTACGACCCTGTAACAAGAAAATCTTTTTCTTCCGGCTCTGAATTTGACGTATGTATGTGGATTGAACAACTTTATAGGTTTTAGAAAGATGACACAACTAACTTTAGTAATTGGTAGTAAAAATTATTCCTCATGGTCACTCCGTCCTTGGCTAGTAATGAAAGAATTAGGCTTGGAATTCAATGAAATTTTGATTCCTCTTTATACCCCGGAATCTTCCTCAAAAATTCGGCAATATTCTCCATCAGGAAAAGTACCTGTGCTGTTGCACGAAACTCAAACAGTATGGGATTCCCTTGCTATTTGCGAGTACTTAGCAGAAGCATTTCCTAATAAGCACTTGTGGCCAGAAGATAAAGCAGCTAGAGCATTCGCCCGTTCCATTAGTGCAGAAATGCACTCAGGCTTTGCAAATCTGCGCGAGAATATGCCGATGAACTGCCGTGCTAAATATCCTGGTAAAGGTTTAGCTCCTGGCGTACAACAAGATATTGATCGCATCACCAGCATCTGGCAATATTCTCGCCAAAATTTTGGGTCTAGTGGCAATTTGTTGCTTGGCAACTTCACCATTGCTGATGCGTTTTTTGCCCCTGTCGTCCTACGGTTTGTTACCTATGATGTGCAGTTAGATGCTATTTCTCAGGATTATGTGAAGGCAGTTTTAGCATTATCGACGATGCAAGAGTGGTTGAAAGCGGCGGAGAATGAGACAAACTAAAGCTAAGTGTAGGGGTGTAAAGGTTTTGAACGCTAAAGTCACCTTAATCAAAATCTAATTTCATCTTGAAAGAGATGCCACCAACTCGGTTGATTGTCTCACTGCCATCAACGATTTTCCAGCCCAATTGTTTATATAGACGTAAGGCTGGATTTGAGCTTCTGATACTCAGTGATACTGATGGATAAGCTGCTTTAGCAGTTGCTAATAAATGAGTTAGTAACTGCGTTCCTATGCCTTGATTTCTATATTCTGGAAGAACAGCGTAGACGCACAGCGGCTTGTCGTCAGACATCGCTAGTTCGGGAGTGCGATCGCCAAGGTAACCATATCCTTTATTTTCACCTGTCAGTAAACGTAACCAAGCTGCTCCCACAGGCTGATTGCTGCTCGCTAAGGTAGCGATAAAGCCCATATCATCTTCAAGTCCCCAATTTTTGACATATTTTGCCAAATCAGGATGGTTCATTGCATCCTGCACTGTCAATGCTCCTTCTTCTGCCATATGCGCCGCTTCATAAAGCATTTGCCAAAGAAAAGGTTCGTCTTCCTGTATGATTGGACGAATTGCATATGCCATATTTCAATTTTGCTCACAAGTCTACTTAGAGTAATTTACTCAGTGGAGTCGGTAACCCGTCAAGGCTGACAAGATTTTTTTGCTGTTGATAATCTTGAACTCCTTGCGCCCCTTTATTCCTTGCCCATTTAACTATAGTCTGCCGTTGACCTTGATATTCATAAAGTGGTACACCATAACCACAGGAAGTCTGCACTTTATCAATATCAGCAACGATAATTTGGCGAGTTCCAGGAATCTGCGGAAATAGAGAGTACAGCGAGTTCCAATCAGAAAAATTCGGTAAAATAGTCTGTCCCTCTCCATAGAGACGCAGAATACACGGAGGTTCTTGAAAAGCACAAAACATGAAGGTTATTCGCCCATTTTCTTGCAAATGAGCAGAGGTTTCATTGCCACTACCTGTGAGATCCAGATAAGCTACTCGATTGGGAGAGAGGATACGAAAGCAATCTAATCCTTTGGGAGATAGGTTAACGTGTCCTGTAGGACTTAACGGTGCAGTCCCAACAAAGAAGAGGTGTTGGGCAGCAATGAAGTCTTGTAGTTCTTCAGTAATACAGTCAAAAAGTTTAGCCATAGACTGTCTGATTAATGTTTACCATTTTCCCATATTTTCAGCCTATTTCTTAACTGGTAATTCAACAAGACCCAGCCACCTATATCTTTTGACTCGCCACTACCCTGCGGTAGCGGCTGCACCTAACTACTGAGATATAGCAACTAAACATAAGCCAGAACTTCAGGGCAAAGGCATCAAAGGTATCCTACTCCACTTTTAGCTGAAGCTAAAGTTTCCCTCTCAATCTAGTGGAGTAGGGTTCCAAAGATTTTTTGATAATTATGCGTTTGCTCTAGTAGGGGCTTTTATTTCTGTATGCAAACGTGAATCAGGGATGGGCGTTGCCGCAGTCAACTTTAAGGGTATTTCTCCTGCCCACACTGGCAATTGATAATCAGCTTCATCATCAATAGGCCCACCAGTACGAACCTTAGCTGAAGCTTCAACTAGAGGTAGAGATAGCACCAGAGTTCCAGCCAACTCACTGCGACTAGGCGATCGCACTTCTTGCCAACGTCCGGGGATGACGTGTTCTGTAAACGCTTGCAGGGCAACTAACTTTTGCTCTGCATCTTGTACTAGTGTTGCTTTACCAAACACTACCACCGAGCGATAGTTCATTGAGTGGTGAAACGCCGATCGCGCCAGTACTAAACCATCCAGTAAAGTTACTGTCACGCAGACATCAATGCCTTGTTGGAGCGATTTTAACATCCGGCTAGCTGGTGAGCCATGAATATATAGCGTATCGTCAATTCTTCCATAAGCTGTAGGGATCACAAAAGGTTGTCCGTCAGTTACAAAGCCCACATGACAAACTAATCCTTCATCCAAAATTTCATAGATAATGTCACGTTCATAGTTGCCTCGTTGAGGTATGCGTTTGATAGTGGTTCTTAGGCTTGGAGGTTCTTGCTGATGCATGACTGGAAATTTTTGAGCCGACATCGTTAGAGTAGTCGTCAAAGTGGCATGATACAAGTGCCACTTTTTTATTGAAGTACCAGTCCACTTTGTTTAAAGAAAATATTACTTTCTGTTGGTGTTTCTATAGTTCTTCACTGTTGCGATCGCATTTCTACTATGGACTTTGTAATTAATATCGACTCGCAAGCAGCTTTACCATTGCATCGCCAAGTTTATGAGGAACTGCGACGAGCAATTTTGTCAGGAAGATTAGCGCCAGGACAACGGCTACCTTCGACGCGATCACTTTCTCAGTCTCTTGGTATCTCTCGCGCTACTGTCACCCAAAGCTATGAGCAATTGTTGAGTGAGGGTTATCTAGAAACAACAAGAGGTTCGGGGACGTTTGTTTGTCACCAAATCCCCGATGATTTATTAGGCACTGCACCTATTGAGTCAATACCTCAAGTAGCTAGTTCATCAATAGCTTTATCAGCCTATGGTGAAAGTTTGACAGACTCTTCACTATTTCGCCTCCCAGAACCAGAAGCACAGATTAGCTTAAGTTACGGACGACCAGCTTTTGACAAGTTTCCGATAGACTTGTGGCGCAAGTTGCTATCTCGTCATTGTTGCAATAGTCCAGATGTACTGGATTATACTAATAATTCAATGGGATATCGACCGCTACGGGAGGCGATCGCTTCTTATCTTGCTCGCTCTAGAGCGGTAAAGTGTAATGCTGAACAAATTATCATTATTGGTGGTTCCCAGCAAGGACTTGATTTAATCACACGCCTGCTAATTAACCGCGGTGACTGGATTGCTGTAGAAGAACCAGGCTATTTAGGAGCGCGACGGGCTTTTTTAGCGCAGGGAGCTTGTTTATTCCCTGTATCTGTGGATAATTCGGGTTTAATCGTTAGCAACCTGACGACAAGTACAACCCCAAAAATTAAGCTAATCTACGTCACGCCATCTCACCAATTCCCTACAGGGGCTTTGCTATCTCTTCCCCGCAGATTAGAACTACTGGCTTGGGCGCAGAACTCAGGAGTAATGATTATTGAAGATGACTATGATAGCGAGTATCGTTATGGTGAGCGTCCCATCCCTGCGTTGCAAGGATTAGATCAAGGTAACTCAGTTATCTATGTTGGCACATTCTCTAAGGTACTTTTCCCGGCTTTGCGTCTGGGTTATCTAGTAATACCAGACAATTTGGTAGATGTATTTACCCGCGCCAAATGGCTGGCGGATCGTCAATCTAGTTTATTAGAACAACATGCCCTCACAGATTTTATTACTGAAGGACATTTAGAACGGCATATTCGACGGATGCGATCGCTCTATGGCCAACGGCGGCAAACCTTGGTGCAGTCTCTAATTTACCATTTCGCTGATCAAGTCAAAATTCTAGGTGAAAATGCCGGAATGCACTTGATGGTAAAAATGCATACAACATTAAGCAATGAGGAAATAGTCCAACGCGCTGCACAGGTTGGCGTAGGCATTACTGCTGCTCATCCCTACTATTTAAAGACAAGCCCTAGTCGTGAATTTGTCTTAGGTTACGCGGAACTAAATGAGCAACAAATTCAGGAAGGAGTGCGCCGACTTGCTCAGATTTTCAACAATGCATAGTAAAGTGCTGTTAGCGGTAGCAGGACGTTTAGCCCGTGCTGAGTAAAAACCTAGTTACTACCCTACGGGAAGCCGCTACTCTTCGAGAACGCTTCGCGAATGCGTCTACAAGGATTTGAGCAATTAACACTGTCCTAACCTATATGACTACGGCTATACAATTGACAATTGACAGTTAATAAGTACCTCTCACTTCAAGAGCTACGGTGTACACACAAGTACTTTCGTTCACAACACAAGTCTTTTTGTTCACAACACAAGTACTTTCGTTCACAACACAAGTCTTTTCGTTCACAACACAAGTACTTTGGTTCACAACACAAGTCTTTTCGTTCACAACACAAGTCTTTTCATTCACAACACAAGTCTTTTCATTCACAACGCAAGTCTTTTCGTTCACAACACAAGTCTTTTCGTTCACAACACAAGTCTTTTCGTTCACAACACAAGTCTTTTTTGAGCTTTTGAGAGAATGAAACAGCTTTGCTTTTCAAGAGGGGTTGGGCGGATTAAAAGTCTGTTGAGCTACTCTAAAAGACTTGTGTGTACACGGTAGCACTCCAAGGGAGAGGATTGCTCAAAGGTTCAACAATGGACAGTGGATAGTCGACAGTTGAAAGTTGACAGTTGATAAAAAGAATTACTGATTAGAGATTATTTATAAAGTAAATCTTAAGTAGGGGAGGCAAAAAGCGGTGTGGATGTTCCTCCTGCTTTATTGCCGTTGAACTCCTCCCAAATTTCTAACGACGTAGTAGATGAATACCAACCACCAAAAAACCCTTTACGTTCGGCTGCTAGTTCCTGCCAACGTTTTGTAAATTCATTCTTGAGATTGAAAATCAGCAGAGTATTTGTTTGCAACGAGTCTTTATACAACTGTAGCTTTTTAGCCTCTACTTGAGCGCTATCATTTGCAACTGGCTCAGTCTTTGCTTGTTTTTCCGTAAGTTCTGCATTGGCTTTATAGACTGGTTTCACGCGATAGAGGGTTTGATTGCTCCCGAAGCGAGTTGTCCAAGCAATATCATCAGGTTTAGTAAAAGCTGCCCCTTGAGTCAGTGTAATACGTGCAGGGGTATTTGCTAATGCAGCGATCGCCTCTTGTATTTTGGCTTGAGTAGCATAAACATTCATCTTATCTACCATAACGATATTGCCGCCGTCTGAAACTTTTCCTGGCGCAAGTGCGGCATCATTTTCGATATAGCGTTGAATAACAAATGGGACGGGGGTAAATTCACTCTTGCCTAAAACCGAGTTACTAACCGCATCTTTTTGCAGGCTCAAACCACCTATTTGCTTCTTCTCTATCACATTTGTTTCTTCCTGCAAACCTTGAGCATTATCAAGCGTCTGTTCTGGTTCAACTCTCTGCTTCTGTGGTTGATGAATCTGTTGCACCACCTGACGCACTGTCTCATCTGCCTCTTGCTCATACTGAATCCCCAGGCTTACCTAGAGTCAGCTTTGTTTGGATTCCTATTGGGGTTTCAGGTCTTCTTACAGAAATATTGGCAAAGTTATGTCCAAATTGAGAAGCCTGTCCCAGTCTCGAAGTCAATAATCCATCCATCTTAGCTTGCAATATACTAAGACTTTCCTTTCCCTCTGGCGTAATCGTGCCATACTTCGCTTGGATCTCAAGTTTTGTTGCTGCTATCTTTTGCTGCTGAAACGCTTCATTCTCTATATCCTTTTTTGTCTTGGGTGCAACTGACGCTTTTTGTGTTTGGATACCAAAAGGTCTAGGCGCAAGCCGAGAGGTTTTTTCTGGTGTTGAGGAATTGAAAAGGATAGATTTATGAGCTTTTGGCAATTTCATCTTCCACCTTGTTTAAATAAAAGATTCAAATCCGAAATATATTGACTAAATACCAAGTAAGTCAGTGTAAATATTTATTTTAATAAAGCAGGAGACACAGACAAATTCGAGATGAGGTTTTGTGTTGGGTATAAGAGAATATTTACTGACAGGTAGATAAAATATACAGAAAAGCTTACCCGATAAAGACTATTTGATTATCCCACTTTGGTACATCAACTGCTATAAGTTATGAATCTAGAGATGCATAGTACAATTCCTCTTGATATCACGTCTGGTTAAAGACTTATCATTAAGAACGCAAAAGAGCAGAAGAGGGAATTTTAAAGTTTTTGCACCGATGTAAAAATGAGAACTAATTAAGCAGACATGATATGAGAGGACTGAAGCTGAATGGCACGCTTGAAAAGCTAAAATCCATGAATCAAGCTCTTTGTTGGGGGCAGGGTGTGGGGTGTAGTCAGAAACTAAGAAAAATAGAATGGAAGTGCAAACATTAATAAACTTCTTGATCACTACACCCCACACCCTACACCCCACACCCAAAAGTCTTATAAATAATAGGTTTGCCGTTATCTTAGTGCCATTCGACTAAAGCTATCTCGTACTACAAACGAAACGTGAGTTCTGAATTAAACTGTTTTCTCATGTCGTCAATCTTTCTCCCTCCTCCCACACAGCAAATCAATAACGCAATCACCCACCACGCTGGTGTTGACCTGCACGTGCTACGCCTTGACTTGATGCACCCGTGGGTTAATGGTAATAAGTGGTTCAAGCTGAAGTACAACCTCTTAGAGGCTAAACAGAAAAATTTGACGACGCTGCTAACTTTTGGGGGCGCTTATTCCAATCACATCTATGCAACCGCAGCCGCCGGTAATCTTTTTGGATTCCGGACGATTGGTGTAATACGGGGGGAGGAAAAACTACCGCTCAACTCCACACTGACTTTCGCTGTACAACAGGGTATGCAACTTGTGTACATTAATCGTGAGGCATATCGACAGCGTAACACAGCAGCACTAGAAGAAGACCTACGCCAACGCTTTGGAGAGGTTTTTATTATTCCTGAAGGGGGTAGTAACCTAAATGGTGTGCGCGGCTGCACGGAGATAGTTAAGGAAGCGGCAGCATTTGATACTATATGTGTGGCTTGCGGTACAGCTACTACATTAGCTGGTATTGTACTTTCACTGCATAAAGGGCAGCGATCGCTTGCTTTCCCCGTTTTAAAAGGTGGAGCCTTTCTCGCACCGGAAATAGAAAAACTGCTGAAGAATTACCTCGTTTCTGATTTACCCTCACCAAATAGCTATCCGGGAGACTGGGAACTAGTCTGTGATTACCACTTTGGCGGCTATGCCAAGGTCAACCATGAGCTAATACAGTTCAGACAACAGTTTGCACAGAGGCACGGTATACCCCTTGATTACGTGTATACCGCTAAAATGTTTTATGGGGTGATGGATTTGCTACACCAGGGATTTTTTCGCCGAGGCGATCGCCTCTTGTTGGTACACACTGGCGGCTTGCAGGGCAATATCGGCATAGAGGAACGGTTAGAAAGGTTTCAGAATCTAGCTCAACCTGAAAATTAAATTAGTAAAGTTATTTTGTTGCAACGCCGATAATGTGAGGACTAACAATCGGCAATGGCACTTCAAAGTACTCATAATTCACGCTGGTAAAACCAGCGTTTTCTAGCGCTAGTTTAATTTCTCTATCTGGTTGACAACCATCACTTAGCACTTTCCAAACAGGGCTAATTGTACTTTGCACCTGTCGGAGAAAAGTACCATGCGGTGCAGCAACGTGTTCAATAAATAAAAAGCGTCCACCTGGTTTAAGAACTCTTAAAACTGCCTGTAATGTATAAGCTATATTTTGAACTGAACACAATACTAAAGTACTAACAACAGCATCTATACTGTTATCTTCAGCATCTATCCATTCAGCAGCACCGTTGCGGATATCAATATTTAAACCTAGTCTTTCTGCTTCTTTGTGAAGATAGGGATGCATATATGGGTTTGGCTCAATTCCTATCCAGTGAATATCTTTAGGGTAGTAGGATAGGTTTGGGCCAGTTCCTGGGCCGATTTCTAATACTTTACCGTGGAGATTGGCAAAAAGAGAGCGTTTGCGATCGCCTACAAATTTATTATAGGTATTACTACCTTTAGCCATCACCCAGGGAAAGAGACGTTTACTAAAGTTGCCACAAATATGATTTGATGATTCTCCACGAATTTGGCTTACAGTCATTATCTACTTCCTAGCTTTTGATGCTATAAATTGGTGTGCCAAGCAACCATGTATAAGATCAAGGTATGACAGGTTGTATTTGTTGTACTTCCCCCAGTCGACTCACCTGATTGGGTGATATTAATTATTAGGCTGACTTTAAGGGGAGCCAGCGCCGTGAGCGGCTTACCGCAGGATAGAAATAAGAGTTTGAGTGAATTATTGCATACAGCAGATTTCAAGTTGATGAAGTACACAATATAGGTCTCATGGTTACTGAGCGTACTTGTACTGAGCGCAGCCGAAGTAGCCACCGGAATTATTTTCAGATATGCTGATATCGAGATTGACATTAAAATCCCAAATTAAACCCAAAAAATAAAAATCCAAGGCTGCTTAAATTTCATTTAAATGATTTTAAAAGTATGTTTTATGAGTACAAAAATAACAAAGAGCGTTCCGCAATTGGCAACGCTCTTTCTACATAAATTCTCTTAAGATAATATGAATTTAAGTTGGAAATGTTTAGTCAGGAAAATACCAGCTATCTGGCAAACTTAGGCATGAAGGTTGGCTTGTTCTTGCAACCACGGATCTATTGGTTGTCCATCTTTTCGCCGCAATTCAATTTCCACTGCTATCACTTCTTTTGAACCAGGGGGGGCTGGCTTTTGATGGAAAACAATATCATAATCTAGGGGATTGTGATTTCGTTCTTTCAACCATTCTTGCACCTTGGTTGTGGCAAAAAATGATTGCCCTTGCTCAAACATTCGGGTAATCTGCATTTGTAGCGTGTAGGGATTTATACGACCCATTTTCTACCGCCTTTGTAAAGTAATTTAAAGTTAGAGCATATCCTACTCTATGTTATACCTGCTCTCCTATTCAACAGCTATGATTGTCTCTAACCAGAAAACGGTAACGCAACTTAGTATGAGATGAAGACAAACCGCTGTAGTGGTTCGGCAAACCTCATAGCCTATAGTTGATGAGTAGCAGTCAAAGTTAATGTCACTCAAGGAAAAGTTGGAAAATCTCCTGAGTAGGGGAAACTGTAATACAAAACTTCTCAAGTGTCCTTTAGAATCGTAGCTAGAAAGCAAATAAAGGAGCCACCAGGATGCAAGTTACATACGATTCTGATAAGCGGAAATTGCTATCATCTCTGTGTCATGGGGCGATTTTCTTGAGTACAACATTGTTTTCGATTGGGATTCCAATCGTAATTAACTTAATTTCTGATGACCCTGTTGTTAAAAGTAACGCGAAAGAATCGATTAATTTTCACTTCAATGTTTGGTTTTGGGCAACTGTAATTGGAGTCCCAGTCGGGATTTTATCTTGGATAACTTTTGGCATTGGTGGAATTTTATTCTTCCCCATTATTGCGCTTGGCTTTGCACTACACTGGGGACTGACTATTTGGGCGCTGTTGCACTGTTTAAGCAAGCCTGATGAACCGTTCCGTTATCCGTTTATTTTTCGACTGCTCTAAGTTGTAGTAACTGTGTATAAAGATTTCTTATAAAAAAAAGGGATTAAGATAATAATCCCTTTTTTACTAGACTTATTACATAAATATTTTGGCATCGCTGAATGATTTGAGAATCTGGTACTCTTCAAGCTCGATAATTGTTGTTAACTTAACTTTGTCAGCTTGAAAAGCGCTTTAGAGGAAGACAAGTTAAAAAAATCTATCTTAATAGGTATTAAGAGGGGTTTAGCAAACAATTAGGGCTACTTTTGATTTTTATAAAGCTTGACATTATTTGAAATATTGATTAATCGCAGTAGAAAATCCACAGTTTTATGAGTCTGCAATTAAAGTCTTAATTTCAATTAGTTAACATCCTACTAAAGTAGTGTTAAATTTACTTAGGTGCTAAAATAGTTACTACATAGATTTTGTAAAATTGAGATGCCTATAAAGGTATCGCATAAATGAATTAAAGGGCTGACCATGAAACTACCCCAGCGTAAACCCGAAATTTGGTGAATATCACTGTCTCAAGTACTGGGAAACCAAACGGCAGTTAATTCTTTCCCTTAACCAAACTCTGAATGGTCAGTAATTTAAAAGGTAGATACGCCAAATGCGTCAGTATCCTCTCATCAGAAAAACACTTCGGAATCGCTACGAGACTGTAACACTGCTGGGGAGCAGAGGATCTGGCAATACCTACTTGTTATTAGGTGGAATACGCAACAAGCATCAGTATCCTTTGATAAAAAAAACACTGCGGAATCGCTTTAAGATAGTCAAGTTGTTGGGCAAGGGTGGATCTGGTGATACCTATTTAGCGATCGACTTAGATTTACCAGGGCAACCTCATTGTGTTGTCAAACATTTCCAACCAAAAGATCCTAATCCTGCTGTTGTGCCGATCGCTAAAAGCCTATTTGCCAGAGAAGCAGAAGTTTTATATCATTTAGGCAACGATCACTACCAAATTCCTAGACTGTTTGCCCATTTTGATGAAGATGGAGATTTCTATTTAGTCCAGGAATTTATTGATGGTCATGACCTGACTCAAGAAATACTTCCAGGTCAACGTCTGAATGAAAATACAGTATTTAATCTCTTGAAAGAGATCCTGGAAGTGTTGGTTTTTGTCCACAAGCACAAAATCATCCACCGGGATATCAAACCCCAAAACTTAATGCGGCGACACTCTGATCACAAGATTGTACTGATAGATTTTGGAAGTATTAAGAAAGTCAGTAGTCTGGCAGGTAACCTAACAATTGCTGTTGGTACTCCTGGTTATATGCCGAGTGAACAGGCTAAGGGAAAGCCCAAACTTTCCAGTGATATCTATGCAGTAGGCATGATAGGCATTCAAGCCTTGACAGGTTTAACGCCTGAAGAACTACCAGAAGATCCCAACACTGGAGAAGTTATCTGGCGTGACAAGGTGCAAGTAAGCGACGCTTTTGCAGATGTTTTAGATACAATGGTTCGCGAACGCTATAGTCAGCGTTACCAATCAGCTGTAGAAGCATTGCAAGCACTGGTTTCTGTTCCATTATTGTCATCTTCCTCACTATCTATTAGCAATAACAATGATGTTAATGACTCTTTGTTAGTATATAGAAATTTTATTTTGCTGTTGGGGATCGGTTTAGGCACAATCACTAGTGTAGTGATAATGATTTTAATTTATACATTTTTTCAAGCTAGTACATCACCTCCTAATCAACCTACTCCAATAAATAACTTTATAGAAAAATTTTTCAACTCTAAGTTAACTAATGTGAATGAGCAAGTAGCCAAATTAACAGCCTACAAAGAAGTCTGCAAAGGGAATTGCTTAATTAAAAAGACTACTAACAACTAACTTTAATTTAACTATATTTAGAAAAACCTAAAGGGACTTGCTTTTTTTAGCCCAGCTAGTCCGCCTTTGTGAGTTCTCCGCCACTGTATATTCCTGTAGACGTGCTTTGCGCGGCTTCTTGCAGGGTATTAAATGGCGGACAACTTTCATTCGTTTTAGCTCGGTGCAATATGTGAGAATACTTAGAGATCACTGTAGGATAAATAAAATAAACAAAATAATAATATGGACAATACAAATCAAAGAAGAGCATTAATTAACGGAGAAATTGGACTCTTTCTTAGAGGGTTAATTATTGGTAAAGTCCTGACACTTTTAGTTATTGGCGGACTGCTCTGGTGGTTACTCAAACCGAACTTATTGACTCGTAGCGGTGTTGGATCTTCCTCTAATCAAAGTTTAAATACTACTTCTGGTGGAAATGCATCAAATTTTCAGACAGTTGCTGATGTTCCAACTAATTCATTTAACTATGGTGGTAGTACAGCCTGGGCCCCTATCCGGCAAGTCGTAGACGCTCAAATCCAAAGCGCTCGCCCGGAACTACAGTTGCACTACGTACATCCCGTCAATCGCACCCCTGGTTCTAGTGCAGGTATTAAAATGTTGCTTGACGGGCAGTTAGATTTTGCCCAATCTTCCCGTCCCCTCACAGATGAAGAAAAAGCTACTGCTAGAGAGCGAGGCTTCACGCTTGAGCAACGTCAGGTTGGCATTGATGGAATCGCAGTCATAGTGAACCCATCGCTCAATGTACCCGGTTTAACTATTGAGCAGTTGCAGCAGATTTATCTGGGGCAGATTACTAATTGGAAACAAGTAGGTGGGCCAAACTTACCCATCACTGCGTTATCTCAAAAACCAGAGGACGCAGACACAGTAATATTCTCTAACAAGAGCAATTTAAATCAGCAAGCGCTTGGCTCTAATGTAAAGTATGTTTACTCTACTACAGAGGCAGTGCGTCAACTCAGTAAAATTCCTGGTGGTGTGTATTACGCTTCTGCCCGTGCTGTAGTACCTCAATGTAGTGTGAAGCCTTTGCTACTGGGTCGTAGTTCTAATGAGCTAATTTCCCCCTACCGCGAACCTTTGGTGTCACCTGATCAGTGTCCACGTCAGCGCAACCAGTTAAATACTGAAGCTATCAAGAATGGTAGTTATCCGCTGACTGCTAACTTGTATGTGATTGTTAAGCAGAACAAAGGTCGAGAACAGCAGATTGGCGAAGCCTATACCAAGCTTTTACAGACTGACCAAGGACAAAAAGCAATTCAGCAAGCTGGGTTTGTTGGTGTTCGTTAAGAGTTAGGAGTTAGGAGTTAGGAGTTAAGAATTTAGAGTTATTATTTCTTCTTTGCCCCTCTGCTTATCATCTCCCCGACTCCTGACTCGGCACTTTTAACTTAAAATTTACAGACCTCTCCAAATATTAATCCTTTCGTCAAATCCACCGCTGGCAAGTGTTTGTCCATCAGGGCTAAAAGCGATCGCACTCACCCAATCTGTATGCCCATTAAGTGTAGTTATTAACTCACCTGTAGATATATTCCACACTTTAATCCCATCTCTGCCAGCACTAGCCAGGGTTTGTCCATTAGGATTAATAGCTATAGCATTCACCCAATTATTATGTCCTGTAAGGGTGCGGACTAGCTCCCCAGTGTTCATATTCCAAAGTTTAATAGTGCGATCGCGGCTAGCACTAATTAATGTTGTCCCATCTGGTGTAAAAGCTACAGCATTAACACCATCAGAATGAGCTACAAATTCACGGCTTAATTTACCAGTACTTAAATCCCACAGCTTTATTACACCCTTATTATCACCACTAGCCACTGTCTGACCATCAGGACTAATTGCCAGTGTGTAAATTAAGTTATCAAAGCGTACTAGAGTAGCCAATGGGCGCTGCTGTACTAAATCCCACAAGCGAATTCCATCTAAAGCACCACTAACCAGAACTTTACTATCAGGAGATACCGCTAAGGACAACACATTACTAGTATGTCCAACGAAAGAGCGGGTAAACTTGCGAGTTCTCAGGCTCCACAGGTTAATTATGTTGTCAGTACTACAGCTAGCGAGGGTCTGACCATCTCGTGAAATCACTATAGATTCTACGGCTGTTTTGTGCGCTTTGTTAATATCACCCAACTTTTTGCCTGTTTGCGGATTCCACAGACGAATCACCCCTTCATTGTCTGCACCACCACTGGCAAGGATTTTGCCATCTGGAGTGAAAGCTAAAGATTTAACAGTTCCTCTATGTCCTAAGAGGGTATATTGCAGATGAGGACTGGTAAAGCCTTTGGTAGTTTGGGAATTTGGTATTACTCCTGTAGCAGGAGCAGCATGAGCAGCATCAATATAAAACTTTTTCCAAATAGTTACTGGAAGGGCAACAGTTGCCATAAATGCCAGGATCATATAAAAACGAAGTGCAAAATTACCCCCACTTCTTCCCTGACTGCTCACTTGTTTTCCTCACTTTTTAAATTGATATAACTTTTGGGAATGGCTGCCCTAGAGGAACACTTCTTGCAAACCCCGAACCACCTACTTGCTCTACCATGCCTTCAGTTCTTCTAGCGTCGCAGACGCTGCGCCATGGGTGAGCATAAAGCCCACGCTTTGCCTAGCTTGCTTTGTCTTAAAGGTATGTATAGCCTGAGTCTGGTTTATCCTAACTAGAGCAGTGTAATTTCTTTGGAGTAAAATCCTCCTATGAAATACTTGCTGTCTCGCCGCTCAAGTGTTGACATTACTCAACATTTCTTACTTAGGTGGTTTTTTTTTAGAAACACTCAGCATTGGTAAAGCCGGACTAGATGAACGAGGCGGCAAGTAATGTTGCACTACAGGTTCCTCTATTATGGGACGACGCTGCTGGATACGCCACAACTTAAAGGCGAGCGTTATCCCTGCTGTTCCCAAACCAAAAACTAACAACGACCAGCTATCATCTAATCCGCCAATTAGGGCATCTACTATGCCAATCGTAATCAATGCACTGATTACTGGCTCTTTCCGGTAGGCTGACTTCAAAAAACGAGGTAATACAGCATTCATCACAGCTTGGTTGGTTCCAGTTAACCTTTTGTGTAATTTATCGAGAATACCCCACCCGCAAATTGCCTTTCTAAATTGAAAGCATATTGCATTACAATTTTATTCTTGTAGGGGAGGAAGTATAGTCATTAACGCTCTTGTATACAGTAAATGCAAGTCTATTTCAATCCCTAATAAGTATTTAGTTCCTCCCAGTCCTAGATTCTACAGTAATAATTTACGGGTAAGTTTAATTAAACTATCTGGAGCGAAGTACTTCGCTTTCCATTTCTATAGTCAGAACCAGCTGGATATTCCAGCTGGTTCTGACTCTTCTATCTACTAGCTTACAACTTACAGAAACAATGCTGATTAGGGGAGTGGGGGTAGAGACCCGATTAATCACGTCTGTGCAGGCGAATGAGGGTAGAGACGCGATTATACTCTTACGAGAAGCCACTCTTCGAGCGTCTACGCGTCTGTGCAGGCGAGTGGTTAGGTAAGTAAATATTCTTATTCCCTCCTCTCCCTATTTCCTTTGCCCTTCGGGTGACGCTCCTGCGTCGCTCTAAGCGTTCGCGTTAGCGTCTCGTAGAGAAGCTATGCCGTTGGCGCAGCCTCTCGTAGAGAAGGTTTTACGCTGCGCTAACGGCAGTCGCTCATGGGGGAAACCCCCTACAGCCCTTCTCCTAAAGGAGACGCTAAAAGCGAACGGGCATCCTACGGCAGGCGCTAGCCTCTCCCTTTGGGAGAAGACCGCGCTGTCTCACCTCCTGCCTGTTAACTCAGCACTACTTAAGTCCGAGCCATGATAAGACTCCTTGATTAGTAACGTATTCAATCACCACCATCAAGGCAAAACCAATCATTGCAGCTCGACCATTCAAGCGCTCAGCATATTCATTAAAGCCAAACTTAGGCTCTTCTAGCTTAGGTGTAACTGTTGGTTGTGATTGTGTCATTTTTTGCAAACCTCTTTTAGGCAAACGGGATTTTGATAGTGATTCAGAACTGTGCTAAGTGTTGAGCTGTTTACAGTGCTTGAATGCCAAGATAGCTTGAGTAATTTAGCAGTCTGTCTAATTTAAATTAATGGCTTAAGACCAATGGTAGATAGGAAGCATTGACGCTATAGATCATCTTAGCAACGTCTTTTGCGTCTCACTTTCTCTGTACTTTAGTGCCGACTTAAACTCCTCATTTTTAAGTTGACAGACTAAACTCGGAGCTTCTTGGAAAGGAGCTATGCAAACGCTCTCTTAACAAATTGTTATTATTGTTTATATATTGTATGAATCCTGAGCAATAGTCAAGGGCTAGGTTTGGAGCTACTCAGATGGAATTGCAGAACTTAGGTTAGAGATTAGCTATCCCTAATACGGAAGTAGCTAGTTGAAAATTGGCAGGCTAGAGTTAAATAAAAAATTATTAGAGGCGGTACATGGAAATCGGCGTTCCCAAGGAAACTAAGGATCAAGAGTTTCGCGTAGGGTTGAGTCCTTCTAGTGTTCGGGTGTTACAGGAAAATGGTCATGCCATCTTCGTCCAGACGCAAGCAGGTACTGGCGCTGGATTCACCGATGACGACTACAGAAGTGCTGGAGCAGAGATTGTACCCACCCCAGAAGCGGTTTGGAATCGGGAACTAGTTGTAAAAGTCAAAGAACCGCTGGCATCTGAGTATAAATTTTTGCAAAAAGAGCAGATATTATTTACTTATTTGCATTTAGCAGCCGATCGCAAATTGACCGAACATTTAATTGATTGTGGCACTAGTGCGATCGCTTACGAAACTGTAGAGCTACCCGGAGCCAACAGACTACCACTGCTGACACCAATGAGTATTATTGCTGGTCGGCTAGCAGTACAATTTGGGGCTAGGTTCCTCGAACGCCAACAGGGTGGTAAAGGTGTGCTTTTAGGTGGTGTACCTGGAGTTAAACCAGGGAAAGTCTTAATTCTCGGTGGCGGCGTAGTCGGCACAGAAGCAGCTAAAATTGCTGTGGGTATGGGTGCGATCGTGCAAATTTTAGATGTGAATGTTGAGCGTTTGTCCTATTTAGAAACCCTATTTGGCTCCAGAGTCGAACTGCTCTATAGCAACTCTGCTCATATCGAAGCTGCCGTCAAAGAAGCCGATTTACTGATTGGTGCAGTATTAGTGTTAGGGCGTAGAGCGCCAATATTAGTATCCCGCGAATTGGTTAAACAAATGCATCCTGGTTCTGTAATAGTTGATGTAGCCGTTGACCAAGGCGGTTGCGTAGAAACTTTACATACTACATCACACACAAATCCGGTATACGTTGAAGAGGGTGTGGTGCATTATGGCGTTCCCAATATGCCAGGGGCAGTACCTTGGACAGCCACCCAAGCACTCAATAACAGTACATTGCCTTACGTCGTTCAATTGGCCAATTTGGGAATTAAAGCACTAGAAGTTAACCCAGCATTAGCCAAGGGTGTGAATGTGCAGAATCATCGCTTAGTGCATCCTGCCGTCCAAGAGGTGTTTCCTGACTTGGTGGCTTAGTTAGCAATTCATATCAATCGCAGGTTCAAGAGCCAAAAATAATTACATTACTTAAAAAGGTCTTGTTGTTGGTGTTTATGAGAGAGAATCTACATCAACCAAGACTTTTTTTTATGCCAATTTTGACAGCTTGGTTTTTGGTATCTATTACTAATTAACTTAAATTTTAAAAGATTTTTACCTATCTATAGGGAGATGTTTTTCTACAAAAATTAGGTCTATTAAAGAAAAATGTACATAAATCTGCCTTTTCATTAAAAATGTTCATCAAGCTTTGGACAAGAGCGATCGCAAGAAAACTATTCCTATAATTTAATTTACAATTTAAATTGTCCAAGTCCCTTTTAGGATAATTTAATTTCGCAAATAAGCAAAAATTGATGTCTAACACTACAACTAAATATAATATCTTCTATCCATGCTTAAATATAATGAGAAAAATCAAGTAATAGTTATCTTTCCTCTACAGAGAATTTTTCCCAGACGAGCGTCCTGTTAAGGCACAATAATAAATTACCCGAAGGGATTGACTTTTTTAATTACGAATTACGAATTATTATGGAGACGCTCAAGTATTTTCTTCCTCAAATATGGTTTGTAATCTTAGCTCTCTTCTTATTCCTTTATGTGATGCTAGATGGGTTTGACTTGGGAGTGGGGATATTATCTCTTACCTCCGACGATGACGAACGCCGAAGCATCTTAATGACAAGCTTGAGCAACATTTGGGATGCTAACGAAACCTGGCTAGTTCTCATGGCTGGGGCTTTATTTGGTGCATTTCCTTTGGCATACAGCACAATTTTGAATGCACTATATATCCCGATTATCGTGATGGTGTTTGGGTTTATCTTTCGAGCTGTGGCCTTTGAGTTTCGTGAACTATCAAAGCGCAAATTATTTTGGAATTTTGCCTTTGGTGCTGGGAGCTTTGCTGCTGCACTCGGTCAAGGATTCGCGTTGGGTGCGGTGCTAGAAGGGATTGAAGTTGACAAGCAGGGACATTTCATTGGTACAACTTGGGATTGGTTGAGCATTCCGTCTGTGCTGGTGGCTTTAACTTTAATTCAAGGTTATGTATTGATTGGCTCCACCTATCTGATTTGGAAAACCACAGGAGAATTACAGGAAACTCACTATAAAACCGCAAAAATTGCTGCGTGGACGACACTAATAGGCGCAATTTTTATTACAGTTACAACCCCAATTTTTTATGAAAGTACTAGGTTACGGGTGTTTCAAACCCCTCTAATTTTTATCTTTGCACTCATTCCCTTACTAGGAGTTGTGCTGGTTTCACAACTTCTAAGTAGTATAAATCGTAGACAAGAACGAGCGCCTTTTATCTGGACTATTCTGTTGTTTGTGCTGTCGTTTATTGGGCTGGGATTAATTGTTTTCCCTTATATCATTCCCACTGAAATCACGATTTATGACGCATCTGCTGACCCCAGCTCGCTGGTAATTATGCTTATCTTTATTGGTTTACTGATTCCGGTGATGCTGTTCTATAATCTCTATCAGTACATTGTTTTCCGAGGTAAGGTAACAGACGGTCACTATGGAGAATAGATAACAATTCTGTTGAGTGATCACATTTAATCAATTTTTGTATCATAGAAGCGATCGCCTTTTCAAGCTAACAATTCGTCTACTGCTACATTAAACATCCCTGTTTTTTCTACCAGTTGCTCGTCCACCCACTCCATTCCCTCTGGAGGATTTGCCATGAAGTCTTCTAAAGAATGGATTTCGGGGACGAATACAACATCATTGTGTTTAGAAACTAACATCGCTATTCTCTATTTTGCTTAATTACGCATAATAATTGATATTTTAGACTTCCTAGAAAATCAAACGACAAAATATATCTGCTTGCATACAGGTTCTGGCTAGTTTGCGGTTTGAAAAAGATTTGATTAGACAGATGTTTCAAGAGGAAATTATGCAAGAATCCGTGATTTACCAAGACATTCTGCAACAGAGATTGCAACAGTGAGAAGAACGATAAAAGAAACAGGAAGCTTTAGCATTGATTGTACGTCCTTTGACACGGCGGTTTGGTGCAATTGAACCGGAGGTAGAACAGCAGATTCGCACATTATCTATCACTTAGCTTGAGGAGTTAGCTGAGGCGCTGTTAGACTTCAACAGCCAAAGCAATTTAGTTAATTACTTAGTGAATATCTACTCAACTCAATCCAACCTATAAAATTAAGAAGCTGTATCCAAGCGATCGCTCCACCTAACCCGACTCAACTACAATAGAGATAGACTTTGTTGAGATTTGTATAGTTAGGGGTTAAGCTGTCATGGCTCCCGCCGTTTTAATTGAAAATCTGCAAAAACGCTACGGCACAGTGGTCGCCGTCAAGGACGTCTCCTTTGAGATAGAACCAGGAGAAATCTTTGGTTTACTCGGCCCCAATGGTGCTGGCAAAACCACAACTCTGCGTGCCTTGTGTACTCTCACCACACCGGATGCTGGGAAAATCGAGGTATCTGGCATCTCTGTGTTAGATAACCCCAAACTAGCAAGACAACGGCTAGGCTATGTGGCTCAGGAAGTTGCTATAGATAAGGTGCTGACTGGACGAGAACTACTGCAATTGCAAGCAGCACTCTATCATCTTCCAAGGGCAGCAGCAAAACAACGTATTGAGACAGTATTAGATTTACTTGGTTTGCAGGAATACGCCAATAAAAAAACCGGAACTTACTCTGGCGGTTTACGCAAGCGTCTCGACTTGGCTGCTGGTTTGCTCCACGCACCGGATGTGCTGGTATTGGATGAGCCAACCGTAGGTCTTGACATAGAAAGCCGTTTCGTGGTGTGGGATTTCTTACGCCAGTTGCGGGCATCTGGAACAACAGTACTGATTACCAGCCATTATTTAGAAGAAATTGACGCCTTGGCTAATCGCGTGGCAATTATTGATCGCGGCGTTGTGATTGCGGCTGGCACACCTTCACAGTTGAAAGATCAAGTCGGGGGCGATCGCATCACGTTGCGAATTCAAGAGTTTTCCCCAATTGAAGAAGCCGAAAAAGCCAAAAATCTCTTAAAAGCGTTGCCATTTGTGCAAGAAGCAATCATTAACAGCGCTCAAGGTAATTCTCTAAATTTGGTAGTAACACCTCAAAATGATGCTCTGATTACGATACAGCAAGCCTTAAAGGGCGCTGATTTACCAATTTTTGGCATTGCCCAATCTCGCCCCAGTCTAGATGATGTTTACCTCGCCGCCACAGGACGCACCTTATTAGATGCAGAACTGGCAGCAGTTGCCACTCGCGATCCCAAAGCTGAGAAAAAGCAGAATATGAGATAGGGACTGGGGAGTGGGGACTGGGGACTAGGAAAGAATTTTTGGCGTTGCTGATTAAGAGTATGAATTTAGTCTCACATAAAGGTGCAATGACAAGAGTTTTAAACACTCAATTTTGGAATTTCATACTTCAATTCAGCCCCCAATCCCCAATCCCCATTACCCCTTATCCCCAGAGGGGGCCCCACCTTCCCCAATCCCCAATCCCCAATACCCAATACCCAATCCCCAATCCCTATGAGTGTTACCCCAAAATCTGATATCAATTGGCAACAACTAGCATCGCCGCAAGTAGATGCTAAGACTACTCCAAATTTTTTCGGTGAATTGCTACAAGAAACGTTTGCTTTAACTCGTCGCTTATTTATTCAGTTGCAACGGCGTCCCTCAACCTTAGTTGCCGGGATCATTCAGCCAGTGATGTGGTTAGTGCTATTTGGGGCTTTATTCCAAAATGCACCGAAGGGCTTATTTGGCAGTACAACAAATTACAGTCAGTTTTTAGCTGCTGGTGTAATTGTATTTACAGCATTTGCCGGGGCGCTGAATGCTGGTTTACCTGTAATGTTTGACCGAGAATTCGGCTTTTTAAATCGGTTGCTGGTAGCACCGCTAGCATCACGATTTTCAATTGTTTTTGCTTCCGCAATTTTTATCATCAGCCAAAGTTTACTGCAAGCAGCGGTAATTGTGGCAGCAGCGGCGTTTTTAGGGGCAGGATTACCAGATGCAGCTGGTTTGGGTGCGATCGCTTTAATTGTCTTTCTTCTCGCTTTGGGCGTGACTGCTATCTCTCTTGGCTTAGCTTTTGCCCTACCTGGCCACATTGAACTAATTGCTGTAATTTTTGTCTCTACCCTGCCGCTGTTATTCGCTAGTACTGCCTTAGCACCTTTATCTTTTATGCCTGGGTGGTTACAAGTTGTGGCTACCCTCAATCCCCTTAGCTACGCTATTGAACCAATTCGCTATCTATATCTTCATAGTGATTGGGGATTGAGCAATGTAGTAATGCAGGCTCCTTGGGGTGATGTTACCTTTGGCGGAGCTTTGCTAGTATTGCTTGGCTTTGCTGTTGTAGCCTTGTTGAGCATTCAGCCCCAACTGCGGCGAACTCTTGCTTAAGATATAAGCATGATTATGTTAAAGCGTTTTTCGGTTTAAAATCCCATGAAAAAACCATTTTTACTCACCAGTACCTTTGTGGCAACTGTAGCAGGAGTTAGCATCGCTTCCTTACTTGCAGCCCAACCTAGCTTAGCTCAAATCACTCAGGAGTCTTTTCCTAACGTTAATTCTGATCAAAATACTGATCCGTTTTCCTCCAACTCAAATAATTTCAACCCACTTGACCTGATTCATCGGGCAAATCTTGGAACTGCCAACTGGAATACTACAGAAAAGACAGACGAACTAAATTCAGAAGCAGCAGCCTTTAGAGCAAGACAACAAAAATTAATTCCAGTAGGTCAACAACCGCAAATTCGAGGTCAGCAGCAAGTAAACCCAAATTTACCTGTAATTACAGCACCTGTGGCAAGACCGCAATCAAATACACTTCCATCAAGCAACTGAATCAAAACAAAAACCCCAACCTGAAAAAGGGTTGGGGATGAGTTTAGGTTGATTTAAGCTGATTCTTAATTACCAAGTAAAAAACTACAACCCAAGTGCAGCTAAAACATCACTAGCGTGAGTAGCTGTGTTGACACTAGCGTCAACATGGGTAATTTTGCCATTGGGATCAATTACGTAAGTGACCCGCTTAGCATAGCCGCCGCCATCGACATCGAAAGCTTTAATCAGACTTTTGTCGGTGTCAGCTAGTAGGGGAAAATTCAGATTATATTTTGCCGTAAAAGCCTGATGGGCAGTTTCATCGTCTGCGCTTACTCCCAGCACTACAACATTTTTACCTTGATATTCAGTTTGCGCGTCCCGAAAACTACAGGCTTGTTTAGTGCAACCTGGTGTGTCATCTTTGGGGTAAAAATACAAAACGACCGTCTTACCCGCAAAGTCAGATAAAGAGACGGTGTTGCCGTTAGTATCTTTAGCGGTAAATGCAGGTGCATCCGTACCAACTGCTAGAGGCATAATGAACCTTTCCTGTTTCAGATTATTGATGCACTTGAAATTTTACAATAATTTACAATGATTAAATATAATTGCTAAAAAAACAGCGTGAATATTCTCAATTTAACCAAGATGGGTTAAATGAGGTAGCTGGTACAAGCACAGACATATTTCTAAATCAATCTCGATTAGCAGAAAATTTCTACCTAAATACAATGCCTGCCGTTGATTCCCAAAACTCGAAAACTTTTAGCTATCCTCGTAGCACAGTAGAAAGAGCTGAGCGATCGCTGATGTGTTCGCCTTTTAATTTATGCTTATTTGAACTGATGCGACACCAGAGTGTTTCAGTGGGTGCGATCGCCCAAGAAAATGGTCTCAAACAAGGTTACACTAAACGTGCATTATCAGAATTGGCATCTGACAACGCCTTGGGCTGGCTGATTCAAGTAGGTGTACTACGGCGAGAAGTCGATGGACAGGGAATTACGGATGGTTTTCGCCTGACTCCTCTAGGCCATCAGCTGGTAGAACAGTACCAGGGAAAAAATTGGCGTCCTCCTTCGTGGAGCGATCGCCTATACAATGCTGTAATTCGTTGGTTTAGACTACCCTTTTAAAAGAGAAAATTCCAAAGTTAGCATTAGGGAATCAAAGGGAACAATATATACGGAAACATCAAACTCATTCATAAAGTCTTTACCATAATCATCTAACTGAGTTTGTGAGATGTTGGTGGAGAGATGAGGATGATGAAGATGAGGGGCAACAAATGGTAATATTTGCTCGCTCCCTGAAGTTCTGCTCTAAGGAAGCCTTAGCTCAGATTTCTGTTATCATTTTCCCTTGCTTCCTCACATTCCTTTGCTCACTCCGCTTCCCGCATTTATAACTGTTGAGCAGATTGCCATATTGTTTACCCCTGATATCTCACCCTGGATTTTGAAAAACCGATAATGAATATGAAATCAATTATGGTAGTGGGGACAACATCCCATGCAGGGAAATCACTGTTAACTACAGCTATTTGTCGTATTTTGTCGCGGCGTGGCTGGCGAGTGGCTCCCTTTAAAGGTCAAAATATGGCTTTAAATGCTTATGTAACCGCCAGTGGGGGAGAAATTGGCTACGCCCAAGCAGTACAAGCTTGGGCGGCGGGAGTGATTCCTTGGGTAGAAATGAACCCAATTTTACTTAAACCTCAAGGGGATATGACATCCCAAGTAATTATTAAGGGCAGACCTGTAGGCAAAGTCAACGCTGCGGATTACTATGAGCAATATTTTGAACTAGGTTGGCGCACAATTGAGGAATCGCTACAACATTTAGCAACAGAATTTGATATGCTGGTTTGCGAAGGTGCAGGTAGCCCGGCGGAGATTAACCTCAAGCACCGCGACTTGACGAATATGCGAGTGGCAAAATACTTGAATGCGCCAACTCTATTAGTAGTTGATATTGACAGGGGTGGGGCTTTTGCCCATGTTATAGGAACCTTAGAATTACTAGAACCAGATGAACGCGCTCTAATTAAGGGTGTAGTAATTAATAAATTTCGCGGACAGCGATCGCTCTTAGACCCAGGGATAAAATGGTTAGAAGAACGTACAGGTATCCCTGTTGTTGGTGTAATACCCTACCTTCAAGAAGTATTTCCGGCTGAAGACTCCCTTGATTTGCTAGAACGTCAATCGCGGAAAACCCAAGCCGACCTCAACATTGCCGTCATCCGCTTACCGAGAATTGCCAACTTTACCGACTTTGACCCTCTCGAATCAGAACCTACGGTTTCAGTGAGATATCTTAGTCCAAAGCAAGATTTAGGACATCCTGATGCGGTAATTCTCCCAGGGACAAAAACTACAATTGCTGATTTACTACTACTGCAAAGAAGCGGTATGGCAGAAGCAATCCAAAATTATGCAGCCTCTGGTGGGACGGTTTTAGGCATCTGTGGCGGCTACCAAATGCTGGGCCAAATGATTGCTGATCCAGAGGGGATAGAGGGACAAGCCGGAAGATTTCAAGCGTTAAATCTATTACCAATCAGAACTGTAATTACTGGACAGAAAATAGCCCGCCAGCGCCAAGTTACCTCTAATTATCCGCAGCAGGGCTTGCCAGTAAATGGGTTTGAAATCCACCAAGGGCGATCGCGCATCGAACAACAAGGAGATACCCAAGCCTACCAACCCCTATTTGACGATGTTAATTTAGGATTAGTGGATAGCTGTCAATCAGTTTGGGGTAGTTATCTCCACGGACTGTTTGACAATGGCCCTTGGCGACGTGCTTGGTTAAATCGCCTCCGTCAACAGCGGGGTTTGAAATCTTTGCCTACTGGTGTTGCTAACTATCGGGAACATCGAGAGCAGATTTTGGACTCTCTAGCTACTGAAATTGAAAGTCATTTAGACTTAACTCCATTTTTGTCTTAGCCAAGCTCTCATACCCAATTCATAAAGGTGTATTGTTTGCCGAACACGGTAAAGTAGTGAAAACCACTTGGAGTAAGTCTTAATTACGAACTTGTACTGAGCGTAGCCGAAGTATTATCTGATGATTGTTCGCGTCCGTTTTCTACCAGATGATGTCACAATAGATGCCGAAGTGGGAGAAGCCCTGTTAGATGTAGCAGATCGGGCTGGGGTGTTCATTCCCACTGGCTGTCTCATGGGTTCGTGTCACGCTTGCACCGTGGAATTGGATGATGGAGATATTATCCGCGCTTGTATTACCGCAGTACCAGCAGGGCGTGATGAATTAATCATTAATCTGTTTAGCGATCCGACTTGGTAATTTTTGAATCCTCCAAGCTTAACCAAGAAAAGGAAGTTAAACAGGCAATTAAGTCAACAATGAGTAAGAAAGAAGACGAGTAATCTTAAATACCAAATTATTACTCAGTGGTCTGAGGAAGATAATTGTTTCTTGGTAGGATTCCCTGATTTTCTAGGACAGCGCCGGCGGACTCATGGAGATACTTACGAAGCAGTAGTAGCAAATGGAATTGAAGCCTTAGAATCTCTAATTATTGCTTACGAGGCTACAGGTGAGCTACTTCCAGAATCAACAGTTTGTAACGCGGCATAAATTCAAGTTGCAATTAATTGCAACTTTATGACTGTGGTTGATTAGCTTTAATATTTAGAGCATATTGCCTAAATCTCTCCAAATCAGCTTGGATCGTCGATTCCACAGCTCGCCCCAAAAATAAGTTATCCATAATTTTGCCAATAATGCCGGGAATAGCATAGGAAACGGTCATTTTGACGATACTACTATCCTGGCGATCATAAAAGCGAATTGCTCCCTGATTGGGCAAGCCATCAACAGATTCCCATTGAATAATTTGATTGGGGATAACTTTGAGAATGCGCGATTTCCAGCTAAACTCCAGACCGCCAGTATTCAGTTTCCAAATAGAAATTTCTGGATTATCTGGCGGAATCTTTACCGAATCAATCCACTTCATCCAGCGGGGCATTTGCTCTAAGTCAGACCAGAGGCTCCATACTAAGTCTATGGGAGCTTCTACTTCTACCTGTACACTATGCTCTAACCAGTCTGCCATTCGATTTTAGATTTGAGATTTTAAATAGTTATAGATAAGCGATCGCAGCACTAATGGCTATTGTTTAATATTTTCCAGGATGACTTTTGCCGCACGCCGTCCAGAAATTGTGGCTCCTTCCATGCTGTCGATATAGTCTTGTTGGGTGTAACTTCCTGCCAAGAAGAAGTTATTCACTGGTGTCTTTTGGTCAGGACGGTAAACATCCATCCCTGGCCCTTCCCGGTAGAGAGACTGAGCAAGTTTTACTACACTGTACCACGTCATATTTAACTCTCGCGAGGAGGGGAACAGTTCATGCACTTGCTTGAGGACATGATGAGCGATCGCTTCATTACTCTGTTTAATAAACGGATCTCCTGGTGTCAGTACTAACTGCAACAATGAACCCTGTCCTTGACGATAATAATCGCTAGGGCTTGTCAAAGCCAGATCCGCAAAACAAGAAAAGTCAGCATCGGCGGTATACAGTAAATTATCTATCCCCGCTGCCTGATTTAGCTGTTTACGTTGCTCGCCATCATACAGTTCTGTTACCCAACCATCAAACCTTAACTGCACTGTGGCTACTGGTACTGCATCTAGTTTATAAATATTGTCAAATTCCGACCATTTACGCCACTCTTGAGGTAACACACGCTGAATTCCTGGCAGATCACAAGCACAGACATAGGCATCAGCAGTAATGGTCTCTAATGCATCACCTTGGGCAACTACTATGCCAGTGACGCGAGTTTGTTCTCCTTCTTCAGTAAACTGAATTTCTCGAACTTGTCGGCGTGTATAAACTTTAGTGCCTCTAGCTTCTAGATATTCTAGGATGGGCTTGTGCAAGTACTCATAAGGCGAACCTTCCAACATTCGCAATACCGAAGCTTCAGTTCTAACTGCGAAGAACTGAAATATTGTCAACATACAACGGGCTGAAATATTTTCGCAATCAATAAATCCCAGAGCGTAAGCGATAGGATTCCACATTCTTTTGATGCTTCCCTCACTCCCGCCATGACTACGAAACCAGTCAGCAAAGCTAATTTTGTCTAAGTTGCGGATGGTTTTCATCGCCCCGTCAAAGTCCACTAAACCGCGAACTATTGGACTAGTACCCAGGGCGATCGCATTTTGCAATTTATCTAACAACGAAAGTTGAGAAGTCGTGAAAAATGCTTTTAATCCATTAAAAGGCGCACCGGTGAAGAAGCGAAAATCTAAAGCACCAGTGTGTCCCCCTTTGTTGATAAAAGTGTGGCTATGTTCCTTGAGGCGTAAATTAGACAACGCTCCCACTTTTTTCATCAAGTCAAACAATTGGTAGTAGCAGCCAAAAAATACGTGCAACCCCATTTCAACATGGTTGCCATCGCCATCTACCCAACTGCCAGCTTTACCACCAACAAACGGTCGAGACTCAAAAATCTGTACTTCGCAGCCAGCATCAGCTAAATCTACTGCGGTTGCTAGCCCAGCAAGTCCCGCACCTACAATTGCAACACGCATTCCCTCGTTCCTTTTCAGTTTCTTTACAGATTGTAACTGGGTTGGTGTCGGAATTTGCTACTTATATCAACTTAACCAGCATATTAATACATCGCAATGTCAATAATAAAGCCTCTTTAAAGACTTCTTTTGCTCTTAGCGACTGAGCAGACGCGAGAAACATCGCGTCTGTATCGGTGAGATAATCTCTTGTTTATGAAGTTGCCATCAAAACAGGTATAATGGCTATTTTTTAGTAGGAAAGCAGTGATTTGGTATGCTGTAAAAACAATTCCCTACTTGTTTGTATCTCTATTGTCATCTGAGACAGGCAAGGTTCTAATCAGTTCACGAATAACATCAGTTGCCGGTCTCCCTGTTTGTTGACAATACTTTTCCAGCTTTTCTGCTTCTTGTGCTGCTAGATTAACTGTTATGCGTTTGACGGCCCATTTTTTATTTGTCATTATCATGCTATTTGCTATGTGGTAACATTATCCGAAGAGTCTAACTTAAAGAGGAAAACGATAACATTATCAGAGTTTGTCTCCAGAAACAAGTAATGGTATTGGTATTAAAATTGTACGGTTTGGCAAAGGATTCATCATCTCCTAATAAAATTTAAAAACTACAATTTATTTGTTACTTTTTTGACAGGATTAAAGAATAAGTACTTGCTCTTGAAAATAATAACGCTAGTAACAAAATGAGTAAAGCCTGAGAACTAAATTCCATAAGTTAATTTAAAATATCTACTTTTAACTCAATGTAGATTTCCACAATTATTATTTAAAAGCATTTCTTCTCTTTTGCTCAAGGTTGCCAAATATTGCTGGAGAGAACATCTATCAAAACTCCTGTAAATAAAACTTGAGAATCAGTATCATGCTTAACTGGTGACTCTCAAGTAGCTTGTAGTAGCTGCTCACCAATAAATTGAAAGTAAACAAATAAGCGATCGCTCTGGAGTAAAACCAGTTGCTATGGATATTTGTTTAGAGCAATGAACTTGAGATCAGGACTGGTGTATAGTTTTTTCATTAACCCTCTATCTTCACAAATTATGTTTGATTTTTCAGCTTTTCTTCTAATTGTTCATAAAGATACTAAATAATTTTAAAACTATTTTTTTTCACTCAAAGCCAACGCTGTTTTAAAACTCTGCAACTTGTTTGTTTTCCAAATCTTATAGGTAAGTTATTCAAAGAAAAACTTATTATCATATTCAACAATATGGAAGTTGTAGAAATAAGTTTTACTCTATTATTGTATTCAATGCTTAAGAGAATCCTGGTTTATCAGGACTAAATTATGCTTTAATTGACTCCCAAAAAACTCTTAATCTCCAGTTATTGTCTATTGGTAAACTTACTTATAAAAAGTATTGTGTACTTCCGTATTTTCGGTGTGTGTTCATTATAGCTATTATTTAAGTGCTTTAAATAATCTTTATTAAAATGCCAAAAAATACTGATTTACATGATTTACAAAAAAATTACAAAGAACGATATTTTTACCTAACTTTTGCTTAACTATATTGATATATAACAGGATACTGACAACAAAAATTTATTAAATAAAAGATTTAGATATTTAATTGTCCCTGATAGAGTTGAATGAATAGAAATTTTGTGTAATTAGTAAAATTTTATACTTATATATTTACGAAAAAGTTACTAGAAAAACATCAGAATACAGATACTTCATGAAATTTGGATAAAGTTCACTTCTATTGAGCGATAAGTTATTGAGGTTGCATGATTGTGAGCTGCAAAGCGTCATACAGGGGAGAAATCTGTGACAAAACAGTAATTAAATATTACGCCAATTTTATTTCCCTGCCGAATCCAAAGTAAGGCAGGCACTTATAGTGGTATGTGATGTCGGTTAGAGACTGATAACAGAATTAAGCAGGTAGGAACCAGAAGCTAAAACAGTCTTTATACGTGGTTTTGAGACCTATGTTCTGCACTAGGCTAGATTACAAACTGGTGTATTATTAGGGTCGACGCAAAGAAATTTCAATAATCAGTGATTAGCCTGATTTGATATCACTCTTATTCAGGACTGGTAGTGCTGTTCATCCACGTGCTTAGCTGTAGAGATTGCTTTATTGGAGTTAATCACCAATGGCAATCTCAGAGTCCCCTGTAGAGATCAGGGTTGGGGAACGCGAGGGACTGTTTTGTTTGTCCATAAATAGTAGCCTGTTAAAGAAAAATAGAGAAGTATATGCTGTCTTCGAAGACAGCGCCAACTACGAACTTATCAAATCAAAGTTGACAGAATCCTATAACTGATACATCTGTTGTAGTTAATATGCAATTATATTATAAATAGCTATATAGTTACATAGTTAATTACGAAATAGAACGAAGCTGAGTTTTTCAGTACAATTTAGTATAAATTTTTTCGTAAATAGCATAAATTATTGACTATAGCGGCTAAAAATTAGCTCAAAATATTTGTTTAGGTGCTTTTTCATAAGTACAGATAAATATAGAATTTAAACAAATTTTATATTTATCTGTGGTAATTACTTAGACAATTATTCAAATTGAAGTTGGGGCATAAGTTGAAGAGTACCTATGCCTAAATCTTTAGGTGAAAGCGATCGCGCTTCAAATAAAGCCATCATATCTCGTAGTTGGGGATTACCACGAGCAGCTCCTGTAAGACCCTTCGCAATAATTAAGCCACAGTAGCCCTTAGTATTTTTACAACGCTGATTCCATTTTTTTCGAGCTTCTACATGAGTTGGATCGTCATCTAAAAATTCACCAAATAGAAACAACTCATCATTTTGAGTTTGCAATAAACCCAGATCGTAACGATTATCATCGAAAGGATCTGCACCTGGATTAAAGCAAATTGCTTTTAGTCCACCTGCTGCTTCAATGTTTTCAATTACAGTTTTAGCTTTGGGGCGGGAAGTTTGAATCAAAATCACAGGTAATCCGTCACCCACTTGTTTAATTTCACCGGCTTTATGGTAATTTGCTCCCTTATGCAGGTACTCCAACATTTCCCATGAAACCACGCCTAAGCTGAGGAAGGAGTCTTCTGGGATCAAGTCATCTCGCAACGAGTGGAACCTTGGGGAGTTAGTTTCTCCAATCTCCTGCTCCTCGACACCAAAGCCTGCCATTTCCTCTAATTCCGCTGCCATCTGTGGCATGGTAGAGACAGTGACAGATAAGGATTTAGTTGATTCTTCTGGTTGCGGGAGGGAAATCCGATAGCGACGACTCAAGGTAGGGAAACCATTCCCATGAAGTTGGCGACGGTGATCGCGAATAAAGCGGATCAAGCTTTCGAGGGCAACTAAAACTACAAGTGCTTCTTCGTCATACAAAACAGACCGTAGTCCTTCTAAAGGATGGATATTGCCGAAGGTAGGGTCAATTTCTGCTAGGGGTAAATCGGCTAAATCACTAGTTTCCTCTTCGTCTTCGTCGGTATCCTCGGCACGCTCAAAGGTGAGAAATAAGCAATCTTGCTTGAGGAAAGCTTCTTCTAAACGTCCTTGTGATTCCTCATCCCTTAAAACTGCGGCACGAAAACGCTTGAGCGAATCTTCAGAACGATATAATAAGATGCCATACTCCATCCCTAGCATTCCCATAACTGAGGCGTAGAGTGTACCAACATCCCATCTGTTGATCTCTACTGACAAAATTTGCTGTTCTTCCAAAAATTCCCAAGGAGCTGCTTGCCAAATTGCAAATGCCTTTTCTCTAAGAATTTGGGCATACTGTGGAGGTAAATCAGGAATTTGACTATCGAGAATGTCGGCAAATCCTCGAAACAGTTCATTGATTAAAGGTAATTCTGGTGCATAGTCAATGACGATATCTAAATCTTGCAGTACCCCACGCAGATAAAATTGGATCTCGCGATCGCGCACAACAATCCTTTGGGGTCTAGCGGGTTTGGCTGGACTGTGGGGATGTTCCATTGCTCGCATTAAGGTGCGAACAACTGCTTCCGGCCCGGTGTCTGGAGCAACTACATCCATTCCTCGGACAATACCTTGCGAACCGTCCACCCAGATAATGCATTCGCCGGTTGCCTCCGATTCTCTTAGGGAGGTTTGAGAAGATGACAATGGACGGCGATCGCCCTCCCATACAGAAGGAATTTGAGTTAATTTCTTCAACCGACGACTGGTAGAGCGATTAAAACTTGTCATAGAGTAAGTTAATCAAAGGAAGCAATTTGAAAGTAAACTTTTGGGAATGACTCGCCGCGGATGAAAGTTCCTGGCTGCACCTGAAGAATGGTTGCAACTCAGGTTGCCACAAGGTTGAAAATTCAAAAATATCGAATCTTTAAACACACCGAATCTCTCAATTCTAGAATAAAAATCTTTGGCTGCTTTTAACGGAGTGTTTACAATTTGGCATCCAGCGACGTCAATCCCGCTAGAATGGATACAAAAACACTTCAAGGCAACCAAAGGGCAATAAAAAGCTCTAACAAAGTAATAGTTACATCACTTAAGGAGTTGAAAAAGCAGATGACACAAGCAACTCAGCCTCAACAACGCGGAATTCTGTTGAGCGAATCAGCATTGCGCCAAGTAAAATTACTCCAGGACAAGCAAGGCAAAGACTTATGCTTACGGGTAGGAGTCCGTCAAGGTGGCTGCTCTGGGATGTCTTACATGATGGACTTCGAGGACGTCAGCAAGATCACCCCTCAGGATGAAGTTTTTGACTATGAAGGCTTCAAAATTGTTAGCGATCGCAAGAGTTTATTATATCTCTATGGCTTGATGCTTGATTATAGTGACGCTATGATTGGTGGCGGCTTTCAATTCACTAATCCCAACGCCGCCCAAACTTGCGGTTGCGGTAAGTCATTTGGGGTGTAATATTGTCCTTTGTCATTGGACAAATGACAAAGGACAAATGACTATTAACTAATGACTATTGACAAATTTACTATGACTCAAACAGTTGAATCCCTGTTTGATACAGGTTTAGAACGCTATAAAGCTGGAGAAGCAGCGGATTCTTTAATCCCTGTGTTTAAAGAAGTGTGCGATCGCGCTCCCAAAACTAGTGCGGCTTGGATTTGTTTAGCGTGGTTGTATTTGCTTGACAATAAACCTAGCTTGGCGTATAAAGCTGCACAAAAAGCAGTAAAGTTAAATCCACAAGATCCACAAGCAAGGATTAATCTAGCTCTAGCAATGCTGGAAACCAAACAAAAAGGGTTACGCGAACATATTGATTTTGCACAACAGTTAATTTTTGTCAATCCAGAATGGCGAGATGAAATCAAAAACAGTATAGAAGATGGTTTAAGCAGAAAACCAGACTGGCAGAGTTTGGCAAAAGTCAAAAACTGGCTGTTTGAAGAATAATTTAAGGGACTGGGGATTGGTGATTAGGGACTGGGGATTAGGGATTGGGTACTGATTATTCCCCTTGTTCCCTTGTCCTCCTAGTCTCCAGTCCCCAGTCCCCTTTATGTAAGTCGCAAATGAAAGATAAATTGTTAAGCTGGCTAAACGTGGTTTTAGTAGCAGATGTTTTTTTGGTTTTGTTTGGCTTTGGCTGGTTAGCGATTGCTGCGATCGGTGATGCTGCTGGAGTAAACTTAGGATTGGATTTGTGGCACCAACTTTGGCAACCTGTTTTTAACCCAGCTATTGGCATTCTCATGGGAGGTGCTATTCTCAGCGGTATTATCAGTTGGGTTTCACGAAAATTCTTCTCTAGTCAATAACCAATCATGTATTTTTCTTAGTGTCTTTGTAGTTCAAAATTCAGACTGAACCACAAAGACGAGGCAGTGCGTTGGGCGGCTCCGCCGACTTGTTCGCGTAGCGTCTCCCCTTCTCCCAAAGGGAGAGGCTAGCGCCAAGGGAGAAGCAACTGCCGTACTAAGCCACCAAGGCAAAAAGCTCAAAATTGGGTAAGATTTTCTGGAATGTCGACTCAGCTTGAAAGGCTAACCTTAGACTCTATTTAAGAATTTGTGCCAGTGCCGATTGCAAATTAGGATATTGGTACTTAAAGCCTGCGTCTACAGTGCGTTTGGGTAAGACTTGTTGTCCTTCTAAAACTACCATTGCGCCGTCTCCTAAGAGAGCCTCGATCGCAAAGGCAGGAACGGGTAGCCAGGAAGGACGATGGATCACTTGCCCTAAAGTTTGGCTCAAATCTGTCATCCGAACAGGATTAGGAGCAGTAGCATTATATACGCCTTCTATTTCCGATTGGGTTAAAGCTTGCACAATCAGATTAACTACATCGTCTAAATGAATCCATGAGAACCATTGGCGACCACTACCAATTGGGCCACCAGCAAAAAGTTTGAAAGGAGTAATCATTTTACCCAAAGCACCACCATTCCCAAGGACAATACCGAAACGCAAAATTACCAGCCGCACACCAGCATCTTTTACTTTTTGCGCTTCTGCTTCCCAAGCTTGGCAGACTTGGGCGAGAAAATCGTTACCAGCAGGGCTAGTTTCATCAAAGGTTGCGGTTTCACTAGTACCGTAATAGCCAATAGCCGAAGTGTTGACTAACACCTTTGGTTTGGGGTTGGCGTTAGCTATTGCTTCCACTATTTTTTGTGTACCTAGTTTACGACTATTGAGGATTGCCTCTTTACGTTCCGGTGTCCATCGTCCTTCCCCGATGGGTTCTCCTGCTAGATTAACTACACCATCACAACCAGCTAACGCACTTTGCCAAGAACCAGATTGAGTGGGTGTATAGGAAATAATTTCTAGATTTGGGAAAGCCTCAGATGGAAGAACTTTTTGGGCAAAGGTAGTATTCCGAGTTAACACTAATATGCTATGACCTTCTGTGTGGAGTCGTTGTACCAAACGACTACCCACGAATCCTGTTGCTCCAGTAATTGCTATTTTCATTTTCTATCTCTGCCAAACCCCTGAACTGTTCAAATATTATTCTCAGCTTATCTTCAAGTATTGAGGATAAATTCGGTGGCGATCGCCATGATTATTCTTGTTTAGTGGTAGATATCCAATGTGCCAGTTTAAAGGCCGGAATCTATGATTTATCGTTTCGATGCTTCGGTATTATAGGATGGACGGAGTGTTGCAAGGCGTGGGGCTATTATGGCTCGCTATACTGGTTCATTTACTGTTTCTGTTTCTATTGACCATCTCCAGCCGTTACTTGTGGAACTTCTACAGGACTGTGAGTTAGATGTTCAATACTACTCGGCAGATTATATTATGGCTCGTGAGATTCCCGGTAATGTTATTTTTTCTAAGCTAGTTACGGTAGAAGTAATGATTGATAAAGCAACAGCTACCGAAACAGAAACGCGGTTGAGTATGGTGATTAAAAATGATGAACTACCACTCCAACTGGATAATCACTGCCGACAAATGTTTGAATTCGTTAAGCAGGAGATTGAACGCAGCCGCCATTGGCATTTGATTGAAAGTCTTGCAGGATAATAACTATTAGTACTTATAGTAAAAGCCTCTGCTGCGGCTAGCTTTGTTAGAAGCTAGCTTTAGCAATTCGCCTAGACTCCATATCATAACTTGGTTCAAGATGTTGTTAGTCCTCTATATCCTCGGTCATGCCGGGGTTTATTAGCGTAATGTCATACTCACTTGCATCTGTTTGCCCCGAACGTTGAGTATTTTTTAATAGGTAATAAATAGCACGTACTTGAGGGCCAAAAACGATTTCATCTTCATTTTTCAAATCGTGAGTTGGCATCTTGCGTCCATTAATCATCAAACCATTGGAACTAGGCTTTCCTTTGGCGTCGCCATCCACAATCCGATAATAATAGCTATGACTATTATGTTCTCGTGGCAATCTCACTAATGTGGCATGGCGACGAGAGACAAACTGCGATATTAAACGAATATTGCAATCGCGGTCTCTACCAATAGAATAAACTGCGTGTTCCAAAGAAAATTCTTTACGACCTTGATCATCTTCAATAATCAGTAGATGATTTTCATTGGTTTCTGCTGCCATTGACAAATCGTTGCTAAAATCTTTTGAACTGTGATTAATCAAGATTTGTTGAGTATCGTTTCCTGCCATTCTCACGCACTATTAAGTCTGAGGTACTGAAATCTAAATAAGCATTGAATTGGTATATTACCCTAACAAAAGAGTAGAACATAAATGTTCTACTCCAGTAGCTATCATAGCTCGCAGAGGAGTCTCAACAGAGTCAGTAAGATGCATATTACTCAGTATGCACTCAGTTTAACCTTATAAGGGAATAACCAAGATTTCTGCCGAGAAATCTTATCTCCAAGGAGCTATTCTATAGACGATGAGACCACCACCGTAATAAAACTGAGTTGGTGACAACACTAACAGAGCTAAAAGCCATTAATGCAGCGGCCCCAGATGGCGTCATGACAAAACCCAAACTGGGTAACAAAACCCCTGCTGCTAGAGGAATACCTATTGTATTATATGCAAAAGCCCAGAATAAATTCTGGCGGATTTTATTGAAAGTGGCACGACTGAGCTGAATTGATTCAACTACATCGGTTAAGCGATCGCGCATCAAGATAATTTCAGCAGTTTCCATTGCCACATCTGTCCCGGAGTGCAACGCAATTCCTACGTCTGCTTGAGATAGGGCTGGAGCATCATTAATTCCATCTCCTACCATTGCGACAACAGATTGGGGACTGGGTACTGGGTACTGGGGACTGGTTATTCTCCTTGTTCCCAGTCCCTCTTTTTGTAGAGATTCGATGGCAGCTGCTTTTTTTGCTGGGGGAACACCTGCAATGACATCGGTGCTATCTAGTCCCAGTTGTTTAGCGATCGCACTAGCTGCTTCTATTCTATCGCCACTGAGTAGCATTACCCGTAAACCCATTTGGCGTAACTTGTCTATGGTCGCTTGGGCATCTGGTCTGAGGGTATCACTAACAGCAATTAGCCCAGATAAAGTTCCTGCAACTGCTACGTAAACGACTGTTTTCCCATCTGCTGCTAACCTGTCTGCTACTTTTTGTGCAGTTTCGCTAATAGCAATTCCGTGCCAACTCAACCAGTCCCAATTTCCTAAAAGCACGCTTTTACTTTCTACGACAGCAGACACACCCAATCCTGCTTCTGTGTGGAAGTCTACAGCTTCTGGAATTGATAACTGTTGCTGCTGTGCTTCTTTCTGAATCGCTTTTGCCAGGGGATGGTAAGTGCCGATTTCGACTGCTGCTGCTAGTTGTATTAAGGATTGGGGACTTGTGTTGAGCGTAGTCGAAGCATTAGGGACTGGGGAACTCGGGGCCCCCTCTGAGGATAAGGGGTAATGGGAATTCTGAGTTTCCAATTCCCCAACTAGTAAACAATCAGTAACAGTGGGATTACCTGTGGTTAATGTGCCGGTTTTATCAAATACTACGGTGTCAAGTTGGTGTACTCTTTCTAAAACGTCGCCACCTTTGATTAACAGACCTCGTTCTGCTCCTATACCAGTCCCTACGAGAATAGCAGTTGGCGTGGCAAGTCCCAAAGCACAGGGACAAGCGACTACCATAACTGCGATCGCTAACTTTAAACTTACTAAAAGTGGGGAGTAGTGAGTTAGAGGTTGCGAGTGGTGGGCGTTATGTGCAGAGTGGCTGATCATTTCCATTCCACCAGACATGGTGACATTTGGCCAGATGTGAGTGCCAAAAAAGTACCAAAAGACAAATGTCAGAATTGCAGCCGTTAACACGCCGTAGGTAAAGTAACCAGCTACTGTATCGGCTAATTTCTGTACTGGAGCTTTTCGGGTTTGGGCAGTTTCAACTAGAGCAACAATTTGGGCTAGAGTTGTATCACTTCCAGTACGCGTTGTCTGAATAGCGATCGCACCTGACTGATTTATCGTTCCTGCTGTTACCGTATCTCCAGGTTGCTTGATTGCTGGTACTGCTTCCCCAGTCAGCATTGACTCATCGATTGTTGTTTGACCAGCCACTACCTTACCATCAACAGGGATTTTATCTCCTGGCAACACCTGTAAGAATTCACCAACACGCACCTGTTCTGCTGGAATCTCGACACTAGTAGACCCCGCGCCTACGTTCTCTGGGTTGGCAATCAATCGGGCTATCTGTGGCTGGAGTGCAAGCAGTTGTCTAAATGCCTTGGCTGCACGTCCTCTGGCTTGTTGCTCTAATGTCCTTCCCAGTAAAATAAAACCCAGCATCATCACTGGTTCGTCAAAAAAGCACTCCCAACCCATTTGAGGAAACAGCAGCGCTATCAAACTAGCAGTATAAGCTGTGAGTGTTCCTAATCCCACTAAGGTGTTCATGTTGGGAGCATTTCGCCGCCAGCCCAGCCAGCCATCTACTATAATTGGGCGACCTGGAATTAGTAGCGCCACTGTTGCTAGTCCGCAGTGGAACCAGATATTTTTTAACGCTTGCAGCACTGGGCTACCATCGCTACCAAAATGTCCAGTGGCTGACAATATTAGCAACACACCAGCGATCGCTAAATTTCCTAATGAAGAGCGCATTTCTCGGCGTTGTCGTTCTGCTGGGTCTTGTAAAGCAGATGTCTCGCCTGCTATACCGCTAGCTGTGCGGGGTTGAGATGGGAACCCAACAGATGTTAATCGCTTTGCCAGTGCATCAGGATCTACCGCACCAACTTCCGTTTCTACGACTGCTACCTCTGTTGCCAAGTTCACACAGGTGCTTTTGACTCCTGGGTATTGGCTTAGCTGTCGCTCTACTGCGTTCACGCACGCAGCACACTTCATGCCCCCAACATCCAGAATAATTTTCTCTAGAGTTGGGGACAGTTCTGGGGTAAGCTGAGTTTTGGGGACAAGTTGCATGGCAATTGTTTTAGATTCACTACGAAAATTCAACGCCTGCTTAAAGCGTCTCTAATTCGAGCGTAGGCTAAATCTGGAACTACGACTGAACGTCAACTATATTAATTTTATTAATTTATCGTACTAAGTTGAGTTTTGGCGATCGCTCCAGCGCTGATAAGTCACATAGATAACCGCTCCAAGCTGGATTGGCATAGTAAAGATCAGGCTTTTCAAGAAATAGTTAATTTCTAAATGAGACATCGCACTAAAATAACCTAAGCCCAGTAAGAGCAACATCGCCCAGGTAACCTGTTTAGGTTTAAGGGAAAGCATATTATTAAAATAATTCGTAATTCGTAATTAAGAAGCGTCAGATTTAACTTGGTTTGGGGGTTAAAATTTTTTACCGGATTTGAGAGAATTGGTGCAAGAGTTATTTCTTCCCCCTGCTCCTCATCTCCGTCATCTCCTTGCCTTCTTCCACTAGAACCAGCCTTGCTTCTTGACGAAGTAGGTATCAACGAATTCTTCATGATCTTTATTCAAGTAGATCATGCCTTCAATCAAACCTACAAGTTGCATAATTATCAGGGCAAAGCCATAGGTGAAAGAACCTCCAACTACAGAAATTAACAACATAATTAAGCCTTCTGTAGTGTATCCGAGAATAAATTTGTGAACTCCGAAACCACCCAAAATAATGCCACAGTACCCAGCTAGAAGTTGTTTAGTAGGGTGACTAGGGTTGAGATTTGCCATATGAGTGCTGCTCCTGGGATAACTAAGGTATAGAATTAAAGTTTTTAATGTAATAAAAGTAATTAAATATATTTACTTTCTGAGATATATTTTTACTTTGTTTCAGGCGAAGCATATTCGACAATAAACGTCTTCAACCAGTGTGCGTCTCTGTCAGAGTTAACACTGGAAGGATGCTACAGAATAGAGTATCCAAGATAACTTGAAAATCTCTCACTTCCCTAATGAGATTGTTAGGTTTGTTAGGAATTTAAGCGCAAACCTTGCTTAAGCAGTTTTACAGATTTTCAGGTAAGACTTTCTTCTTGAAAAGAATTAACTGCAATAATTGGTAAAAGCTGCTATGGTCTGCCACTGTTTACAAGTTCATCAGTATTACTTCCGGAATTTTTATCAGAATTGTAGCAACCTTGAGGTTAAGTTGTCTGCGTAATACAAACATCAGATAGGCAAGAGGCATCTTCCATATCTTTAAGTAACCCATACTGAGTTATCATCTGCACTTTTGTAAGTGCAAACATAGTTTGTAACCCGAATGCTTCAAGACGCAATCGGATTGGGAAGACAATTAATATCCCCAAAATGGCTAAATTAAAGAAAGATGAGACTAAATGCTTAATTAGATAGTTTTTATCTATTTAACAGCACTGTTTGAGTTGCTTTCGCCACTAGCATATTTAGCGCCAGTACAGCATTCATTTATGCTGATTATTAAATAATCATCAGTAAATTGTCTCTACATATGGAGATAGAATCAAATATTTTTATTATTAGCAACCGTACCGATTGAGTATTATCCGTTACTTTTGCCTAAAAGGAAAAGACTCAGTAGCGTACCACTATTCCAGAGACTATGGAGGAGCATAGGAGCCAAGAGGTTGCGCGATCGCGTGTAAACTACGCCTAAGACAATACCCAGGGCTGTCAGTGGCAGAATTTCCGACAGACTCAGGTGAGCGATCGCAAATAACAAACTACTTACCAAAATTGCTCCCCACACAGGTAGGTAACGAGTTATAGAGGGTAATAAAAAGCCGCGAAACAGAAGTTCTTCAAACAATGGGGCTGCGATCGCCGCTGTAGAGAAAAATATCCCAAGTGCTACACTATCTTGGCTTTCCAGTGCCAGTTGTAATAGTGGATTACTACCACCTTGTCCTTGCCATAGTTGTTGATTAATCAACGACACGATCACAACTATCGGTAATGCCGCACAATAGCCACCGAATCCCCACAAAAACCACTTATCTTGAAAACGGAAGCGAAACCAGAATTCTGGTAGTGGGAAAAAGCGCTTAATAGAGTAATACAGAACCAACAGCGCACCTGAAGCCACTAGGAGGTAACTGATTAATACATAAACAGCCTGAATTCGCACATTACCAGCAGGACGCGGGATGGGGATCACCGATAATAGCAAGGGTACAAAAAGTTGCCCCATCAAGAAAAAGCCCAGGACAAAAACCTGTAAAATCGTTTCCACGTCCCAAGGTGTTGACCAAGGCACATCAGCATTTTGAGCTAATAAAGCGGCTTTTCCCTTTACCATAAACTGACCAACCAAAAAAATTAGCAGCATCAGCCCAATGAAAGCTGTCAACGTCGGGATAGTGCCAATAATTGCTAATTTCCACAAAGCTTGGGTTGCAGCTTCTTGTGCTGTGGCTTTAACTTCTAATAGAGCTTCTTGACGTTGCTGGAGTTGGTATAGTTGAACCAATGCAGTAGAGCGAAACCAACCTTCTAAATTTTTTTGAATCAGTTGCTGAGCATTGGGTAGAAGACGAGCCGGATTACTCCACAGTCCACGCAATGCAGCAGCAGTTTCCCCAAATTCGGGATTGATATCTGAACGTTGCTGCAAGTCCGTCCAAGTCTTGAAAGCTGTATCTGTCTGTCCTTGCTGTGCTTGTAAAATTCCCAGTCGTAAATCTAACTCACCCAGCAATTTTTGCAGTTGTTGAAGTGACTGCTGAATCTTTTTTTGCTGTACTTCGCGGGAGGTATTAGTAGCGGGAGGGGCTTCTGGTAAAGGTTTAGGAGATATAGGAATTGTCTGGGGTTGAGAACGCAGTGTTGCTAGTTGGTTTTTGGCTTTGTCCAAATTAGTTTGAACCGATTTCCGCGCTTCCTGATACTGCTTTGTAGCATTTTCCAGCGGTTTATCGCCCAGTATTGCTTCTTGAATTCCTTGCAAATTTTTGTCGTTGCTATCTTCAGGTTGCCATGCTTGCGCTTGCAGCCCAATATTTGTTTGGTAGAGTTCCAGGCGACTTTGGAACTGAGGTTCTTGCCAACTGCTGAACAAAGACCAACCGGAAGAACCGATCGCTACCAGTGTCATTAAAATTAAAAGCAACCGTTTGATTGTCATCTATCCCCCTTTAACTAAGCATTGGGAAGCGCGTCCCCCTTGGGAATTATCGCAAGAAAAAGTCAGAGGTGGATAGATATCATTAATATTATGAGTCTGCGTTAGCTTCTAGCGGGCGCTTCGCGCCATCACCCCACTATGTTAAATTACAACCCATTGCCCTGCTTACCCTCCGCTGAGGACTTGCCCGACTCTGACGATGAACCTGTAGATAACCAACTACAACATTTGATTCCTGGCTTGCTAGAAGCCATCCTAGCTTGGTTATGGGTAAGCCGCATGGATTGGTTTTTTGGGGTTGATATGGGGATATATTACGATCCCGAATTACCGCCGATTGTACCCGATGGGTTTTTAAGTTTGGGAGTCGAGCGAGTTTTTGATGAGAACTTGCGCTTAAGTTATGTGCTGTGGGAAGAAAAAGTGATGCCGATTATGGCATTAGAAGTTGTTTCTCACAGACGGCGTGGGGAATACACTAGCAAAAAGAAACTTTATGCTGAGATGGAGATTTTGTATTATGTTGTCTACAATCCCCAACGCCGTAGAAAACCACCTTTAGAAGTTTATCGGTTTATAAATGGTGAATATGTATTGCAGCCAGGAAATATAATTTGGTTACCAGAGATAGGTTTAGCAATTGGTTATGAACGGGGAACCTATCAGGGAATTACGCGGGATTGGTTGTATTGGTATGACGAGCAAGGGATGAGATATTTAACGCCGGAGGAACGGGCTAGCGCTGCCGAACAACGCGCTGCAACTGCTGAACAACGCGCTCAAAGGCTGGCGGAAGAATTGCGAAGGTTAGGGATAGATCCAGATTCTTTGAGTTGATTTTGTGGGGAGCGATTATCTGTGAATTAGCATTTAAGGAGTTTAGTATGCGGTCACTGTCTGACTACTCTTCCCAGGTAACTGTAATGCTAAGAGGAATACAATACTTCTGTATTAATTGTAGATTTTTTAATTGCAAATATTGCGTAGTTCTACTTTTATTACTGAATTTACCAAACAGATGTAATCGCTTTGAATGCTGAGGGTAGTCTTGACCACGAATCATCAATTGACCTACTCCGTGAATCCAATTTTTAACACTCTTGACTTCTATAATCTCCTTTTCAGTTAGAACATCAATTGCTCCTGTGTTTGTTGTAGTAAGGCTTCAAAGGTTTCCCAGCTAATGTTATGTAGCACTGTTCTTTGTTCAGCAGGCGTTGACTTGACAAGCATATTATAATAATTCGTAATGACGTTCGCAGACTCACTACCGCTACGCTAACGTAATTAAGTTTTGTAAGGGAGATTTATATCCCGCCACAAAATTCGCCGCTTTAGCTTTCTATCTTCAATTTTTAGATTTAGTTAAAGTACTTATTCTGTCAGGATACTAGATAAAATTCCTAAAATTTTACCTATGTCATTAATATAATATTCACTTAAGTCAATTTCAACTACTTGCCCAATAAGCTTGAGAAACTTCCAGTTAGTGCCAGTGGTAACAGTGCCATAAATTGTCTGAATGTTATTTTCTTCACGTTCATTAAACAATTTAGCTCCTAGCATTTCTGCTACACACTGACCTAATCCAGCATTAATATTTTCTTTTTTAGCTTCTACAATCGTAATTACAGGTGCATTAACAATTAGTAATTCTGGGGAAAGGCTAATAATAAAATCGCAATTTCCATTTAATCCTTGTGCAGGATCAACTGTAAAATCAATACCTGAAAATAAGCTTATTTGATTGTTTAAATATTTTCTAACAGCTATTAAAATAGGTGCAATAATCATTTCTGATCGGGATTTTTCTGTATTACTCGCTAGAGCTAAAGGGACATTCTCTTTTAATATTTCTGCTAGTAATGTTGGACATTCTATTTCTGGGAAAGATGCAAATATATCAACTTTGTCAGAAATGGTTAAGCCAAAGGTTTTTCTAACTTTATCTAAAGTGAAGTCGCTATAAGACACTTTAGTGCCTCCTGCAAATAATCTGTATATATAAATTGTGCCAGTTACAAGTAATAGGAACTGGCACAATCAGTATCTAAACATTGTCTATATTTAACCTGCGAAACCAGCAAAAAAGTCAAGTGTGTCCTTCAACGCTTTGATGAAAACATCAATTTCTTCACGAGTATTGTAGAAAGATAAACTTGCTCGTGCGGTGGCAGCAAGCCCTAAATAGCGATGTAATGGTTGAGTACAGTGATGTCCTGAACGAATTGCAACGCCTTCTTGATCTAATAATGTAGATAAGTCGTTAGCATGGACATCTGCGGCTGTGAATGTAGCTAATGCAGCTCTCCCTTCTCCTTTAGCGTTTGGTTTGGGGCCGTAAATCCGAATTTGGGGAATTTGCTCTAATTGTTGGAACAAATAAGCGGTTAATTCTGCTTCGTAGGCGTGGATTTTATCCATACCTATGTTAGTCAGATAATCTACCGCTGCACCAAGAGCGATCGCTTCCCCAATTGCAGGTGTACCAGCTTCAAACTTATGCGGTAATTCTGCATAGGTAGAATGGTCTAAAAACACCTCTGCAATCATTTCTCCACCACCAAAAAATGGTGGCATCGATTCCAACAATTCCAACTTGCCATAGAGAAATCCTATGCCAGTTGGAGCGCACATTTTATGCCCAGAAGCTACCAACCAATCACAATCTATTTCTTGGACATCAACAGGAAAATGGGGAACACTTTGACAAGCATCAACTAAGAATTTCGCACCGTATCTGTGAGCGATCGCACCAATTTCTTGCACTGGGTTAATACAACCCAAAGCATTAGAAATATGAACTACTGAAACCAGTTTTGTTTTGTCAGAAATCAGGTTTTTAAACTGTTCTAAATCAAAAGTTTCTTCTGGTGTTAGTTCAACAAATTTCAACACTGCACCAGTTTTTTGGGCTACAAATTGCCACGGCACAATATTACTGTGGTGTTCCATCACCGACAGAATAATTTCATCTCCCGGCTGCAAATTGTTCATTCCCCAACTGTAAGCGACTAAGTTAATCGCCTCACTTGCGTTGCGGGTGTAAATAATTTCCTGACGTGATGCAGCATTAATAAATTTGGCTACTTTATCTCTAGCACCTTCATAAGCATCGGTAGCTTTAGCGCTGAGACTATGAGCGCCTCGATGCACATTAGCGTTGTACTGTTCGTAGTAATTCCGCAGAGCGTTTAATACGAGTAAAGGTTTTTGTGATGTCGCCGCGTTATCAAGGTAAACTAAGGGCTTACCGTTGACTTCCTGATGCAATATCGGAAAGTCAGCGCGAACTTCATCAGCAAGGGTTCTTGTACGGGTAAAAGTCATTGGTAATTAGTAATAAGTCAAGAGTCAAAAGTCAAGAGTCAAGAGTCAAAGACTTGAGACTATTGACTGTGGTTAGTAATATCTCTCTGAGAGATGATACTGGTATTTCGTTGATAATTTCAGCAGCAAAGGCATTAATCAACAACTTACGAGCATCGTTTTCATCAATACCCCGACTTTGCAGATAGAAGATTTCATCATCCTCCAACTGGCTGACGGTTGCACCGTGAGCGCATTTCACATTATCGGCAGTAATTTCTAATTGGGGTTTGGTGTCAACTCTGGCTTTAGATGATAGTAGCAAATTGCGATTTAACTGCCTTGCATCTGTCAACTGCGCTGGTTTGGGAACAAATACTTTACCATTAAAGACTGCATGAGCGCGATCGCCGACAATACATTTATGCAATTGCTTACTTGTACCATGCGGATGATTCAGGGCGATCGCGCTATGAGTATCTGCTACCTGCTTACCCGAAATCATCGTCAACCCATTGAGAGTAGTTTGGGTTTGCTCACCAGTTTGCAAAATCTCTAAATTATGCCGCGATAACTTACCGCCTAAAGTAATCGCATGACAGGTATATCGGCTATCACGAGCCTGAGCCACAGCAGTTTTTCCAATATGAAAAGCCGCTGCACCTTCCCGCTCAACCCTAGTATGACTTACTTGGGCATTATCACCAATCCAAATTTCCGTAACCGCATTAGTGAGGTAAACCCTCTCTGCCTCTGCGCTCTTTGCGCCTCTGCGGTTAGTATACTCTTCAATCAAACTTACTTGCGAACCACCTTCCGCCACTACCAAACAACGCGGCTGCGAAATCGTCGGCGTCTCGCCAACCGAAATAAACAGCAGATGAATTGGCGTCTCAACAACAATATTCTTCGTCACCCATACTACTGCTGCATCAGTTATCCCAGCCGTATTGAGAGCCGTAAACACTTCTTGCGCTCCCTCAGATTGAGCTAAATACTGTTGTACTTGCTCCTGCTCATCTACAGACAAAGCTGTTAAATTACTTACCGCAATTCCAGGTGACAAATCTGCAAATGCGGATAACTCTGGTGCATAAACGCCATTAACAAACACCAAACGACTATTAGCCGCTTCTGGTAGAGTTAGCGAAGAAATATCAACTGGTATTAATTGCGTCTCTACATTTAATTGCAGCTGTCGCAGAGATGACAAATCAGTAAATCGCCATTCTTCCTCGCGGGTAGTCGGGATAGTTGAGTGACGTACCCAATTAGCAGCACCTTGGCGTAATTCCTGCAACCAACCCTCTGTTTTGGTTGCGCTTACCTGATTTAACAATCCAGTCAGATAATCATCTCTATCTAAAAGAGAAGATGTCAAACTCACTGCATCCGAGTTAGGAATGGGACTAGGAGATATTTGAATAGACATTACACACCCACCTCAGCCGCAAATTCTGCCAGTACCCAGTCATAACCACGAGACTCCAACTCTAGCGCCAGTTCCTTACCGCCACTATTGATAATCTGCCCGTTTGCCATCACATGAACGAAGTCTGGCACAATATAATCGAGTAATCGCTGGTAGTGGGTAATCAAGATTGTGGCATTTTCAGGACTTGCCAGTTGATTTACTCCATTAGCCACAATTCTGAGAGCGTCAATATCCAAACCAGAATCTGTCTCATCCAAAATTGCTAACTTCGGTTCTAGCAGCGCCATTTGCAGAATTTCATTCCGCTTCTTTTCACCACCAGAAAACCCTTCATTCAAACTCCGACTGAGAAAAGCAGGATTCATCTTTACCACTTCCAGCTTTTCTTCAATCAAATCGTCAAAATCAAAGGCGTCTATTTCTTCTAAACCTTGTGCCTTCAGCCGGGAATTATACGCCACCCGCAAGAAATCTAAATTGCTGACACCGGGAATTTCTAAGGGATACTGAAAAGCCAAAAATACACCACTTCTTGCCCGTTCTTCTGGTTCTAATTCCAGCAGATTTTGCCCTTGGAAAATTACCTCGCCGCCAGTCACCTCATACGCTGGATGTCCAGCCAGCACCTTGGAGAAAGTACTCTTACCAGAACCATTCGGCCCCATAATTGCATGGATTTCTCCAGAGCGTACTTCCAAATTCACACCCTTGAGAATCGGCGTCCCATCAACAGTAGCCGTCAAATTTCTTACTGACAGCACAACTTCACTATTTTCAATAATCATATTCTCTCTCCCATCTCTTCATTGTTTGTGTCTTGATGCTTTTGTGGTTAACTTCACCATCAAGACAAAAAGACACAAAGGTAAACCATCAACATTACCCAACGCTGCCTTCTAACTTCAGGCTCAACAACTTATCAGCTTCTACAGCAAACTCCATCGGTAGCTGATTGAAAACATCTTTACAGAAGCCACTAATCATCATTGAAATAGCATCTTCTGACGAAATGCCCCGTTGAGCAAAGTAGAATAGTTGATCTTCTCCAATCTTAGAAGTGGAAGCTTCATGCTCCACCTTGGCAGTACTGTTCTGCACTTGGATATAGGGGAAAGTATTCGCGTGGGCATTATCCCCAATCAGCATTGAGTCACACTGCGAATAGTTTCTTGCGCCTTTAGCAGTCGGGTTGATTTTCACCAAACCCCGGTAGCTGTTGCTGGATTTACCTGCGGAGATTCCTTTAGAAATAATCGTACTGCGAGTATTCTTACCAACGTGAATCATCTTCGAGCCAGTATCGGCTTGCTGCATATGATTTGTCAGCGCCACCGAGTAGAATTCACCCACAGAGTTATCACCTACCAATACGCAGCTGGGATACTTCCAAGTAATTGCTGAACCTGTTTCTACTTGAGTCCAGGAAATCTTGGAATTTACGCCTTGGCACAAACCGCGCTTGGTGACGAAGTTGTAAATACCGCCTTTACCGTTAGCATCTCCAGCGTACCAGTTCTGCACGGTGGAGTATTTAATTTCGGCATTGTCGAGGGCAACAAGTTCCACGACAGCGGCGTGGAGTTGGTTGCTATCGTACATTGGTGCGGTGCAACCTTCTAGATAAGAAACATAGCTACCTTCTTCGGCGACAATCAAAGTCCGCTCGAATTGTCCCGTATCGCCAGAGTTGATGCGGAAGTAAGTAGATAGTTCCATCGGGCATTTGACGCCTTTGGGAATGTAGACGAAGGAACCATCACTGAAGACGGCGGCGTTCAAAGCAGCAAAGTAGTTGTCAGCTATAGGAACGACGCTACCCAGGTATTTTTTTACCAGTTCTGGGTGTTCTTGTAATGCTTCCGAAATTGAGCAGAAGATAACGCCATCTTTAGCTAACTTTTCCTTAAAGGTAGTAGCGACAGAGACGCTATCGAAAATCGCATCTACAGCGACGTTTGCCAAACGCTTTTGTTCAGAGAGGGAAATGCCTAGCTTTTCAAAGGTTTCTAGGAGGGTAGGATCAACTTCGTCTAAGCTGTTTAGTTTCTCTTTCTTGCGTTTTGGCGCAGAGTAATAAATGATATCCTGATAATTTATTGGTGGATACTTGACACTAGGCCAAGTCGGTTCTGTCATTTTTTGCCACTGGCGATACGCTTTGAGGCGAAACTCCAGCATGAATTCCGGCTCGTTCTTCTTGGAGGAGATCAAGCGGATAACGTCCTCGTTTAGTCCACGCTCAATAGTGTCGGACTCAATGTCAGTGACAAAGCCGTACTTGTAGGGTTGGTTGACTAAGGTTTTGACAGTGGCACTCATCGGTAATAATCTCTTGTGTTCGGTTAAATCTCTCTAGGATGGGAGACGGGCTTTTATCTTTAGCCGATTCCCATCTCATATTACGGAGTGGTTACACGGCTGTTAGAATGTATGTGGAGAGTAAAACAACATCTTCGTTGTTTAATATATCTTCATTTTACGCTAAATTAACAACAACAATGTTGTCAAAGTCAAATTTTCAAAGAAATTTTTGGGACGTTCGCGAAGCGTCTTTGTAGAGAAGATGGCGACTACTCACCAGTCCTCAACCAAGCAAGATATTCTAGAGTATCTCCTGAAACACTCACAAGCAACGGCTTTTGAGCTAGCCGCAGTTTTAGATGTCAGTCCCCAAGCAATTCGTCGTCATCTCAAGGATTTGGAGGCGGAGGAGCTAGTTTTGTACTCATCAACAGCACCAACCGAGAAAATTCAAAGTGCTGCTTCTGGGCGATCTGAAGTTCGAGGGATGGGGAGGCCGCAGCACCTTTATCAACTGAGCCGTCAGGGACGCGATCGCCTGCAACGGACAGTCAGCGAACGCTTCGGTGATCGACACAGTGACTTTGCTGTTTCGCTGTTGGATACCTTAGCAGAAACAGTAGGGCATGATCAATTTAAATCGATTTTACGAAAACAGTGGGAGAGGAAAGCAGAAGAATATCGCGATCGCCTCGGTAACGGTTCGCTGCAAGAACGTGTCGCTAACTTAGTCGAACTCAGAAAAGCTGAAGGATTTATGGCAGAGTATCACGCTGTAGACTCGAATGACTCTTCAAATGGTGATTCTGTGAATACTGTGGGCGATCGCTATATCTTCATAGAGCATAACTGCGCCATTTCCAATGTTGCCGAGTCTTTTCCTAGCATCTGCGGTCATGAATTAGAAATGTTTGCCGCTGTTCTACCAGATTGTACGGTAGAGCGTACCCACTGGATTATTAATGGCGAACATCGTTGTGGCTATTTGGTTCAAGCTCGAAAGCAAAATTGCAACAAATAAATAAATTTGTACTCACATTCAGTCTAGGCTAGGGGTAATAGCTAAGCCGTAATGGGTTTTACCAATCAGCTATAACTGAAAGTAATCAAAGTTAAATTATTTAAAGCAATTACATTAAGCTTTTTGTAATATGTCTTAATTACGAATTACGAACTTGTACTGAGCGTAGCCGTAAAGCCTGCGGCATAGCTGCGCTTAGGGCGGAGCCTCTCGTAGAGAAGTATTACGAATTACGAATTATTTATGGATTTTCCATCACAGCAACCTTCAACACAATTTTTAAGCCTAGAAGAGTCAGCAAAAGTAGATGCAGCTTTGTTGTCTTCCTCAGAAAAGTTTTTGACAAGATTGACAATTTCATCACTTAAGCTTTTGAAGCATATTGCCCAAGATTATGATATTGCCATTGAAGATTTGACAACACAGCAAGTAATTGCCTGGTTTGAAAAAGACGGTAAAATTAGACGTGAGCAAGGAATTGAAGCTTCATATCTGAAGTGGTGAAGCTGTAATAAACACTAGCGTAATTAATTTGACAATGTGAACATTAACATTAATTAATAAACAAAAAGCACCTAAAAAGGTGCTTTTAAAATTAATGACATTCGATTTGTTAGATCACAATTTTTTAAGTATTGTAGTTGTTAGCTCTAGGACTGCGAGTTCCAGCTACAGCTCCAATCATTGAGGCTACCAAAGCTAGTAAGGAACCGAACACAAACCACCACAATCCTGAACGTACATTTGCTGCAATTTCGCGGGTTTGCTGAGCGCTTACATTAGCTTGCGGTATGCTTGCTGCACCACCTTGCTGCTGTACTTGATTTATAACTTCCCCTGCGTTGGAAGCAGCAACACCAAAAGCACCAGATACTCCACTTGCGAATAGCCACGAACTAACTGCTAAAGTCGTAGCCCAAAGAATTGCGCCGTTCAGAAGCGCTGTATTGCGATTCATTGGGCCACAAGCACGGGCTGTAATCCAACCACCAGTAAATAAAGAAATCAACAAGGCGATGGTTGACCAAAGCCCCGCATTACCAGCAGCATTAGGAGCAATTGTTCTGGGTCTACCCGAACCTTCAACTGCGCCTGCTGCGATCGCACCGATTATAGCGCTCAAGATTAATTGAGTTGCTAAGGCGATCAACAAACCAGAAATTATTGGCCCCCAGCGTACACGATCATGATAATCAGCTACTCTACCGGCTACCACAGGCTCATTACTAATAACATCATTGCCTGTTCTATTTACGTATGACATAGCTTATCTTCTCCGTTGCTGTTTCAGCAAAATTTATTCTTCAGGTATATTCATGCTTATGTTTAAATTTAAATGGGGAACCATAAATTTTAATATCCATCAATAGAGTGAGTTACTAACTCTATCTTTAGTAATAACAAAGGAGTTTAACAAATTTAAATATAATTTAGCTTATCTTTATATTTTATATATTTTATTCAGAGAATTTTTTACATTTGAATTTAAGCATTAAATACCGTAAAAAACTGGTTTTAATTCTTGTATTAATTAGTAGATAATGCGGAAAGGTAGTATTAGTCAAAGACTATAAAAAAGTAGTTATTAAACGAGAAAAAAACTAACGCATTCTTACAGCAGTGCCTGTAGCAGTAATCAACAATAAAACTCCTGACTGGTCAATATTGATTGTGCCAGTATCAATTTCAATACCGATTACAGCATTAGCTCCTAAACGTTGTGCGCGTTGTTCTAATTCTTCTAGCGCCTTCCGTTGACCCTGCTCAAATAAACGCTCATAGCTACCGGTGCGTCCACCAATAATATCTCGAATGCTAGCCAAAAAATCTCGCAAAAAATTGCTACCGTATACTACTTCTGCTGTCACAATACCTAAATATGAATCAATTACGGCTCCTTGAATCACATCAGTGGTAGTTAAAATCATAAATAAATTAGGCTCCTAGTGTATAATACCAATTCGTAATTACGACATACCTCACAAGGTGTTTCCTATCGTTACTATACTCCTGAAACAATATATAGATACTTAAAAAATTTGGTATAAAATTAAGTTGCTAGTTATTCCTAAGCTGTTAATAAAATACCCTGATGACTCAGGCAAGCTAATTGCTAACCTGTCAGCAGTTATCCTGTATACGGACTTAGTTAGATAATCAAAATTTACTTGCTCCTAAGCCCTAGCTTAAGGAAGTTTATGCTCAGACTTACCTGTGTGTAAGTTAGCAAAGCTCAATCAATCCTCGCTTGGGAGGTTTGACTTTTAGAGCCTGTTATTGGTTCTGTAAATACTATCTAACATGATTTTAGATTGATAGTACAAATAGATTCTAACTTTTATCGTTGTCCTGAGCAGAGACTATGATTTCAAGGAACATTTTTCTTTTTGAGTTTATCTTATCGTGTAATACCAAAATAAGCTTGAAGCATAAATATTGAAAAAGGTGGTAGAAATTAAAATACAAAGTTAGCTAATTATCTAGTTAAATAATAAACAGGTATGGATGTTGTGGCTTTCAATGATCGGCATTTTGCTTATTTAACATTAAGTAGATACTTATCGGCTTTGCCAAGTTCACAAGTATAACTACTTACTAAATCAGGTGTCTTTTTGGCTAAACCTGATTTACATTGTAGAATATACTTGATTATTTATACTTAAGACTTTATATTTCAGTAAAAACTCTGAACTATAGTGCTGTGGAGGAAGGTTAAAAAAGAAATGAATAATTAACATTTACAAATGCGAAGAAATACAGTTTTCAAAAAACAATATTTTTGTTTTAATGTACAAGAAAAATTAATCAAAAGTTCAGGAAAATTACTGTGTACAAAACGAAATCATTAGTATTAAGCGTTCTTTTATTAGGATGTTTTGGCGTCACCATACCTCCAACCGCTCAGGCCCAGGTGTTGTTGGTGCAAGCTAGAAACCCAGAGTTAAAGCAACTGCTAGAGGAAGGAAAAAGATTAGTAGATACTGGCGATTACAGTGGTGCGATCGCAGTTTATCAACAAGCAGCCACCATAGCTCCTAAAAATGCCAAAATTTATTCTGGTATTGGCTATTTATACGCTCAACAAGGAAACTATCAGGCGGCGCTAGGCGCTTATCGTCGTGCTATTGCCATCAATCCTAACAACAGTGATTTTTACTACGCGGTAGGTTATATCAAAGCGAATTTGGGCGACACTGCTGGCGCGAAAGAAGGTTACCGTCGTGCAATACAATTAAACCGTAACAACGTCAATGCCTATTTAGGGTTAGGTGTAACGCAATCCCGTTTGGGAGACTATAATGCAGCTTCCTGGGCATACGAACAGGCAATGAACCTAGATAAGAACAATGCTCAGACTTACGAATTAATGGGAACGATGTATAAACAGCGACGACAAACCAAACAAGCCAGTAGCTTGCTGCAAAAAGCTCGTGATTTATACAAACGACGCAATGACCCAGATGGTGTAGAAAGGGTAGAAACCATGCTGCGACAGTTAGGCAGATGATATTAATCTAACTGGCGTCCCGTTAATTCCACAAAAATATCTTCCAGGTTAGAGGGACGCACCATCATTCCGGTTTTATCGGGCTGTTCATTCAAGTAAATGTTTGCTTCTTCTAGAGAAGGGAAAAATAGATATTCCCAGTGACGTGCGCCATCACTCCCCGTTTCAGTAACACCTAATTGCTTCGTCACTAAACCTTCACCGTGAGCAGAGCGCAACTGTTTGAGAGTTCCCAAAGAAATCAGTTTGCCGTTATCCATAATCCCAATGCGTCCTGGTTTAGCTGAGCCAAAGGCATCGCACAAAAATTCGACTTCATCCATGTAATGAGTCGTCAGTAGCATCGTCATCCCCTGTTTATTTAAATCTCGAATAATTTCCCAAAGGCGTCGCCTGGTTTGGGGGTCTAGTCCTACAGTTGGTTCATCTAAAAATAGAATTTGCGGTTGATGTAGTAAAGCTCTCGCTATCTGTAAACGTCGTTTCATCCCACCAGACAGAGTTTTTACCAAATCATTGCATCTCTCTGCTAGCTCAACATACTCTAGCCATTGATTAATTAGTCGCTGTCGCTGCGGGTTGGCTATATGATGTAGTCTCCCATGCAACTCCATATTTTCCCATACAGTTAAATCAGCATCTACACTGGTTTGCTGCAAAACTACGCCAATACTCTGTTTTGCCAATATTGGTTGGCTAACTACATCATATCCGGCTACTTCTATCTTTCCTTGAGATGGTTTGGTTAGCGTAGTCAGCATCCGAATTGTGGTTGATTTACCTGCACCGTTGGGGCCAAGTAAAGCAAATATCTCCCCCGCTTCAATTGTGAATGAAAGGTCATTTACAACAGGGACGTTGTTATAAAACTTGTGGACATTTTCTAGTAAGACAGCAGCAGTCATTGATCGCTTAGCTTAAACAAATTGATTACTCATAGCAAGATTTATTGTGTCATACCATTTCACGGTATCAACCTTAAAGTGAAACGGTATCAGAAGCGTTCACGAAGTGACTCTGAAAGAGTATCGCCTTCTTGCTAGATGGTGACCAAGTAAGTATAGTACAGGTAAATAATATTCACATAAACCTTTCTCATCATGACTATTCTACTGAGGAAACCATTATTCATGACAAGTACTGCTACTGTCTTAGGACTTGCCATTATGAGTATTTTGGGTCATGTACCTGCTGATGCAGCACAATTCAAAATTTACGGGAAATTTGCAGATAAACTTACTTCTAGTAGAAATGATCCTATTGTGGACGTAGAAAATGGTTTTTTTGATGGGACAGTAGAAATAGATGATACAAATCCGACAAATGGATTTAACGTCACAGGGTGGTCAGTACAAGTATTTAGCTCTACAGGGAGAAATATTTTAACTTTCCGAAGTGAATATCCTGACCCTCAATTTGAAACTGGTAGTGTCAGCATTAGTAATTTTAGTGACAGCAGTTTAATAAAGTTTGACTTCGCTTTTGACGACAGAAGATTACCTCAATCATCAATAGGCACAAACTCTTTGAATTTGTTCTTAAATCAGCCAAATTTTATCGGAAATATTACGCCGGAATCATATTTTGACGAATTCCGAAAACCATATTATGTACCTCAAGAGTATGCACCATATTACGCAATAAATGTCGTAGATGGCTATGTTAAAAAAGTGCCAGAACCATTGACTATAATTGGTACATTGGTTGCTGGTGCTATTGGTTGGTCGATGAAACGCAGGCAAAAGTGCCAAAGTAATTAGTAATTAATGGCTAAAGCAACCCTGTTGAATTTGTGAAAGGTAAAAGTTTTAGAACCTCGTTGTCATTAAGACAACGAGGTTCTTGCTTATTACAAGTAAAAGGTGATAAAGCATTCAAGGCAATATTTTTTTAGTAACTCTTAATTACGAATTACGAATTACGGATTACGAATCACGAATTATCCAGGGAATGTCTTCAATAAATCATCCCCAGGAATAACAGTAGTGTAGAACACATAATCGTTATTAGCTAAATAACGGCGGTCTTGTTTAATTATCGCCATGAACTCTCGGTGTCCCTCGCGCCTACGCCCTACTAAACAGCCTGCACTGGCATTTTTAATATCATTTGCCGGAGCATCATAGCCCCAGTGTTGATTAACTTGGAAAAGACCTGTATCAAGTTTGTCACCAGTCCGTTGAAAGTCTTTGTTGAAATCTCTGTGAACAGTGATTGGTGCAACTTGCACTAATGCTTCGTGACGTTCTGCATTACCGTGGTAGCCAACTGCCCAAGATTTGTATTGCCCAAACTTAATTCTGGCAGCGCCTCCAGGATTCATTGGATTATAAGTATAATATTTTCCAGGTTCGGTAGTAGCTTGCCAGTGATTCACAATTTTGGGAACACCTTCTACTACTTCAATAACAATCCGTCGGTCATTAAATTGATTAGGTGTATCACTATTGAGACTCCAATTTTCATTAACTCCTTCTAGATAAACAATGTTGTATTCTCTAGGACTAGTGAATATCTGATAATTTTTTGCCTGCATATATTTCACAATCTTGCTGGCAATATCATTACCTAGTTTTAAAGGGGGTTTAGGTAGATCCTCTGGTTTTGTTTCAATCAGCTCTTTAGCTGTGACTGCTCCTAGAAATTCACTTTCTCCAGTCTTTTTTAATTCTTGAAATTTTTTGAGGGCAGCCGTAGAAATCGGCCCAAACTTGTCATCAGCAGGAGGGTCGAGGAGACCTAAACCAATTAAAAGTACCTGAATCTGACGAGCTAATTCTGGGTCTTTAGCGATCGCCTCAAATCCCCATTTCTCCTGTTTTCCCAAAAAATCTTGTAGTTTCATGATGCACCTGCTTTCATTTACTTACTCTAGGTACAAAGGTTATTTGAACATTCGTGTTGTTTAAAATTATACACTATGCACTAAATTTTGTTAAAATTTTTACTATTAAAAATAGCTATAATTTTTACTATTGGTAATAAGTACTAAAAATTGCCTATTCTATTTGATTTTTGAGAATTGAAAGTTTTAAAATCCCGCTTTCTCTAAGAAAACGGGATTCTTGTTTATACTGCTATATACAGACTACAAATAATTATTTGATTCGCGGATGAGCATCTTGTCCATCCGAATAGGCTAAAGTAGGAGCCGGTACAGTTTTAGCTTGGTAGGCATTTTTAACAGCAACCCAGTTACTAGCAATTGGCATTCGCCAGCCAGTACCAAAAGCACGATCAGTGATTTTCAATCCTGGGGGTGCTTGCCGCCGCTTAAATTCAGCACGCGCCACCATCTGGATAACTCTGTCTACAATAACTGGATCGTGACCTGCTGCGGCAATTTGTGCTGCTGATTGGTGATTATGAATTAACCGTTGTAAGATATCATCTAAAATTTCGTAAGGCGGTAGAGAGTCTTGATCTACTTGACCTGGTTTGAGTTCGGCACTGGGTGCTTTTATCAGAACATTTTGCGGAATAATTTCACTATAGCGATTTAACCAATGGCAAAGTGAATAAACGCGGGTTTTAGGAACATCTGCAATTACCGCTAAACCGCCATTCATATCACCGTAGAGGGTACAGTAACCGACTGCCATTTCTGACTTATTACCTGTAGACAATAGCAAATAGCCGAATTTATTAGCGATCGCCATTAATAAATTACCCCGAATTCGGGATTGTATATTCTCTTCTGCCAGCCCAAATTCGGTATTTGCAAACAAATCAGCTAAGGTATGGTCAAAGCCTTGCATTAATTCGCCAATCGGTAAGGTATTGGTTTTAATGCCTAAATTTTCGGCTAATGCCAAAGCATCAGTGATAGAATGCTCAGAACTGTACGGGGAAGGCATGAGAACACCGAGGACGTTTTCTTTACCTAGTGCAGCAGCTGCGATCGCAGCTACTAATGCAGAATCAATCCCTCCACTTAAACCCAGTACTACTTTAGAAAAACGACACTTTTGCGCGTAATCTTGCACTCCCAAAACTAAAGCGTGCCAAATTTCTTCATCTTCAGATTCATATGCAGGTGCTATAGAAGCTAACTGCAAATCTCGTTGCACCTCATCAAATTCGACTACAAGCAAATCAGTTTCAAAACCACGCGCACGAGACACGATTTCACCTTGACGATTCAAGGCGAAACTCCAACCATCAAAAATTAGGTCATCATTCCCGCCTACCTGGTTAGCATAGATAATTGGTTGTTGAAAACGTACTGCACTATGCTTAAGCATTACTTCCCGAAAACGTTGCTTGCCAACACTGTAGGGAGAAGCAGATAAATTCACAATTAAATCTACACCCAAAATTGTTAAGTCGGCAATTGGATTGACTGTATAACTACGTTTGCCCCAAAATTCTTCATCGTTCCATAAATCTTCGCAAATAGTTACGCCAATATGAATATTGTCTAGAGTTAAATAATTAGCTTGTAACCCTGCTTCAAAATAGCGATTTTCATCAAATACATCATAAGTAGGTAAAAGCCGCTTATAAAAAAGTTGTTTTACCTTACCATCTTCTAACAAAGCTATACTATTAAATAAAGTTTTACCACCAGTAACGTGGGCTTTTGTATGTTGTTCAACAGTTCCCACTAACACAGCTATATTAGATGGCAAGTCTCGCGCTAATTGCTGTAATGTAATACCCATCGCTTCGATAAAACTGGGATTTAGTAATAAATCCCTTGGAGGATAGCCACACAAAGAAAGTTCTGGTGTTAACAGCAAACGTACTCCTTTTGCTGCTGCCCTTTGTGCCATTTCTAAGATTATTTGGGCATTTCCTGGTAAGTCACCAATTATAGGATTAATTTGAGCGATCGCAATTTTCATTTTTTTGTCATTGGTCATTGGTTATTGGTCATTTGTCATTGGTCATTGGTTTTCACAAAGGACAAATGACGAAGGACAAAGGACATTTTATTTAAATAAACACCAAAGGTTTATCTTTTAAAGGGGCAAAAGCTTCAGCATCAAACTTATACAAACTAGCCGGACGACCAGCGCCCCGCGAAACTTTAATTCCGGTATCAGACAAAAAACCTAACTTGAGTAGACGCGCCCGAAAATTAGAATAATCAGAAAAATTGTCACCTAAAACTGTGGCGTACAATTGATATAAATCATTCAATGTGAACATTTCTGGCAAGACTTCAAAAGCTACCGGACTATACTCCAACTTATTTCGTAAACGCCTGTGTCCATAAGCCAAAATTTCATTATGGTCAAAAGCTAATTGTGGAACTTGTTTTACCGGATACCACGCTATTCCAGTAAGGCGATCAGCAATCAATTCCGCTTCTTCAAAGCGCACAAGGGCAAAATAACTAACTGACAGATAGCGCACATCATAACTATCGGCTGCTTCTCGTGGGTCACGATGTGGCCCACCAAAGGTATACAATTGCTCCAAATAAAGATTGTTAACCTTAATTTTCTCTGCCATGATGCGATAGGCGGCATCCTCTAAAGATTCTCCTCGACGCACCAAAGTACCGGGAAGACTCCAGTAATTTAAAAACGGTTCCTGCTGTCGCATTACTAATAGAACTAACAGCCGATTCTGTGCAGTATCTACAGAAAAAATTACATTATCAACACCAACTTTGAAATCAGCCAAAGGTTGTTGGTTTAGCGGAGTAGAAATCTTTTTTTGGTTGCGTCCTGGCATTTGTACAAATGCTCTCGATTAATATAGGCAGCTACAGGGGGGGTGAGGGCTTGAGAATCTCCATGTTCGCGATATGCTGTTGAGGAAACATCTAGACCGGTCAAGCTGGCGATCGCAATTTTTCCTCCTAGCTTTTGCACTGCCTCTAAGCTAGACTCATCTATCGCATATCCTGGTCGCGGCACAATCAGTAGTTGCACTTGCTGTAACAAATCTTCAATGTGATACCAACGCGGCAGCTGATTTATTAAATCTGAACCGATTATTAACGTCAACTCAGCATTTGTTCCCCAACGGAGTTTCGCTTTCTCTACTGTTTCCAGTGTTCTCCAGCTACTCAATTCTTGTTCTAAAGCAACATTGTGCTGTGGCACATCCATATTGGCAATCAACAGTTGCAGCATTGCCACCCGATGTTCCAACAGTGTTTGATGGGACTTAAATGGATTATCTGCTGCCCAAACTGCTACCCAATCATAACGTTCAGACAACCAACTCAGAATCGCTTGATGTCCGGCAGTTGGTGGATCAGCACTAGTACCAAATAAGGCAATTCTCATAATCTTACTTTGCGTCCTTCTCTTCGTTCGCGCAGCGTGTCGCAGACAGACGCTTCGCGAATGCGTCCTTTGCGGTTTGTTTCTTAGTTTCTTCAGTTAATTCCCGTAAACCCTCCGAAATCTCCACCGTTACTGTGACAGGATTATCCAAACGCCGTGTTTCTTGTGGCAAACTAGCAACAGAGGCGGCGGTACGTTGGCGAATTGCTATCAAATTCTCCACGGGTTGCACCTGTTTACCTCCCTTCATCACCAACTGCAACAAAGGTTGTTCTTCCAGAGGACTTTCACTTACCAATCCCAACCTATCTGCTTTTACCGTACTTCCAGTAAATGAGCGAAAAATCTGCTTACGACCTGGATAAGTCATTTTGCCACTAGACTGTTTCATAACTGGGATGCCATCAATTTCTACGAGTTTATAGACTCCATTCACAGGTGAACCCGTAACTAGTCGCGTTCCTAATCCATAGCCATCAATATCAGCCTCAGCTGCTTTTAACCTAGCAATTTCCCACTCGTCCAAGTCACCACTAGCAAAAATTGGCACATTAGGAAGAAGCGATCGCACTTGTTTGGATAAAGTAACTAAATCTCCAGAGTCTAACCTCACTCCTGTTAATTTCATTTCCCCGGAATTTACTTTGTCAGCCAAGCGCTGGGCAGCAGCAATGGTATCGTAAGTATCAATCAACAATGGCGCACCCGGAAAATGTCGATGAAAAGCACTAAACGCTTGATCTTCTGAGCCTTCGATTGCTGACAGTGCCATCACCAAAGCGTGTGCCATCGTACCACTTGGCAAATATCCCAGTTGTAGCGCTGCTAACACATTGGAAGTTGAATCTAAGCCACCCGCCAACGCCGCCCGCGCCGCCCACAAGGAAGCTTGGGGACTAAACGCCCGTCTTGTGCCAAATTCTAAGAGTGTTGCTTGCTCTCCCGCTACATCACGTAATCGTGCTGCTTTGGTAGCAATTAAAGTTTGGTAATTGATTGTATTCAGTAGGTAAGTTTCTACCAGTTGCGCTTGCCAAAGGGGTGCTTCTACCCGTAGCAGTGGCTGATTGGCAAATACAGCTGTTCCTTCTGGTACTGCCCACACATCTCCGGTAAACTGTCCTTGGGCTAACAGTGACCAAAAGCGATCATTAGCTTGAGTAAATATTCCGGTTCCCTGTAAAGCTGCAATTTGAGAAAGGCTAAAGCGGAATTTTGCCAAATATTCCAAGGCTTGTGCTAGCCCCATTGCAATTAAATAACCAAAACCTTCAGGCAAGCGTCTGACAGATAACTCAAAGCTGGCTGGTTGTTGTTCTATACCTTCGCCTGTGTAACAAGCTGCCATCGTCAACTGGTAAAGGTCAGTCAGCAAGCTGTAGTCATCTACAGTCAGGTTTAACTCCTGGTTCTGGAGGCTTCGCTGTTGGTGATTATTGGTCTGTACATAGTCCAAACCTGGGAAAGTTGTCATGCAAGAGCTTCCTTATAAGAATGCTTCTTCTATTTATGGTAACTTTTACCATAAATAATGTCAATTCCTACAAGCTCTTTTTCAGAAAATGGGGCAAAACCTTGTATTTGCGGGGAAATTAATACTAAAATTATCTATAATTTAATAGTTTTTAATAGTTAGAATACTACTATTAACAATAGTAAGGTACAATTAAAATAGAAAAAAATTTATTTTTTGGAAACATAAAGTATTGCAAAGATAACTGAAAAAAGATTGCAAGTATTATCAATATATTGCGAATTTTAGTTAGGCAATAATATCAGAATTAGAGTATAGACATCACAATTAAAGTGACTTGGAAAAAGGAGTCTAATATTATGGCTATTTACAAAATGCTTGCTAGTATGACTCAATATATTTCTGAAGCTTTTATGCGGATTTTCGGCCCTACTGATGATGCTTATCCAACTATTGGCGTACAACCTTTTACAGGTGATCCTTATAATGAACGTACATCTGGCAATTGGTAGATGTTACTACTTTAGTAACAGCAATAAATGAGATTTTAGGTACTGACTAATTAAAAAAGTATCCAACCAAGGTTGTAAGGTGTGTTATGGCGACGGCGTAACGCACCTATTTGTCTTTTAGGGTTGACGTTATAACGTACCCTTAGATAATTTATTTTATGTTAGTCCCTTATGAAGGGACTAACATAAAGTGAATTCGACAAACCTCTCCCTGCCTTGAACAAAAGTTCAAGTCTGTCCCTCTCCGACTCGGAGAGGGACAGTTTTGCGTAGTAAAAGCTCTTTGAGGTCTTTTGATTGGGCTAATTAAGCAGACATCGAACTCACATTAATATAAAGGCGTGAGGAAAAACCTCACGCCTTTTTGTTTAAGAATTTTGATATGGTAGATGTCTAAAAAGAGTAGAGCTTAAGGGTTAGTAGACTTCTCAAAGATAGCTTTTTGTTGCAACCAATCCTGACCTATTTGAATACTGATATCCGAGCTAATATTGCCAGTACTTTCCACTCGCACTTCCCCAAATCCTAAAGTGTCGCGAATTGATTGGGCGCTGTTACCATCTCCTTGCTGAGCGACAATGTGAGTTACTTCTAAAGGCTCACCCCAAGGCTTAGATACATAAACATTGCGATATCCAGCTTTTTCTAAAGCTCTAATCAATGGTCGGATATTAGAGCGATCGCCACCCGTGCTATCTTGAATTGCTACTCGTAAAGAACTTGGATCACTCAACTGCTCCTGCTGTGCTTCTTGAGATTCTAAGCCAAAGTGCTGAGTCATCAACTTTGCAATAGCATTTTGATTTGGTAACCAATAGCTAGCATCAAATTCACGCTTCTCGCTAAAGCGTCCAGGAAGCATTAACATCTGCATATTAGAGCGGTTTGTTCGCATTCCAAAACCTACTAATGCCACTAACTCTTCAACTGTCAAGTTGGTATCAATGTGTTCTTTAACTACGTCAAGTACTTTCGGCAATTGAGCAACAGTAGCTGGGTTGAGCGTTTGATCCATCAAAGCACGCATCACCATTTGCTGCCGTTGAATCCGACCAATATCTCCTAATTCGTCATGGCGAAAACGCAGTAATTGCAGTACTTGATCACCGTTGAGATGTTGCTTACCCGCCTTCAAATTGATATATAGATGCTGCGAATCATCTTGATACTTCATATCTTTGGGAACGTACACTGTCACCCCACCCAAAGCATCAATCAGCTTGGCAACTCCTAGAACGTTAATTCGCACATAGCGATCAATTCCCACACCGCCTAAGAGATTACTGACGGTTTTGGCAGTTAAAGCGGGGCCGCCATCAACATTGGCAGCATTAATTTTTTTTACCCCATACCCTTCTATTTCTGTACGGGTATCTCTGGGAACAGAGAGCATAACTACCTTTTTCGTGTCTGGGTCAAATTTGACCAAGAGCATCACATCTGAAAGACCATCAAAGGAGTTTAACTGAGGCAGATATCGAAGATTTTTGCTTTCGACGGGAGGGTTTTGGACATCTGGTGGAAGTACACTCATCCCCATAATTAAGAGATTCACAGGGCGAGTTAATTGGGAAAATCGCAGTCCACCACCAGAGATGCGATCGCCATCAAATACCGCCTCTTCTTGTGGGCTGAGTTGGGCTTGTTGCAAAGGCGTACTAGTTAAAGACACAGCTAATAAAGCCCCTGCTGTTGCAGACACCATTGCAATACCGCTCATACCCACCCAAAACCACAGCCAACGTCCGGATTTCGAGTTCTGGGAAATTCTTTTGCCAGGCTTGGAGGCCTTTCCAGACTGATTTTCTTCCGCCGAACTTCTTTGAATGGTCACAGACTTCCTCACACTTACTTAATCAATCTCGGTAATTTTGTAAACTAATAAATATGCAGACAAATCAATTCATAATAGTTAACTCTTTATTATCAGTGCTAACATTTTCATTTTTGTTTCAACCACAACACTTATAGCAGCATTTTTCCATTTTTTGGGCAAACCGAGAAATGTTTTCTTGAAGTATGGCAATAATAAACCGGATTTGACCAGATGTGTGGAGGAAATAAAATGAAATTTCTTCAAAGATAAGTAAATATACTGTTAACCTGTCCCTCAAAAAATTAAGATAAGTATTTACCTAGAACTCGTTCAGCAAAACTGCTAAATCCTGGTAAGCGCTTAGAATTGCCCTTTAGCAAGCGAAAAATCAACCAAAGACTTACCAAAAAGTAACCAGAGGTGAGAAAACCATTGAGTATGAATAGACGCAGTGCGAAAAAATCTGAGGTTGCTGCTCCGGTTGCTAACAGCAGGTAACCTAAAAGCCAAGTTAATGCCAAAGTAATAGACAGACGACTAATGGCAAATTGTTCCCGGCTTCCCTGACGGCGATAAAGAGTCCACAAAGATGGGAAAAAGCCGAAGACTGGAATTAAGTGCAAAAGCAACTGTGTTTTAGGGATTGGGGATTGAGAAGAAGCAGGGGAGCAGGGAGCAGGGAGCAGAGGAGAGGGAATTACTTCCCCCTGCCCCCTGCTCTCTTCCCCTCTGCCTTTTAAAAGTCCCCAGTCCCCGTTCTCTTTTGGTTCAATATTTTCCATTTGGATGAGTTTAACTCCTAAACTAGAAGGATGAATGAGACTAATGTAATTAGAGATAATAAGCTGTAGAGAAAGATTTAATTTAGTTTTATCCCGCAATCAGCTTAAAAATGCAGACACGCAAGCTACTCAACTGGTGGCAAACACTCGCACCAATAGCGCGAATCGGAGCGATCGCACTATTTGCTCCGCTGCTAGTTCTCAATAGTTGGGCAATCTCGACAATTTTCAATTATTTCCACTCCCTAATAGTCATTTTAGTCGGAGCCTCGGTGCTGGCATTTCTGCTTAACTACCCTGTAAGCTGGATGGAGCATCACGGTGCTAGGCGAGAGCAAGTTGCTATCCTAGTATTTTTATTGGCTTTATCGATTTTATTAGCGTTAGGTGTCACTCTTTTCCCGCTAGCCCTCACCCAAGCTCAACAACTAGTGGCTCGCTTACCGGAGTTAATTGACTCTGGACGTTCTCAGTTAATGTTGTTAAACGAGAAAGCAGAACTTTTCGGCATCCCAATTAACCTGGATGCCTTAGTTGTACAAATTAATGATCGCGTCAAAGGACAATTGCAGGCGATCGCTGGACAAGTTTTGAATCTGGCTGTAGTCACATTCACTAGCCTGCTTGATATTCTCTTGACGATGGTTTTGACTTTCTATCTTTTACAGCATGGGGGTGAACTCTGGCAGAGTTTAGTGGAATGGCTGCCCTCGAAATTTCGCGATCCGTTCTCCCGAACGGTACGCCTGAGCTTTCAAAATTTCTTCATCACCCAGCTGATTTTATCTACTTGTATGGCATCAGCCTTGATTCCTACATTTTTGTGGCTGAAAGTGCCATTTGGTTTACTATTTGGCTTAACTATTGGAGTTATGGCTCTCGTTCCCTTTGGCGGTTCTGTAGGCATTGCTCTGACTACGCTGTTGGTGGCACTACAAGACTTTTCAATGGGAGTGAGGGTTTTAATCGCAGCAGTAATTGTACAGCAAATTCTCGAAAATTTAATTGCTCCCCGCATTCTAGGAAGTTTTACTGGTTTAAACCCTGTTTGGATATTAATTTCAGTCTTAACAGGAGCCAGAATTGGCGGACTTTTGGGTGTGATTGTGGCAGTACCCACAGCTGTTGTGATTAAGACTGCTTTAAGCGCTCTGCGTCCCAAGGTACTAAGTAACGATACGGACGACAGCCCTACTGGAGAGATAACTACCTCAGTTGCAACAAGTGAATCTCCAAAAGCTGATAGTAAAACTTCTCTGAGTGTCTCAGAGGCAACATTACCCTAGATTCCAAAATTCAAAATCAAACAAATTTGACTTTTAACTTGATTACTCTGGCTCGACAATTGAACCCATAAACAAAATGTTCTCTGTCTGATTATCCCTAATCGCACAGAAAAAGGGACGGTCAACAATCATTTTGAATGATTTTGGTTGCGGTCTAAACGAAACTGCCTCAATTCCCACAGAGGTAGCCGCTGCGGCTTCGGTTCCTTCTTCATTCACCTCGACAAAAGTTTTATGTTTAACTTGGCTAATGGCAAAATTTTTACCCATACTGGAGAAGTTGGCTTTACTGCTAAAAGCCTCTTCCATCCCTAAAGCTTTCAGGAATCGTTCAGTGTAACATCGTAATCTGTTTTGAACCGAGGCAAGCGAATAAATCCTTCCTGTTTGCTGAACTGAGTCATCCATTTTTCCCAGTTTTCAGTATTCAAGTTTTGATAAAAGCTCTTGAGATTGGAGTTTTGTTTGGGAAGGAAGATATAAAAACTCAATTTACCATCTTTCCCATAAGGTAAACTAACTGCCTGAAATTGTTCGTTTTCATAATATCTGTATTCACCCTTTTGCGACATCATTGGGTGTTGTTTTTGTTTAGCTGATGTCAAGTAAAATGGGTATTCAGCAGTTTGGTTTTTATTAAATTCGTTGCTCCATTTCCCTTTAAAATATATAACATTAATTAGAAATAATACCTCGTCTGGTTTAATTGTTTCAACTATCTTGTTGATTTTGCCCCCTGTATTCTCATTTACCCAGTTATTGATATTACTGGGGGCTGCGGCATCTTTAAAGTTTAGTTTGGTTACCTTGGCTTTATAGAAGTTTTCAGTTTTCTGGATAAAGTCTAGCTGAAAGCTATTATCTTGATTTGCCCAAAGTGAGTTAGCAATAGTTAGCTGTACTTGCGGATCTGGACTTTTAAGTAGCTCCTTTAGTGCTGCATAAGAAGAGTTGATTTCTGGCAGATTCATCCCCTGAAACTCTAGGGTTTTGGCCATTGCTTGTTGAGTCGAACCGCTAGCGCCATTGTAGGTTATAGCAAGTGCGATCGCTACACTTGAAGGTGAGATAAAAATATTCTTCTCACTACTATCTTTTTTCAGAATTTCTGAAAATCATTTGAACCCAAATTTATTATTAGCATCAACTATTTTTGTATTAGGGTTGACTGTTTTTTTGCAATGGAGATTCTGGCTGAGGTAGATCAGATTGAGCAAGCGCACTTGTACTGTTATTAACCTGAGAACAACCCAATACACCTAATAGCACCACACTCGCAGCCGCTAGAACGTAACGTCTTCCCAAGCTAACGCCGTAACGTCTTTGCAGGAAATTTTCTTTCACACCACTAAATTTCTGCTGAATCATCCTGTTACCTCTATTGCCAAAGATTTTTAATCTGTCTTTCAAAATTGATGCTGTTACTCGTGCATCAATTGTTAACTATTGCATTTGCTAGGACTTAAAGAGGGGACTGTTACAGTTTCTGAAACAGTAGCTAAGTAGTGGGTAGTAATTAAAAATCTCTTTGTTCTTACGGTGAAAACCTATGGTGTAATATCCGCCATTGACAACTGAATTGAGTTGAAATTGGAAGCGGCAATTCCGCTTCCAATCTAGTTTTTAAAAGTTTACCAACCAAGAATTCAGTATGGATGGGAGTGCTACTGGTGGATGAATCATGATTGAAAGCCTCCAATTAAAATTGGGGAGAAGAAAAATTTTTGATTTACTCAACCCCCTGAATTTATTTGTGAGGTTATTTTGAATTCTGACTTGTGAGTACTCGATTCTTCTCAAAGCACAACAATTTTCAGTCTTAATTGGATGATTTTAGACAAATCTAGATTAAGGTGCAGCCCACCAAGCTAAAGCATAGGGTTGAGTGGCTTCGTTAACTTTTTGGCGAAACTGGACGCGGATTTTGTAATTGCCTGTAGCAGGAACGGGGCAGAAAATATGTTCCACACTATCGATTGGACTGATTGAAGAACAAACAGTACCAGCATCAGTATTTTGAGCATCAGCTTTTACTAAGTAGAGGTCAAGGTTATTCAAACCGCGATCGCGAAAACTCTCTCCCACGTCATACTGCTGGTTTTTGTTATTATCATTTAGCTCTACCAAACGATCCCAAGCCAAGGTAATGGCAACAAAACTGTTTTGCTTTAACGGTTTTGCCAATGCATATTCAACAGACACCCCAGCATTTACTGTGCGATAATCCCAGCCAATGGCGGGTACAGTAGTTGATGGCTGCCATTCACCAGCACTAAATTGCTGATAAGCACGAAACGCATTCAAGTGTCCCGCTCCCATTTGGGCATCTAAGGGAATTGTCGGATCTTTATAAGCATCAGAAGCCAGCCAGTCTTGATTTTGTTTATCAATGAGCGTCCGGCTCATTCCCAGGCGTAAGCCATCGCCGCTATCTTGAATTTTGTCTGCTGAATTGAGTAATACAGCTTTCATAACTTGATGACGTCGACCGTCGGTACTCCAGTTAGGTTGTTTTATCCGGCTTTGTCGGTCACTAAATTCCTGCAATAAAGCAACAGTAGCTGTAACGTGAGGCGTGGCAAAACTTGTACCTGTGGCTTTATTCAATTTGCCATCTGGGTTGAGCAAAGGAATGTTACTACCTGGTGCTACTAAACTAATTGCGCGACGTCCACCAAGATTAAACTCCCTTCCAGCCAAACGCCCGCTCACCCCCTGATTAGCACCAGCCAGATTAGAAACGTCTACTTTATTAAAAATCCCCCCTCTCCGGGATGAAAAAGCCACGTTGACTCCATTAAAATTATCTGTAGGTATTGGAATACCACCTTTACCCTGGTTACCAGCGATCGCATACAGAACATCATGAGCGCGACTAGACCAGTCAATACATAATGTTAGTAAAGCATTGCCGTCTAAAGCAGCCTCCGGTCGTGGGTCGCGGCTTAAAGGTTCACCAAAGCTGAAGTTAATAGCACGAACATCACCACTATTTTGTAGAGCTATGTGCTGGGCTGATAAACACTCTTCTGGCTGACCCATGTTTTTAGTAGAACCCACCGCAGATGAATACAATCGCGCTCCTGGGGCAACTCCTGGCAAGGCTTTGTCTTGACTCACCATCACCCCGGCGACATTATAGGCGTGGGGGTCAACACCGTTATTTGACTTAGCTGGGCCATTACGTAAGAACACAGCTGCTAGGGATATGGCGCGGTTTTTGGACACCGCTTTATCCCAACCAAACATCCCCGGACGCCCAATTTCTACTTGACCAATAGCAATCTTACGACCGATTAAATTATATGGAGGTTTGTGTAGCTTAAGAGCATCAATGCCATTTGTTCCCAGGGAAGATTCTAAGGCTGACGCAATTACTGGCGCACTTAGGCAGGAAGCACTCAATCCCAAAATTATCCAGGTTAGTTTTTTGCCCATTGTTTAGTTGTTAGTTATTAGTTAATCAATTGTCAGTAGAATTCTCTTCTGCTTCTTAGCTGCTGAACATTTCTTTTGCTTGCTGAACAAGCTGGGATCAAAGTTATCAGCGCTAGCTCAATCTTTTGTTAAAATGCTTACAGACAAGGACGCTCAAAAACCTACCAGCCATGACCCAAAACCTATCTCAAAAGCCCATTGTAATTTCTCCATCTATCCTATCAGCCGATTTTAGTCGTCTAGGAGACGAAATTCGCGCCGTAGACGCAGCAGGAGCAGATTGGATACACGTTGATGTTATGGACGGTCGCTTTGTACCTAATATTACGATAGGCCCGCTGATAGTGGAGGCAATTCGTCCGGTTACGACTAAGCCACTGGATGTCCACTTGATGATTGTGGAGCCAGAAAAGTATGTAGAGGGATTTGCTAAGGCGGGTGCTGATATTATCTCCGTACACGCTGAGCATAATGCTTCGCCACATCTGCACCGCACTTTGGGTCAAATCAAAGAACTTGGTAAGAAAGCCGGAGTAGTACTTAATCCTGGTACTCCTCTAGAACTAATTGAATATGTTTTGGATCTGTGCGATTTAGTGTTGATTATGAGCGTCAACCCTGGTTTCGGCGGTCAAAGCTTTATTCCTGGTGTATTACCTAAAATTCGCAAGCTGCGCCAAATGTGCGATGAACGTGGTCTTGACCCCTGGATTGAAGTGGATGGGGGACTCAAGGCAAATAATACTTGGCAAGTTTTGGAAGCGGGAGCTAATGCGATCGTTGCTGGTTCAGCTGTGTTTAATGCTAAAGATTATGCTGAAGCTATTACAAACATTCGCAACAGCAAGCGTCCTGCCCCAGAACTGGCAAAAGTTTAAATTGGGTGATTGAGATTTTGAATTAAATTAATCAGAAACTACAAAAAAGTAGGTTGGTTATTTGTCAAACCTACTTTTTTTATAAATAAAATATAAATACAGCGGATTTCAAGTTGATGAAGTACACAATATGGGTCTCAAAGTCAGGTATAAAGCCTGTTTTCATTCTGAATTATGCTGTATATTGTGTTGACACCAAATAGCAAAAAACCCAATTTCTGCAAAGAAATGGGTTTACAAAACTCCAGATAATACTTAAACGTCTCTACTTACTCATTCTTGCCCATTGAGTTCCCTTCCAAAGACTGAAGAACAAAGCTCCAGAAACCAAAGCTCCTAAATTCCATTTCACAGAACTCTTGATCAAGTTCAGCTTCTGAGAAGACTGAGTGTTTTGTGCTTGATTTTTAATTTGTATCTTAGCTTTAGAAAGTTCTAACAAAATTTGACTTTTTATTTCTTCAGGTCTTTTGCCTTCTACAGTTCTACCTTGGCTTCTCAAAAAATTATTTATTTGTTCAGGTGTGGCTGCACTCAGCCGCTTTTCGACTTGTTCTGCTTGAGATATTTGTTGCTTAGATGCATTAGTGATTTGAGTAGCACTCTGATTGCTGAGACGAACAGTATTACCAATTGCCAAAGGAATTAGCAATAAAAAAAGTACTGCTATTACTATAGTTAACCAAGATAATAGCTTCACGATTAAGAATTCCCATTTGGTTCGTGAATGCATTTCTCCAAAGAAAACAAATACCAACCCAATTAAAGGCACAGGTACCCGTTCAACTATTGCCCCAAAAGTTTGAAATTCCCAGGCAGGATTCATAAAATTTGGTGGGACAAACATCTCAACAATGTCGAAAAGCGCTAACAGTAAGAGACCGTAGCCAAGTATTCGTAAAATGGCAATAGAGCCTATTTGGGTGAAGGCAAACTCTTGTAATTCTTGTACTAAAGGAATGAATTTTTCACTATTCGATTTAGTCATGTTTTTAGCAAAATAGAAAAAAGATGGAGATGTTGATTGACATGAATTTCAATCTTTTAAACTCAAAGTTGACGCTAGTTATAGATACTTATATTTGATTAATGAAAACAAGAGTTTTATGAAAAATTATCACTATACACAATACATTTGCAACAAAAGTTTTAAACAATTACCTTCCTACAAACATTATTAGCCTAAAAAAAAGATTCTCTGAAAGCAGAGAGCTGAGAAGGATATGAACCAACGCTATAGCTAGGGTGTTCATAGTCTTTAAAAAGTGAGTCTGCTTTGGGTTTTTGTGTAGTTTTCGTCAGCAATATCTTTACCAAAACAAATAGCACACAACCCAGTGTTAAAGCTAAAAACAATATCCGCAATTGTTTCCATTGAGACATCTTTTTTAAGACTCCGCATTACCCTGTTTTTTACCTTCCTCTTGCTTGAGCAAAAAAAAGTAGAATAATCCCAATATCAACACTGCAATCATCCCAAATAGCCGAGAACCATCCCCCTGGTGCCAATAATCGAACGATTGCTGTTTCGTTACAATAACAGCAAGCAGGGCAACTCGTATACCATTGACTATAAATGCTATCAGTACAGCCCCAATTGGCACAACAATTCTCTTTTTTCGCTCTAGAGGAAACATTAGCAAAGCAATCACTGATAGTCCTAACAAATGGCTAATTAATTCTACCCCAGAACAGCCAGAATAAACTTTGATGCTTCCTGTTGGCAAATTTATATAAATACTTTGTTGAAGAGATACGTCAAAACCTGAATACCAAAGGAGTAACGTTGAGAATTTAGCAGTTATGGGGGAAATGTCAGTTAAAGATGTTAAAACTAGCTTTGGAACACCAAGAAAAAACAAGATAGTTAGTTCTTGCCAATATTGCTTTAATCCCTTCAAACCAGAAGCAAGTAAACCTACTGCGATCGCAGAAATCAGAGGTGATAGATGGGTAAAAACTGCAATTTGCTCACCTTTGGGTAAAAATATACTTTGCCATAGTACAACAGCAATTAAGAATGCACCTAAAAAGCTAGAAAAAATTCCACTTTCTAAAGTTAATTCATCGCGTTTTTCCCCTAAGAAAGAGATGACAGCGAATAAAAACAATATACTCATACCCAGTTGAGAAATATCTCCCGATTTCCAGGTTAGAGTCACTATAATTGCAATTAAGCTTGCTGCTATTCCTAATAACCAGAATTCGCTATTTTTTAGGGTTTTAACTGGGGTAAAGTTGGTAAATTTCATGTAGATATAGCTAAACTAGTTCCTGCAAAAAGATAAAGATTTCTGGTATAGTTCCCGAATTAGTCGGATTCACCATTACTTCAAAAATTGCACATTAAAACATCTACACATTAAGTACTATTCAAACTATCACATCAGTGTATCACTGATAACAACAAGCAAGTTAGAACAAAGGGTAGAAAATTAAAAAAATCAGAAAAAAGTTGGATTAATTAGCTGTTCTTTTTTCTACTTACAAAATTTATTTACCAAGAAGATTTATAAATTTCAACTTATATTATTCTGCTTTTTTTCAAGATATTATTGATGTTTTATGTATACTCTTGACAAAAGTTTAGTAAATATTTTTACACTTTACGTAAATATAATCAAGAATTTTTACCTAAGATTAATCAAATCTTTAAAGTTATAAATACAAGAAATCTAATGTTATAGCTGGTTAAAAGCTAGATTTCATCAGAGTTTTAAACTATGGAATCGTTAAATAGCTGTATTAAATTTATGTAAAGTTTAGTTGCTTCGTAAGTGTATAAATGTTGTTTATGTAAATATTCGTGTATATAAGCAGTTTGCTTACAGATTAGCAGCAAACCCTGTTCTGATTACAGCTGCACTAACTGTGATTTACTTTTTTCTATAGCACCCTGCATCAAACAATTGGCAAATAAAAAGGTGAGCATTGCCCACCTCAAGAAACTGTTACAGACGTTATTTGGCGCGTCTATACTGAGTACTATTTGCGACCACTTAACCATTTAGCTGCGGTAATTCCGATAATGCCTGCTACTACAGGATTGCTAAGAAACTTGATAATACCTGGTTGCTCCGCTAGTACATCGTGAAAAATGTCTGGGTGGTTGTGATAAACAAAGGATGCTAATTTGCTAACATCATCAGCACTCATGCGGCTGGGGTGGTGCGTAGAAAGACCCAACTGTTGTTCTAGATGCCGATCATCTAGTCCTCTTCCCTTTAAGTGTTTGAAAAAGGCGCGTGCTACATCATCCCGTTCATTTGGTTTAATTTGAGCGATCGCTTGTTGTAATTCTGGCTCTAATTGACTGGTGGGAATCCGGTCTGGATGTAAAGACCTACTAAATAACTGCCGACGTTGATCTGTTGTTGTGCGTTGAGCAAAATCGTCGAAGTTTTGATATTCGGTTGCTGAATCGTTTTTAGAATCATCCAAGGATTCTACATCTCCCTTGGCTAAATCTTTCATAATTTCACGTCTGTACTGTTCGCTGCTTGCCATCTTACTCATCTCCTTATTCCAAAATTTCTAATCACCTATAATTTGCTAGCCCAAGCTCAAAAAAATCTTGGGAATTTTGAATTTACTCTTCGTACTTCATGGTAAACTCAGTGATTAGCTATACTTAACTTGATTAGTCTGAGTATCGTATTGAGTAGTTAAGATCAGTTGCTTGTCTGGCCCATATACCAAAACTTTTAAGTCTTGATTAGGGAAATTTTTATGAAAACCTTGAACAAGAGATTTTGCTAAGGGTCGCACTTCATTAGGACGAACTTGAGAAGAAATAACAACACCAAGTTTGTTGTTATCGCGTACATAAGCATCCTTAACTAATCCGCGAGATGTTTGCACAACCCAATTACCAAAAGTTTCCCCTGTTGGTGTGTTGCCTCGCTCTAATTCCGCGTAAGCTAAATCTCGGCCAATTGCTGGCGGGGCTGTTGTGCGGGGAGCTTGTGCCACAGCACCACCACTACAAGCGGTAGTTATCATCAGAACTAAAACTAAGACGCAAGTCGCCAATATTTTGCGACTCTGCTGAAGCAGAACCATTTTTTCGCCTCCAAAAAATAATTGTAAGAATAGATAGAATAGCTTATTTGCTTAAAACAGCTGAATTTCTAATTTTTGCTTTTTTAAAAGCAAGTTTATTTAAATATTTGAAAGTTGTTCGTGGATATTCAGACGTGATTAATTACGTCTCTACTTATGCTAATAAAGCTAATCCCCTATTCTTCTACCTTGAGGGAAAATTATAGGGGCATAGCTAGTGGTTTTTAATCACCTGATGTTTTGCAGAAATTGGATGCGACCCTGCTATTTTCTGGTAGTTTCTGCAAAACAGTATGATTTTTAGTCAATCTTTTTCTTCACGTTATCTTTTACGTCTTCAATACCGTGACGTACTTCGCTTTCAGCTTGTTTTGCTTTACCTTCGGTTTTATCTTCTGGATCTCCAGTCACATTTCCTAGCGCTTCTTGTGCTTTACCTTCAACATTTTTAGCAGCAGCTTTTGCGCGATCTTCAATACTCATTTTGTACTCCTAATTTTGTAGAAAGTTATTTTCAAAGTTTTAAATTCACTTTGAAATTCTTTGTTATTACATTTACAGACTAACTTAAATTTTTTACTGAAGCCTTCCGCCGGGAGACATATTAAATAATTAAAAATAAAGAAATACAATCGCAGTAAGCATCCTAGCTATTGATAGCAGATAATTTAAAGCAATAGTAGTTTAGTTACCTATACAAAAAGATAGATAACAAGAGTAAGTAAGCTATTTTATTGCAATAAAGATGAGACAAGTAATTTTTATGAAAAAATGAAATTTGCAAAACGTTATTAATCGGATCTCTCTCTACATTTGAAGTTTCAACTAAAAAACCCAGCTTCATTACGAAACTGGGTTTTTTAGTTATGGGGATAATTTCGTGGTCTAATCGAGAAAACCCATCAAACCTTCATAATCATCAATAAAATTTGATGCCACTGGACGGTTACCCATCACAGAATAGTTTTCAGAAATAACTAGTGAACTTGAGGAAATTGGACGATCACCAGATGAGTGCATAGTGCCAACTATGTGAATTGTATTAGCACCAATTGGACGAATACCAGCTTCGTTAATTGTCTGAACTATTTCAAAGCTACTGGTGCTAATAGGACGTATCCCAGAAATTGAAACTGTTTCAGCTACTTGTAAGTCACTGCTACCTATAGGACGAGCTCCAGCAACTATCAGTTTGCCATGTTCAGCCTGCACTGGTAACTCAGTACCTTGCTCGACGTGATCTGCACTCAAGCTTTGTCCCTGATGATTTTCAACTTCCACTGTATTTTCTCCCTTTAGCCTGGTATGCTTTTGCCGTGGACTGATTGCTTTGCCAGTGCTGCTAATAGTCATAACTGGACACCTCTGGATTTGTTAACTGAATTTTACAATAATTAAGGAAAAATAAATATTTTCCTATATATGAGAGTTTAACCTTAAAAAAGCTTCTATAGGTATATATATCTTTAAAACTTACACATAAGTAAATCTAAATAGTAAAATTTTGTAAAATATTATTGCTATTTATTCGTTTAATCATCCAGGTCTGACGGTTGCAGGGTGATATCGTTACCATGAGATAGGGTATTTTCAGCAAAACTGTATGACAGAATTTTGTCTTCAAGCTCCCTTTAGTCCGACAGGCGATCAACCACAAGCGATCGCACAACTCACCGCTAGTATCGAAGCTGGTAACCGTTACCAAACTTTATTAGGAGCTACGGGAACAGGTAAGACATTTTCAGTAGCAGCAGTTATTGAGAAAGTGGGAAAACCGACTTTAGTTCTGGCACATAATAAAACTCTTGCTGCACAGCTTTGTAACGAGTTGCGGGAGTTTTTTCCCAACAATGCAGTTGAGTATTTCGTCAGCTACTACGATTACTATCAGCCAGAAGCATATATTCCAGTTACTGATACTTATATTGAGAAAACGGCTGCGATTAATGATGAAATTGATATGTTGCGGCACTCAGCGACGCGATCGCTTTTTGAACGCCGTGATGTCATAGTTGTTGCTTCCATCAGTTGCATCTATGGCTTGGGAA